>CAKTZP010000022.1 GCA_934636045.1 uncultured Oscillospiraceae bacterium
TGTGGTATTTGCATTCGCCGGCAAATATCCGCTTGTTCTGCTGATCTACGGCCATGACATCAATTTCTGTATCGCCGTCAAAATCATTCAGCCAATAAGAGCCGATGCGGGAAAGGGTAAATGACACCGTACCGTCTTTGCAGCGCTTTGCAAAGATGTCCTTGCAGATGTCCTCATAAGCAAACGCCACGAATTTCTCAATGAAGTCCTTTTGGATCTCATCCAGAACGATCTGCATATTGTCCAATTCCAGCTCGCCCTTGTACGGATACACATAGCGAAACCAAAAGCGGATAAAGTTGTCTGCGATAAAGTACAGACCTTTTCTGGATTTCTCCGGGTTCTTTTCGGTGACGGGTGTCCGTTTTTCTACAAATCCCAGTTCCGAAAGCGTAGACAGATACGGCGTCAGCGCTGAGGTTTCCTGTCCCAGCACACCGGCGATCTTCCCCAGCTTATGGTTTCCATCTGCAATCGCCTTAATGATGGAGAAGTAGTTCACCGCCGTCATGGACTCGCTTTTCAGCAGGAAGTTCGGCTCCTCATACAGAAAGCCGTTTTTGGACAATACCACGTCCTTGATCTGGTCCAGCAGATCCCGGTCATCCTGGAAGAACTCCAGATATTTCGGCACACCGCCGGTCACGGCATACTGTTCCACGGCCAGATCAAAGGGCCGCTTCTGAACGGCATAAATATCTGTGAACGGCAGCGGAGCCAACCGCATCTGCGAGGTTCTGCGTCCGTACAAAGGGCTGTCATAGGAAAGTGCGTGCTTCTGCATCATGCCGATCAACGATCCGGAAAGGATCAGCATAATGTTGCTGTCCTTGAGCAGTTCATCCCAGGCATTTTGCAGAATGGAGGGGAAGGCTGGATTGGTCTTGACGAGATAGGGAAACTCGTCGATCACCAGCACCTTCTTTTGTCCCGGCTCATAGTCAGCGATCACTTGGAACAGATCCATCCAATCGGAAAAGGACGCCTTTTGCAGTAGGCTGTTTTTCGTCGTTCGTGCAATCACTCCGGCAAGGCGCTTCATGCTCTGCGTTTCAAGCTCTTCCGTTGCAAGGAAGTAAAACGCCGTTTTTTGTTTCAAAAATTCCTTGATCAATGTCGTTTTTCCGACTCTGCGGCGACCATAGATCACTACAAAGCTGCCGTCATGCTCGTATTCTGCGTTCAGTTTGGCCAGCTCCGTTTTTCTGCCGATGAATTTCATAGGCTCGCCCCCTCGTATGATAAACTATTTTATGATAATCTCGTTTATATTATACACAAAGGACGCAGAAATGTCAATCCCTTATCGGAATGCTGGATCCGGCGCAATTCCGACCGTTTTCCAAAAACCCACCGATCGCAAAGGTGTTTCGCGAGGTATCCCTTGCCGACGAACTCGGCTCCGGTATGCGCAACACCTATAAATATACCAAGCTGTATTCCTGCGGAGCGCCGCAGTTCATCGAGGGGGATCTGTTCCGTACCATCATTCCGCCGAAGCCGATCGCGACCGCCAAGGTCGGTCCGGCGTCCGCGCAGGATACCACGCAAGATACCGTGCAGAATACCACGCAGGATCGTGAGCAAACGCTGTTGGACTATTGCGCTGTTCCTCGTTCCCGCGAAGAAATCCAAAGGCATATTGGGATCGCAAATCGAGAATATTTCTGCCAAAGCATTCTGAATCCATTGCTTGATTCGGGCAAATTAAAACGGACGCTTCCCGATAAGCCAAGCAGCAAAAATCAAAAATATATCAAGGCATAACCAAAGCCTGCGGAACTCGCTCCGCAGGCTTGTTTTTTGAGGTTGCCGCTTTTGATTTCGGCATAGCCCGGATGCCGCCCGTCCCGGCGGCCGAATCGTTCGGCTTGCTGCTCCAAAGGATGTGTTTTGGCTTCGTCATCTTTCGTTTCCTCGATCTTTCGGTCGCTCGGCGGAGCGGCGCGCTTGTCTTGCCTGCCAATAGTCCGGATGCCAGCGCTGCAGGCTGCGGTCGATGCAGGCCTCGTACGCACCGGGCGGGAAATAGCGGTCGGTTCGGGGCGAAATCAGGCCCCGGTCCAGCAGCTCGCGCAGCGCCACCGGCGCATCGCAGTCCTCCTCGAAGTGCAGATACCCGCCTTCGCAGAAGCCAACGGCCCGCGCCTCGGCGGACAGGAACTGCTCGGCCGCATCCAGCCGTACCATAATTCCGCCGTGGCTGGCGGTGCTGACCTCGTACACGCCGGGGCAGAGCAGGGCGCAATGCTCGACCGTACCCCATGGGGAAACTGTCGGTGCGCCGCCCATCATCGTTCCCGCTCCTTTCCCGCCGCCGCAATGGTCAGCTGCCGCGCCTCCGCCGCAAAGCGCTGCTCCAGCCGCTCCACGGTCCAGTCCTTTTTGAATTGCCCCAAGGGATTGGAGCCGAACTGCTCCAATGCGCGTTTGTCCATCTCCCGCAGCCGCGCCCACAGTTCGGGATGGTGCTGCCGGAGCTTGCGCAGCGCCCCGATGCCCTGCAGCGGGCAGCACCAGCAGGAGCAGCGGCGGTAGATTTGATACAGCCCGCCAAAATCGTAGCCCCGGTCATAGCATATTTGCAGCGCTTTCTGTTCCGTAATGCCCCATTCCACCAGCGGATAGCGTTCGTTTTTGATGCGCTTCGGCTCGTCCGCGGCGATTCCGACATAGCTGACCGTCGTATATTGTCCCTTCAGGCGATTAAGTTCGCGGCGGATCAGATGCGTTTTGAGCTGACCGGTGCACCAGCGCACGCGGACGCCGGGCCAGCCGTTCCCGTAAAGCGAGGTGCCGCGCTGCTGCCGCCGCTCGATGCTGGACGGGCGCTGCTTCTTTTCCTCGAACATCAGCCATTCAAAGCCCTTCGGGTGGCGCAGCCAAGACAAATGCAGGCCGCGCTCCCGATACAGATGCTCGTCCAGCTTGTGAAGATGCTCGTACATTTCCGGGAATTCCATCCCCGTATCCGCGGTCAGTACCGCGTCGATCGGCAGCCCGCGCTCCATCATGAGCAGCAGCATCGCCGTGCTGTCCTTTCCGCCGGATAACGAGACGGCGTGAAAGATTTTCTTTTCTTCCGATTGAGTGTTCAAGATCATTCCTCCTTGCTTTTGGCATAGAAAACGGGCGGCATGGGATTGCCGCCCGTTTGCGTGTTTTGTTTTACTTTTTGTTCCTGATTTTCAGGAAAACCAGCGCGCCGATGATGAAAAGCACCATCGCGATGCCGATGATCGTCTTTGCCTCCATTGTTGCCGCCCTCCTTTCTTTTTCGGCTGGTAACAGGTAGTAACGGGGGAGAGGTGTGGAGAGGGGGCCGCTGCATCTGCCCGACCAAGCATCAAAAAACGGCAGACCTCCCCCTTGGCGGAAAATCCCACCGTCGCCGCCCCCGATTTCCTGCGGTAAATTTTTCCGGGGGGACACGGGAAGCGAACCACCATCCCCCACCCGCCCTCCGGGCGTCCCCGGATTGGGAGGATTGATGATACGAGTCCGCGATGAGGGGCATTGCTATCATACTGCACGGCGCCGAGAGTGGGCAGCGCAATATTGCCTATAATTCTGATTGCTTCACGCCGACATTCGCATTCCTCGGCATCGTTGTATTGACATTGACACACGCTGTCCGTTATACTAAATATGTCAATATGTTCAGCTATGTAATTACATAAAGAGAAATTGAGGTGTGCAAATGGATAGGCTCGACATTCTTAACCGGGATGAATATGTTGAAAGACTGATGAAAATCACACAGAGCATTTCAGAGGCAAAGGCATCCACTTGCTTCGCGATAAATGGTCAATGGGGATGCGGAAAGAGCTTTGTCCTAGATATGTTTGAGGAAAAGGTCAATGCGATTCGATCCGATGAGAGCGAAGGCAGCGGATATTTTGTCGTCCGTTATAATTGCTGGGAATACGACTATTATGAAGAACCCCTCGTGGCGATTGTTGCCGCCATGATTCCCATGATTGAAGAAAAAACAAAAATGTTTCCAGATAGCAAGGAAAAACAAGAAGTCTTAGGAATGTTAAAGGCGACCGGTGTTGCGCTGTTGTCTATGGCGAATTCCTTTGTAAAAACACGAACAGGGCTAGACATTTTCGGTGCTTATGAAACTGTGTGCAACGGGAAAAAGGAAGGTAGTGCAGCATTTGCGAACGCTCACGAGTTCGATGCCTATTTCGGATTCAAAAAGGTGATGGCCAAGCTCAAAGAGCTCTTGGCCAAAATTGCAGAGGAGCATACCCTCATTCTTATTGTAGATGAGTTGGACCGGTGTGCTCCGGAATACGCCGTCAAAGTTTTGGAGCGCCTGCATCATTTGACGGAAAAGCAGCCCAACACCATTACTATTATCGCAATTGACAAACCGCAGCTTGTTGCCAGCGTACAGAACTTATTCGGCTTCGAAAACCCGGAAAAGTATCTCGAAAAATTTATCAGTTTTGAAATAATGCTGGATACCGGCACGGTTTCGGAACGGATAACAGAAAAACACGCGGACTATATCGCCATGTTTGACAAAGATCTGTTCCCGTTTGATGATTCCGTAGAGGAATGTTTACAGGCCATTTTTAAAGACATTGACGTCCGCACACAAGAACAGCTCGTGAAAAAAGCAACGATTGCACATAAACTACTTTTTAAGGAGAAACGAGATTATTCGTTTATGTGTATGGAACTGTTGACGGCCGTGATGGTTTGCGTACATAAGTATTACGAATACTTTAATAGCAGATCATTCAGCACAAACCCACTTTCCGACGTATTTGTTAAAGGTCGTAAGGTTATTCCAGCGTTTGCCGATTATTTCAGGGAAAAGTTTGAATCGCTTGATCTGGCAAGCCTCCAATCTTCTTCATCTTTATATGTCCCATCACGGCATCATAGATTACCAAATACGCCAAGTTTGTATGGTGTGATTATATTCACATGGTGGCAGATGCATAAGAAGAAAACTGCAGTCTTTTCTCAATCATTTGTTGATCTTCATGAACCGAGTAGTGAAAATCATAAAGAACTTCTCAAATTTGCTGAGACAATTGATCTCATGCAGTAGAAGGAAATACCGGCGAAATCATCGTTTGTGATGGTGCGCCATAGGCTAACGGTGGCAACGTCAGGCTGGCGCAGTCTCAGGTGGCTGAGATATATTAAATGTACTGTTCAAACGTTGTATGACATATTGTTCTCATTCATAATGGTGGAAAACTTGACGAAACCGCAACCTGTCGAGAATTCCGACAGGTTCGCCAAACTGGAGTCTGGCAGGTGAACGCCTTTTCGAAAAGTGTGGCCTAGGAAAAAGCAGTTGTTCGGAAATTCCGAACAACTGCTATAGGATCAGTCAGAGCAGGTATTGGCAGCGACCGCTGATTTTACACAGCGCACACTACAAGAATGACTCATTTGGTGGAAACACCAGCGCCTGTGTGGTGCATAGTCCTCCAATTTTTGCCATCCTGTAATTGAAGTTAGGCCCTTTCAAAAGTTAACCTCATTTTAAAAATCATTTCGTTTTACCATGATTTCAAAAATGAGTTCAAGTTTTCTGGCCCAAAAAGTTGAACTCATGTTGTTCGCTTCAATTCATACTTTTTATCCGCGCCCTTGCCGAGGATTTTGATCAGTCCGACCTCGTTCATTTGGCGGGTGAGAAGATAGGCTCTGGTTTTTTGATATTCAGCAATTCCTGCAAATCTTCGTCGCTGATTTCACCATATTCGGCCAGATACGCTGTAAGTCATGCGATAGTATTCAGCTTCACTCTTTCTTTTAATACCGTTGCCGTAAAATCGGAATCGCTTTCCGCGGTTGACGGCTGCATAATGGAGCTGACGGTAATCAGGTCAATTGCTTTGCCGAAGGTATCTTCCAAGTCGCAGTAAAGCGCACCTAAGCGCAGCAGCGAGGTAAGTTCCGTCCCGGTCGTGTCTACCAGAAAATCCATGTCGCGGTCATCCGTGGCCTCGCCTCTGGCGTAGGAACCGAACAAATACAGGGCGGGGATGCCATATTTCTTGATGAGCGGTGCAGCGCGCTGCTGAATTTCGTCAAAGGAATATATCATGTTTCGCCCTCCTCAATTCAGATTTGCCAAAAAAGCAATTGGTTTCGTATCATGCAGAATAACAGTTTTTCATAAGCAAACACATTTTTCCGGCATTTTCTATGCTGGATTCGCACATTTTTCCAAATTTCTTTCCTTGGACGTAGGAGCACAAAGTGAAAATTCACTCCGCATTCACTTTCGAGGGTGAAAATTCACCCTTCGTTCACTCTAAACAGTGAAAATTCACTCTTCATTCACCCTCCGGAGTGAATTTTCACTCCGGAGGGCATCCGATTTCTGCCGCTATCATCGCCGCTGCTCCCGTTGGCGGGTTTTTTGCCAGTTGGCTAGGAGTTTGAAGATCGTTTCTTCCATGCGCTGCGGGGTGTAGGAGCGGGGGAAGTAGGGTTTGATGCGGTCCATAGGGAGGGTCAGGTTCCAGTTTTCCGGTTTTTTCTGCTCCATCATGATGGCGAGCATGGAGTCGTCGGTGAGCTTGCCTGCCTGCGAGAGGCGTTTCATGCGCTGCGCCTGCGAGAGGGAAGGGGTCGCCTGTTCGCTGTCGATGGTGTCGAGGAGCAGCTTTTGCTCCGCGGGCTTCAGGTATGACAGCTCCACCGCAGGCGTCATGCCGATTTTGCCGTCGTCCACCATCTGCTGAAGCTCCGGCTGCAGCTCGGTGAGGCGGATATAGCGCTGGATCTGGCGGCCGCTCTCGCCGGTCGTTTCCCCGACTTTGTCCGCTGCCTCCAACTTCCCGACAAGTTGTCGGGAAGTTAAATCGCGTCGCGCTCCCTGCCGCTTGATTGCTTCGAGCTTCATCTTATATGCCTTGGCCTTCTCGCTCGGCAGAATGTTTTCCCGCTGGATGTTGCTGTCCACCAGAATGATTATCGCGGCATCGCGATCAAGATTCCGCACGATGACCGGCATGGTCCTGCACCCCGTCAGCTCGCAGGCGCGCTTTCGCCGATGGCCGGAAACCAGCTCATAGCTGCCGTCGTCCAGCGGCCGTGCGAGCGCCGGGACAAGAATGCCGTATGTTCGGACGCTTTCGGTCAGCTCCGCCATTGCGGCATCGTCGCGCACGCCGAACGGATGGTCAGGGAACGGGCGGAGTTCCGCCAAATCGATTTCCCGGAATGTGAATTTTTCCTGCAAAGGCTGTTTCATTTTTGCGCTTCCTCCTCGAATGTTCTGACGGAAAAGCCTTGAACCGGCCGGTGCACTTTTACCTACTTAGCATACTTTTACAATACTTTTTGTATAATAGGACTGCCGCTCGGCTTTTCTGCCAAAAAACCGCAAAAAATCGCCGAAACCCTTGATTTTCAAGGCTTTGCCGTGTTGTCCCTATTATACCTCCTGACCATGCCCTGCACGATGCCGCCGGTTTTTTGCAGGAGGACGGGATCGGTCACCTCCAGAAGGAGGTTGCGGCCGCGCGCGTCATCGGAGCGGATCGCCGTGATGCGCACAGCGTATTCTCCGACCGATGAGCCCTCGACATTGGAGCGGATCGTCGCCGCGCCGGTATGCACCTGCCCGGGCTTCGCGACCGGGACCTCCGCGCCCTCCGCCGAAGGAAACGTGCCGAAAATGCCGCAATCGGTGTTCTTTAAAATTTCACCGCAAGCGCCTCCGCGACGGATTGCTCCCTGCAGCGCGCCGGCCGCGCCCTTTTCTCCGCGCGTGACCGACGCGACCTGCGAGGCCAGCACCGTTCCCGCGCGCATCGGCAGCAGCTCTCCGGAGGCGCCGTTGTTCACGCCGTGCCCCAGCGCACCGAACGTCCCGTCGGACGGATCGTAATACGTCACCGTGCCGATCCCTGTGATGCCGTCGCGCACCAAAATACCCAGCCGCCAGACGCCGCCATCCTGCCGCGCCGCAATTTGAAAGGTCTTTTCCTTGCCGTCACGCCGCACGGTCAGCCGCAGCACCCGCCCGGCCGAGCGTTCCACACGCGATACGATGTCCGCGACGGACGCGACCGGCACGCCGTCGATTTTCTGCACCAGATCGCCACGGCGCAGGCCGGCGCTCTCCGGCGCCGGGTCGGAAAACTCAACGATCGCCACCCCCTCGAGCTTCAGCTCCAGTCCGATCGTGTTTCCGCCCGGAATGACCGTTTCCGGCGCGGCCGCCCACGCGCCGCCCGTCAGAAGCAGCAGCGCCAGCACCAACGCCGTCATTTTATTAAACAATTTCATAGCTCGCCTCCCCGCACTTCGGCAAAAAATAAGCCATCCGCGCTGATTTTTGCCGTCGCGATTACTTTGTGCGGAAATCGGCGATTTTCGCTTCCCAATTCCTTGCGCATTTTCCTTTCCAAAAATCAACACCGGCTGCGAACGCAAGCTTTGCGTCCGCAGCCGGTGCATTTCTTTCCTTTTTCGCCGAAATTTTATTGATACGCAATGCCAAAGGCGTCGCACAGCGCCTGCGTCGTGGTCGCGTCGGAGACGAACCGCTCACCGGCCACGTACAGCTCGCCGTCGATCAGCTCAATGGGGTAGATGACGGTCGTCGCAGGAGTATCAAAAAACATGTCATAGTCAAAATTTATTGTGAGCTTGCCGTCTGCATAGCTCCACGTACCGGTACGGTATGGGAAGCCCATGGACGGAATGCTCCAGTACGTCCCCTCGACGAGGGAGCACGGGTCGCCCATCTGCCAGGTGTCCGGGTCGATGCGTATGTAATAAAAGCTCGTATCCTCCACCGTGCCGTCAGCGCGCAGGTCAAGTGCGTGCTGCGTCAACAGCTCCTCGTCCGGGCCGTCAAGCTCGAGCGGGCCGAAGGTCCGGCGCGCGTTCCGCCATGGCTTGGCCAACGCCTCCGTCGTGATCTCCGCGGGCTGCGCGGCTGGTTCGGGCGGCACTTCCGTCGTGTCCGGCTGAGTCGCCGCCTCGGTCGTCACCGGCTGGGTCTGCGCGTCGGTCGCAGGCTCCGTGACCTCCTGCGTCGGCAGGGTCGCGTGCTCCGCGGTGCCGCCCGTTTCCCCCTCCTTCAGAAAGCCGAAGAGCGTGCCCGCCGCGGGCAACACCTTGTCATATTTTCCGAGAACATCATCATACAAGACTACATTCTCATCATCCTTGTCGCTTCCCGTTGCGTAAGTGACAAATCCGGGCTGACCTCCCGCAACGGTAGCGCTGCGGATCGCGTGCACCACGATGCGCCCGTCCGAGGAAAGAAAGGCGATAATATCGCCCGCGGCCAGCGTCGTCGGGTCGACCGGCTTGATCGCCAGCAGGTCACCGCTGTCAAATTCCCGCATTCCGTTGCTGTCGGAGAAGAACAGATGGTAGCCAAACAGCGTCCGGCCGGGGTCGTCGATGATGTTGCCGACGGCAACCAGCGCCAGCGCAAGGATCAGCACGATCCCCGCGATGGTGCAGATCGTCACGATCTGCTTGGTGCGGCTTTGTTTCATGGCAGCCTCCTATGCTTTGAATCATTCTATTTTTATATTGTGTTTATGCGTTTTTGCTGTCATGCGGGCGCTCTCGCCGCCCGTTTTCTGCGCCTGCGGCTCAGCCCATGCGCTGCAAATAGCGCAGCAGCGGCAGCCAAGCCGAAAAGCTCCGTCGCACCTCGTCGACCAGCGCCTCGGAATACAGCAGGTCGTCCGGCGGGCAGTCCTTGTTGCCGTTCAGCCATTTTAAGCGATAAAATCGCTCCAATCTGGGGTCGGGGCAGGGCTTTGGCCGCGCGTATTCGTCGCCGTACAGCCGCACGCCGCTCTCACGCTCCGCCTTTTCGACGATCTTTAAAAATTCGTCGGGCCGTCCGCTGATCAGGCGGCGGAAATCTTCCATGTCACGCGGTCTGCAAAAGTGCAGGAAGCCATAGCGATAGCCCTCCGGCCGCACCTCAAAGCACAGGCTCGGCTGCTCCAGCCACGGCCCGCTCTTGCCCAAAAAGCACATCCACAGGCTGTCCTTATAGAATGTGGACGGGTGCATCCGCATATCCCGGTAAATTCTGGAAATATGCAGTCGCAGATCGTCCGGCATACTGGCCTGTAACGCTGCGCCGAGCTCCTTCATCGGCGCTAAAACCGCACGCTGATACTGCTGCTTATGCTCCGCGAACCACGCGCGGTTGTTGTTGAAGCGGATTCCCCAAAGAAAATCGATCGTCTCCGGACTAAACATTTGCTGAAAACCTCATAGTGATAAAATGTTACATGCTGTTTAACGAAAGCTCAGCGCTTCTTCGTCAGCGGCGCCGAGCGCTCCTGCAGCTCCTGCAAAACAAGGATGATCTGATTTGAAACCAGCCAGCCGCGCTCCGTCAGGCGCCAGCGATCCTTTGCATATTCTGCGTAGCCCTTCTCGCGGAAGCGCTCCATCGCCTGCCCCAGCGTGTCAAACGGCATCAGATAGCTGCGCTCATACTCCTCGGCGCTGATGCCCTCGCTCGTCCGCAGGCGCAGCATCACGTATTCGCCCGCGCGCTCGCGCATCGGCACGTGCTCCACCTCGGAAAGCACCGATCCATGCTTGGCGATTCCCTGAACGTAACCGCGCAGGTCGCGAATCGCAGTAAATCGTTTCCCGTCAAAATCACTGGCAGCCGTCGGGCCGAAGCCGAGATACTCGCCGCCTGTCCAATACTTCATGTTGTGCTTTGAGGCAAAGCCGCGCTTGGCAAAATTTGAAATTTCGTAGTGCTCGAAGCCGTAGGACCGCAGAATTTCGCACGCATCGAGATACATGTCCGCCTGCACATCGTCGCTCGGGAGGTTCACCGCGTCCTTGTATTCATACAGCGGCGTCCCCTCTTCGACCTTTAACGCATAACATGAAATATGCTCCGGCCGCATCCGCGCGATATGCTCCACCGTCTCCTGCCAGCCCGCGCGGGTCTGGTTCGGCAGACCGTACATCAGATCGAGCGAAATGTTTGCAAAGCCGACCTGCCGCGCCTTCTGCATCGCGGTCTGCGCCTGTTCAAAGTTATGTGGCCGTCCGAGCCTCTTTAACATTGCGTCGTCATCCGACTGCACGCCGAGCGACAGACGGTTGAAGCCCGCGCGCAGCATCCGCTTGAGCCCCTGCACATTCACGCTGTCCGGATTGGCCTCGACGGTGATCTCCGCCTCGACGCTCAGCCGGAAGCTGCGGTGGATCTCGTCGAGAATTTTCTCCAGATTCTCCGCGCCGAAGAAGCTCGGCGTGCCGCCGCCAAAGTAGACCGTGTCGACCAGATGGTTCGGAGCCAGCCGCCCGGATTCCCGGATGTGATCGGCCAGTGCCTGCAGATAATCGTCCGTCATTCGCCGGTCGCGCGCCCCGCCGATCGAGTAAAAATCGCAGTATTCGCACTTGCTCTTGCAGAACGGAATGTGCACGTAGATGCCCAGCCGCGGCTCCTCGCCGGGCTGCCGTGAAAGGAAAAATGCCATTTTATTTATCTCCTATGCGGGCGCGGATAAACTCTTTGAAGTCTTCCGCATTGCCGACCGTAAAGCCGTCCTTTGCGATGAAGAACCACTGCCGCGCGCTGCACCGCAGCAGCAGCAGGTGCTCGGTCTCGCGCAGCTCGGAAATTTTCGAGTAGCCCTCCACGAGGAAATCCTCGCTCTCCTCGACCGACTGTGCCAGAGAATGCTCAAAGAATTCGGTCGTCAGATGCAGCTGATTTGTCCCGTAAGTGCGCTGCATGCTGGTCTCCCAGCGCTTGAGCGCCTTCTTCGGCGCGGTCTTGCGGCTGTAGACGAAAAATGCGATCACGAGCACCAGCAGCCCGGCCATCAACAGCCGGTCGGTCTGGAAGGTCGTGAAATATTGCCACAGCGTAACGCCCAGCAGCGCGACCATCAGGCCGATGCCAATGATCCCCGTAAAATTGCCGATCTTGGGCGCCAGTGTCTTTGACGCCTCCAGCTGCACCTCCGCGTCCAGCACCGTCTTGGCCGTAAACCTTGCAGGCTCCAGCTCCTCCGGCGCTTCGTTCTCCGCGTCGGCCACCGCCGTGACCTCCTCCGAGGTCATTTCTGTCGCATCGCGCGTTTCTTCTTCTGTTGGGGTCAGGTTTGTTTCGTTGTCCATAGCTTCTCCTATTCTGCCCGCCTGCGCGTGCGCAAATTCCCGCAGGCAAGCTCTTGATCGATTACTCCTGCGGCTCCTCCTCGGCAGCCTCGGTGCGCTGCACGGCGATGACGCGCTTTGCGTCCTCGATGCGCATCATAATCACGCCCTGCGTATCTCTGCGGTACACGCTCACGCCGCTGGCCGGCATGCGGATGACCACGCCGCCGGACTCGATGAGCAGAATGTCGTCCTCCTCGCTGACGACTGCCGCGCCCGCAACTAGACCGGTCTTTTCCGTCAGATGGTAGCCGCGCAGACCCTTGCCGCCGCGCGACTGCACGCTGTCGCCGCGCAGATATTCCTCCACCTGCGTACGTTTTCCGTAGCCGCGCTCCGTCACGGTCAGGAGGCATTTTCCGGGCTCCGCTACCGCCGCCGCTACGACGCAGTCGTCCTCGGCAAGACGAATTCCGCGCACGCCCGTCGCCGCGCGGCCCATGCAGCGCACGTCCTGCTCATTGAAGCAGATCGCCATGCCGCGGCGCGTTGCGAGCAGGATATCGTCCTCGCCGGTGGTCTTCATTACGGAAATCAGCTCGTCGCCCTCGTCGAGATTCAGCACGCGGATGCCCGCCTTGCGGGCGGTGTATGCCTCGTCAAGCTGCAGACGCTTGACCGTACCGTTTCGCGTGACCATCATCAGATATTCCTTGTCCGAGAACTCCCGCGTCAGCAGCATTGCCGTGACCCGTTCGCCGTTTTCCAACGGCAGGATGTTGACGATGTTCGTGCCCTTTGCCGTCCGTCCGGCCTCGGGAATGAGATAACCCTTACGCCGATGGACACGGCCGAGGTTCGTAAAGAAGAGCAGATAGTCATGTGTCGAGGCAATGAAGAGGTTTTTGATGTAGTCCTCCTCCTTCAGCGTCTGGCCGGAGACGCCGCGGCCGCCGCGCCGCTGGCTGCGATAGGTATCGACCGGAAGACGCTTGATGTAGCCCGCGTTCGAAAGCGTGTAGCAGCACGCCTCCTCCTCAATGAGGTCTTCGTCGTCGATCTCGTCCTCGACGTCCTGAATTTCGGTCCGGCGCTCGTCGCCATACTTGTCACGAATGGCGGTCAGCTCGTCGCGGACGATGCCCTTGACCAGCTCCATGTCGCCCAACACCTGATTGTAGTAGGCAATACGCGCCTCAAGCTCGTTGTATTCGGCTTGCAGCTTGTCTTTTTCGAGGCCCTGCAGGCGCTTGAGCTGCATGTCCAGAATGGCCTGTGCCTGCACGTCGCTCAGGCCGAAGCGCTCCATCAGCTTTTCCTTCGCGTCGTCGTAGGCGCTGCGGATGATATGGATGACCTCGTCGATATTGTCCTGCGCAATCAGCAAGCCCTCGAGCAGATGCGCGCGCTCCTGCGCCTTTTTAAGGTCGTAACGCGTCCTGCGAATGACGACCTCCTCCTGATGCGCCAGGTATTCGTCCAGAATCTCGCGCAGCGACAGCACCTTCGGCTGGCTCTGGTTCTTCACGAGCGCCAGCAGGTTCGCCGAGAAGGTCGTTTGCAGCGCGGTCTGCGCAAACAGGCGGTTTAACACGACCTGCGCATTCGCGTCACGCTTCAGCTCAATAACGATGCGCATGCCGTTGCGGTCGGACTCGTCGCGGATGTCGGAAATGCCGTCCAGCCGCTTCTCATTGACCTGGTCGGCCATGCTCTTGATGAGCATCCGCTTGTTGACCTGATACGGGATCTCGGTCACGATGATGCGCTGACGGTTTTGACCGAATTCCTCCAGCTCCGTCCGCGCGCGCATTGTAATGCGACCCTTGCCGGTCGCGTACATGCTGCGGATGCCCGCGCGGCCGAGGATCAGCCCCTTCGTCGGGAAGTCCGGGCCTGTGATGTGCTCCATCAGGTCGTACAGCGTAGCCTCCGGGTTTTCCAGGACGCAGAGGCAGGCGTTGATGACCTCTGTCAGATTATGCGGCGGAATATTCGTCGCCATACCGACCGCGATGCCGGACGAGCCGTTGACCAGCAGGTTCGGAAAGCGGCAGGGCAGCACGCGCGGCTCCTTGCGCGATTCGTCGAAGTTCGGGTCCCAATCCACCGTGTCCTTCTCAAGGTCGCGCAGCATCTCGTTGGAGATTTTGGAAAGTCGTGCCTCCGTGTAACGGTACGCTGCAGGGGGATCGCCGTCGACCGAGCCAAAGTTTCCGTGACCGTCGACCAGCATATACCGCATGGAAAAATCCTGTGCCAGACGCACCAGCGCGTCATAAACCGACGCATCGCCGTGGGGATGATAACGACCCAGCACGTCGCCGACGCAGGTCGCCGACTTTTTAAAGGGCTTATCTGACGTCAGGTTGTCTTCGTACATTGCATATAGAATTCGGCGGTGTACCGGCTTCAGGCCGTCCCGTACGTCCGGGAGCGCGCGCCCGATAATTACCGACATCGCGTATTCCATATAGCTGGTTTTCATCTCGTGGACAAGCTCCGACGTCACGATCGCCTGCTCCGGGAACATGATGTCTTCCGGCTTGTAATCCTTCTTATGTGCCAAGGTGGTTCCTCCTTGATTTAGTTTTTCCGTTTGTTATCCTTTCGTTCCTCGCAGGGACATAAGGGTGAGACCTTCAAAAGAACCATAATTCTACCGAATTTGTCATTGTGAACGCGCGGTCACCCCATTTTTGTCATTGCGAGGAGGGCGCCCGTTGTGGCAATTTCTCAGCCCTGTCATTGCGAGGAGGGCAAAGCCCGACGTGGCAATCTGTCCTCTTATCACCTTTACTCCCACGCCAATGACAAATCCTCCCATTTGGGATTCCTTCCATTGACCAGAGCATTCTTTTTCGCTCGAGACCAGCTCTTTATCTGCTTTTCACGTTCAATCGCCGCCATAGCGTCCGACGTCGTTTCAAAATACACTAATTTGTGAATATGATAGCGTTTCGTGAACCCGTCGGCGAGTTCGTTTTTGTGTTCAAATAACCGCCGCTGTAGGTTTCCTGTCACACCCACATATAATACTGTATTTGTCGTGTTTGTTAGAAAATAAACATAAAACTGTTTCATTTCTCTTTTGAGATTACCACGGTTCTTTCAGAACCTCGCAATGACAGGCTCGAAAAATTTTCCCTTTTTGTCATTGCGAGGAGGGCAAAGCCCGACGCGGCAATCCGTTCTCCTTTGCTTCATTTATAAAAGAAAGCCTCTGCAAGGGAAGCGGATTGCCACGGTTTGCTGCGCAAACCTCGCAATGACAAATTTGGTAGGTTGTACGTTAATAATCCAAATTCGCGACGTATTTGGCGTTTTGTTCGATATATTCCTTGCGGGGTTCGACCTTTTCGCCCATCAGGAGCGTAAAAATCTCGTCGGCCTTGATCGCGTCCTGCAGCTCAATGCGCTTGAGCGTGCGGCGCTCGGGGTCCATCGTCGTCTCCCAAAGCTCGTGCGGGTTCATTTCGCCGAGACCCTTAAACCGTGAAATGTCAATTTTTGCGTTCGGATTGTCCGCGCGCAGCTCGGCCGAAATCTCGTCGCGCTCCTCGTCGGAGAACGCCACGCGCGTGGTCTTGCCGCGGATCAGCTTGTACAGCGGCGGCATCGCAGAATATACGTAACCCTTCTCGATCAGCGGCCGCATATAGCGGAAGAAGAATGTCAGCAGCAGCGTCCGGATGTGGGCGCCGTCCACGTCCGCATCGGCCATGATGACAATCTTGTGATAGCGCAGCTTGTCGAGGTTAAATTCCTCGCCGATGCCCGCGCCCAGCGCCGTGATGACCGGTTGTAACTTGTCATTGCCAATGACCTTGTCCTCGCGGACGCGCTCGACATTTAACATTTTACCCCAAAGCGGCAGGATCGCTTGGAATCGCGAATCGCGTCCCTGCGTCGCGGAGCCGCCGGCGGAGTCGCCCTCGACGATGTAAATTTCGGTGAGCGAGGGATCGGTCTCGTTGCAGTCGCGCAGCTTGTCCGGCATCGCCGCGCCGCCCAGCGCGGTCTTGCGGCGGATGGATTCGCGCGCCTTGCGCGCCGCTTCGCGCGCGCGGTTGGCGGTCATCGCCTTTTCCAGAATCACACGCGCCACCGCGGGATGCTCCTCAAAATATTCCGCCAATTGATTCGTTACAACACTATCCACCAGCGTCCGGATATACGCGTTACCTAACTTTGCCTTAGTCTGGCCTTCAAACTGCGCGTCCGTCAGCTTGACGGAGATAACCGCGGTCAGACCCTCGCGGCAGTCCTCGCCGGAAACCTTGTCGCTGTCGCCTTTAATGACGCCGATCTTCGTTCCGTAGGCGTTCATTACGCGCGTCAGTGCGGTCTTGAAGCCCGTTTCGTGCATGCCGCCCTCAGGCGTGTGAATGTTGTTTGCAAACGAAACCAATGTCTCGTTATAACTATCCGTATATTGCAGCGCGACCTCGGCCTGCGCGTCGTTTTTCGTGCCGGACATATACACGACCTCACCGTGCAGCTCGGTCTTGTGGCGGTTATGCCAGCGCACGAATTCACGGATGCCACCCTCGTAGCACATGGCCTCCGAGGGGCCGTCCTCGCTCCGACGATCCGAAATTGTGATGTGTAACCCGGCATTCAGAAATGCCTGCTCGCGCATGCGCGCATGCAGAAGCTCGTAGTCGTATTCCAGCGTATCGAACATTTCCGGATCCGGTTTGAATGTCACACTGGTTCCGTGCCGCTCGGTATCGCCGATAATTTTCATTTCCTGCGTAATATGTCCGCGGGAAAATTTCATCTGATAAATTTTGCCTTCCTTGTGCACCTCAACCGTCAGCCACTCGGAAAGCGCATTGACGACCGATGCGCCCACGCCATGCAGACCGCCGGAAACCTTATAGCCGCCGCCGCCGAACTTGCCGCCTGCGTGCAGGACGGTGTAAACGACCTCAAGCGCCGGCCGGCCGGTCTGTGCCTGAATGTCCACGGGGATGCCGCGGCCGTCGTCGGTCACGGTAATCGTGTTGCCGGGGTTGATCGTCACGGTGATGTGCTTGCAGTAGCCCGCCAACGCCTCGTCAATCGAGTTATCCACGATCTCATATACCAGATGGTGCAGACCGCTCGACGAGGTCGAGCCGATATACATACCCGGGCGCTTGCGCACGGCCTCCAGTCCCTCCAGAACTTGGATTTGTGAAGCGTCATACTCTTCTTGTACTGTCGTATTCATCAATTCTTCGGACATACAACGTTCTCCTTAAAACAAATCAATCGCCAATTTTTCAAAAACCCGCCGGGATTCCGGCAAAGCTCCGCCGGCACCGCCTGCCGCAGAGAGCAAAGGCACTGCCATTAGAAGTAAATTTACAAACAAATATTCGGGGAGAGGCAATAAAACCGCTCAAAACTCCGCCTTCTGCACCCGTTTTTCCAGCGCGGCCGCGTTGAACTGCGTCAGATAAACGCGGCTCATGCCGAATTCCTCCGTCAGCAAAAAGCTCTTCGGCAGCGCGCCGGACACATCGACGACCTCTCCCTGCCGCTCGGCCTCCGCCAAAAACGACCGCGTGTGCCGCGACCAGCTGGTGTTGTCGAGATCAAAGATCCCAATCACCGCCCGATCCCGCACCGCCATATCGCCTCCGATGGAAAGATACATAACAGTGCTCCTTTGCAGCATTTTTTCGTCGCCCACAGCGGGTCGGTCTACAGGATTTTTCCGTCTTCGATCCGCAGCACCTGTCCCAGCTCGGTCAGGCGGTCGGTCTCGCAGCAGGTGATGAACACCTGACCGCCTTGAAGGTGATTCAGCACAAAATCCTGCCGCCCGACGTCGAGCTCCGAGAGCACGTCGTCCAGCAGCAGCAGCGGCTCTTCGTCCGTGTCGCGCCGCAGCAGCTCGCGCTGCGCCAGCTTGACCGAAATCGCCGCCGTCCGCGTCTGCCCCTGAGAGGCAAACGCCGCCACGGGCAGCCCGTTGATCGCCGCGAGAAAATCGTCCTTATGCGGGCCGGAAAGACACTGCCGACTCTCCAATTCCGCCCGCGCGTGCGTCTCCTGATGCTCCGTTAATTGACCTCTCAGCACCTCCGGCGTCACAAACGGGTCGTCCACCGTCGAAACGGTCTGATACGTCAGCGTCAGCGTCTCCTTATCGCCGGAAAATTCCTTGTGATAGGCCGCAGAGACCTCGCCGAGCGCCTGCAAAAACCGCGCGCGGTAAGAAATAATCAGCGCGCCCAGCTGCGCCATTCTTGCATTGTAATCCGGCAAAACAGCCAGCATCGCCGGGTCGCCATCGCGCAGCGCTGCCGATTTTTGCTCCAAAATTCGCGAATATTCGCTCAAAACTGCGTCATAATTCGGCCGCAGCTGGCAGATCACGCTGTCCAGCAGCTTCCGCCGCGGCGCGGCGCCCTTTTTCAGCACCAACAGATCCTCCGGACAGAACAGCACGCTCGTCAGCGTTCCGGCAATGCCCGCAGCCGTTTTCTGCTTTACGCCGTTGAGCCACAGCTGCCGCGGCCGCCGTCCGGAAAACAGAACGGCGCGCAGCGTTTGCTCGCGGTCGTGCGACTGTAGCGCGGCGGAAATCTCGGCAAATTCCGCACCGAAGCGGATCAGCTCCTGCTCCCGCCGCGTGCGGAACGAGCCGCTCGCCGAAAGGTACACGATGGCCTCCAAAAGATTCGTCTTGCCGTTGGCATTGTCGCCCACGAGCAGATTCACCCCGGGAACAAACCGCGCTGTTGCCTCCTCATAGTTGCGAAATCCGCGTAAATATAGCTCATTGAGCTGCATGCTTCACCTGATAGGTCACGCCGTCAAAGCAGATCCTGTCGCCGTCATACAGCTTCTTGCCGCGCATCGTGCAGACCTCGCCGTTGACGGTGACCTCCTCATTCTGGATAAAATTTTTCGCCATGCCGCCGGAGGAAACGGCGTTTGCCAGCTTCAAAAAGCTTTCCAGCTTAATAAATTCCGTAGTGATCTCCACCGGAACCGTCTCGGCGGACACCCGCCGCACCCGAACCTTCATGCTGATCTCCTTAGTGCAATCTTACGGGAAGAACCATGTACGCAAAGTCCTTCTTGTCGTCAACCGGCGTGAACACGATGGGGCTCAGGCCGTTTTTCAGCTCCAGCGTGACGACCTCGCTCGGCACGGCACGCAGCGCATCGAGCAGATACCGGCAGTTGAAGCCGATCTCCAGCTCTCCGCCGTTGCCGGCCACGGGACAGGTATCGTGCGCCGAGCCGATCGTATTGATCGTCCGCAAATCGGCCACGTTTTCGCCGAACACGCACCGTACCGGGCTCTTGATCTTTTCGGAAACGATCAGGCTCACGCGCTCGATGGAGGCCGTCAGCTCTGCTACGTTGGCCGTCAGGATTGTCTCGCTGTTCGTCGGCACCACGCGCCGCCAATCAATAAATTCGCCTTCAAGAATGCGGCAGACCAGCGTTGCGTCGCCGATGGTAAACAGGATGTGCTTCGTACCGAGCAAAAACGTCACTTTATCATCTGTATCCGTCAGAATTTTCTCTACCTCGCGCAGCCCGGTGGCCGGCACGACGAATTTCAGCTCCCGCTCGATCGGCTCCTCCGCATGCCACGTCCGGCGCGCAAGGCGGAAGCTGTCGACCGCAACCATCGTGATCGTGCTGTCGCTGACCTCCATCAGGCAGCCGGTGTGGATCGGCCGCGCCTGATTTTCCGAAACCGAGAAGATCGTTCCGCCGATCATCTCGCGCAGTGCGCTCTGCGGCATGGAGATGCCCTTTTCCGCGTTGACGTCCGGCAGCTCTGGATAGTCCTCCGCGTCCATCGCCGTGATGGTGAACGACGATGCGCCGCCGCGGATAGAGACTTGTAATTTGTCATCCACCGTCACCGTGACTTCCTCGTCCGGCAGCTTGCGCACGATGTCGAAGAACAGCCGCGCCGGCATGACGCACGCGCCGGCCTCGGTCACCGCCGCGCCGACTTTGACGGTGATGCCGGTCTCGAGATTGAAGCCGGTCAGACTGATGCCCACGCCCGCGCGCAGCAGGATGCCCTCCAGACAGGGGATCGTGCTCTTGGGCGACACGGTGCGGCCGGCCACGGACAGCGCCGAAACCAGCAGCGCTTTTTCACAGGTAAACTTCATGGAAAACGCCTCTCTTTCTTTCTATCTATATAGACAGGTAGGATAAATATCGTCGTAATCGTAGGCT
>CAKTZP010000023.1 GCA_934636045.1 uncultured Oscillospiraceae bacterium
TTCAGCTTCTCCAGCACCTTGTCGTCGCGCTCGAAGATCTTGATGGCATACCAGCGCTGCTGCTCCTCGGGCAGACCGTGGACAGCCGCCTCTTCAATATGCGCCAGCGCATGCTCCACGCAGCCGGAGAAGGTGTGCTGCGGAACGGTCTTGCCGTTCTGTGCGGCATCGATGGCAGCCTCGGCGGCCTCCATAATGCCGGTACCCTTCAAAGCGGAGATCTCAACGATCTTGCAGCCGAGCTGGCGGGACAGCTCCGCAGTGTTGATCTTGTCACCGTTTTTCTTAACAATATCCATCATATTGATGGCAATGACGACCGGGATGCCAAGCTCGGTAAGCTGCGTGGTCAGATAAAGGTTGCGCTCAAGATTCGTGCCGTCGATGATGTTCAGGATCGCATCGGGGCGTTCGCCGATCAGATAATTTCTGGCAACGACTTCTTCCAGCGTATACGGAGACAGCGAATAAATACCGGGAAGGTCGGTAATGATGACGCCGTCGTGCTTTTTGAGCTTGCCTTCCTTCTTTTCCACGGTAACACCCGGCCAGTTGCCGACGAACTGATTCGAGCCGGTCAGCGCGTTGAACAGGGTCGTCTTGCCGCTGTTGGGGTTACCCGCAAGGGCAATGCGAAGTTGCATATCAAAATCCTCTCTTTCTGCAATTAGCGTTCACTAACCGCAAGCGTTAAAAAATAAAAATTACTCGGTCTCGATCTCGATCATCCCGGCGTCGGCTTTGCGGATCGACAGCTCATAGCCGCGCACCGTAACCTCCACGGGATCGCCCAGCGGAGCCACCTTGCGCACATAGACCTCGACGCCCTTGGTCAGTCCCATGTCCATGATGCGGCGCTTGACGGCGCCCTCACCGTGGAGCTTGACGACCTTGACCGTCTGACCGACTGTCGCCTGTCTGAGTGTTTTCATCAATCGTTTCCTCCTTTTCTCGTTTCAGATACGCGGCAACGCCGTCATATCATAATTTTTCTTGACATTTCCTCGCTGATGGCGACGCGCGCCTCTTTGACATTAACGATCAGGTTTCCGCCAAGGCGGTTGACCACCGTGACCGTTCCGCCGACCACGAATCCAAGGTTTTCCAGATGCTTCTTGACCTCCGGCGTTCCGCCGATCCGTTGGATCAGATTGGCTTCGCCGACCTCTGCTAGACTCAGCGGCATCATGCTCATCCCTCGCTTTATCTGTCATTACTTTAAAGATTAGTCATTCCTAACCTATTAGGGAATGAATTGGTTAGCTCTCGCTAACCCTGCTTCATCATACACAGCACGCCACATTTTGTCAAGCATTTTTTAAGGAAATTATTCCGCATTTTGGAATTTCGTCGCCTTCGCTAAATAGTTAGTATCGGCTAACTCAGTTTCTTGGTCAACCTGCCGGATTTCAGCGTATCATTACGCCGGAGGTCAAAATAACAAGCGCATCCCTCCGCTGCCAAAGCATCCCTCCGTTGTCATTGCGAAGTCGCAGCCGTTGGCGCAGGTTGCGTGCAAATGGCGAGGAAGCGCTGGACGGTTTCGGGGAGACGGACGCCTTTTTTCCAGATGAGCAGCGTCTGCGTCTCCAGCTCCGGCTCCTCCAGCGTTTGCATGTCCAGTCCGGTGCAGAGGCTCTGCATGGACTGCGGAAAAATGGCCGTGGCCAGTCCCGCGCCGACCCAGAGCATCGCGTCGCGCGCATCATCGCAGACGCAGAAGACCTCGGCGCGCAGCTCCTGCCGGCGGAAGGCGCCCAAAATCAGCTCCTCATAGCGGCGGTAAAGAATGAGCGGGCGGTTTTGCAAGGCGGAAAGCGTCGTTTTTCCTCCGCCGGTCGCGTAACGGCCGGGAGGCGAAACGGCGATCATCGGCTCGGTGCCAAGTACTGCGGACTCCACATCCTCCAGCTGGATCGGCGTCCGCGCGACGGAGATATCGATAATGCCGTCAAGGAGGTATTGCAGCAGTGTGAAGCTCGCGCCGTCGCGCACCTCAAAATTGACGTCGGGATAGCGGCGGCTGAAGTGGGAAATATAGGGCAGGATGGTTGGGACGGTGCTGGAGGTGATGCCGAGGCGAAGGATGTGCTTTTTCCCGGCAGCGGCAACCTCATGGCTCGTGGAGCGCGCGTAATCGAGCAGGCGCGAGGCGCGCTCGTAGAGCACGCGTCCGGCCTCCGTCAGAGATACGCCGCGGCTCGTGCGCTCGAACAGGCGGACGTTCAGCTCCCGCTCCAATTGGCGGATCTGATAGCTCAGGGGCGGCTGCGAGATGCTCATGCGGCGGGCCGCTTCGTTAAAGCTGCCGGTGTCGGCGATCTTACAGAAATACTCTAACTGGCGCAGCTCCATAGGGTTTTCCTCCGGTAATACAAAGTTTATATTGAAAATATATAAAAACAATATTTTCTATATGGATGATACTGTATTATACTATGCTTGTCAAGCCACAGAAACGGAGAAACGGAAGCGATGCGAGATTTATCGGTTTACTTAAAAAAATATCGGAAGGAAAGCATCATCGCGCCGCTGTTCAAGCTGCTCGAGGCACTGTTTGATCTGCTGGTGCCGCTGGTGGTGGCGCAGATGATCGATGCAGGCGGTGGACGGCGGACCGTGTGGCTGTCGTTCGGGCTGCTGCTTTTGATGGCGGCGGTGGGGCTGGGCTGCTCGGTGCTGGCGCAGTATTATGCTGCCAAGGCGAGCACCGGCTTCGGCGGCGCGCTGCGGCAGGCGATGTTCGACCGCATTCAGTCGTTCTCCTTCACGGAGCTCGATCGTCTGGGGACAGACACGCTCATCACACGTCTGTCGGACGATGTCAATCAGGTGCAGACCGGTCTGAACATGGGGCTGCGGCTGCTGCTGCGCAGTCCGTTCATTGTGCTCGGCGCAATGGTTATGGCCTTTACCATCGACGTGCGCTGCGCGCTGATCTTTGCCGTGGCGATCCCGGTGCTGTTTGCCGTGGTGTTCCTGATCATGCAGATCAGCATTCCCCTGTTCGGCAAGGCGCAGGCCGGGCTCGACCGGGTCACGGCGATGACGCGCGAAAATCTGACCGGTGTACGCGTGATCCGCGCCTTTTGCCGGGAGGAGCAATCAGCGAAGGAATTCAATTCCAGCAGCCGCGCGCTGACGAAGCTCAACCTGTTCGTCGGACGTATCTCGGCACTGATGAACCCATTGACGTACGTGCTCATCAATCTCGCAGCGGTCGTTTTGATCCGCGAGGCGGGCGTGCGCGTGAACCTCGGGCAATTGCAGCAGGGTCAGGTCGTGGCGCTGTACAATTATATGCTGCAAATCACGGTGGAGCTCATCAAGCTGGCTTCGCTGATCATCACGCTGAACAAGTCCATGGCGTGCGCCAAGCGGGCGGCAGCGATCTTGCAGGTGGAGCCGTCGATGGACTATCCGGCGCAGAGCGCACAGCCGGTCTCCGGCGCTCCGGCGGTGGAATTTTGCGACGTGACCTTTACCTACGCCGGCGCGGGCGCGCCAAGCTTGAGCAACATCAGCTTTACGGCCATGCCGGGGCAGACCGTCGGCATCATCGGCGGCACGGGCAGCGGCAAATCGACGCTTGTGAATCTGATCTCCCGCTCCTACGACGCGGGCACGGGCAAGGTGCTGCTCTCCGGCACACCGATCGCGCAGTATGACCGGCAGACGCTGCGGCAGCACATCGGCGTGGTGCCGCAGCGCGCGGTGCTGTTCCGCGGAACGATCCGCGAAAACCTCAAATGGGGCGACGAGAACGCGTCGGACGAAGCGCTGTGGACGGCGCTGGAGCTGGCGCAGGCTAAGGGCGTCGTAGAGGACAAGCCCGGCGGGCTGGACTTTGCCGTGGAGCAGGGCGGCCGGAATCTCTCCGGCGGCCAGCGCCAGCGGCTGACGATCGCGCGCGCGCTCGTGCGGCAGCCGGAAATTCTGATTCTGGACGACAGCTCCAGCGCTCTGGACTATGCGACGGACGCCGCGCTGCGCAAGGCCATCCGCTCGCTGAACGGCACGACGACGACCTTCCTCGTCTCGCAGCGCATCGCATGCGTGCGGCAGTCTGACCGGATCTTGGTGCTGGACAACGGCAGCCTCGCCGGCAGCGGCACACACGAGCAGCTGATGGCCAATTGCGAGGTCTATCGCGAAATCTACTATTCGCAGTTCCCCGAAGAGCGCCCGGCGGCGGGAAAGGAGGCGTGAGGCATGAAGAAGGCAACTCCGAAAAAGCGGAAGCTCAATGGCGCGGCGCTGCGGCGGCTGCTGCCGTACATCGGGCGGCACTGGCCGCTGCTGGCAGGAAGCATCCTGCTGTCCGCCGCCGCGGTGATCTTGCAGCTCTATGTCCCGATCCTGTTTGGCGACGCCATTGACCAGATCATCGGCGCGGGACGGGTCGATTTTGCCCGGATGGGGCAATATCTGATAAAAATTCTCCTGCTGGCCTCGGCCTCGGGCGTTTTCACATGGCTGATGAGCCTGCTCAACAACCGCTTGACCTATACCATCGTGGAAGAGCTGCGCGCGGAGGCCATGGCGCATTTGCAGCAGCTTCCCCTCGCCTACCTCGACGCACACAGCACCGGCGACATCGTCAGCCGGATGATTTCGGACATCGACGTGCTCTCCGACGGTCTGCTGCTGGGCTTTTCGCAGCTGTTTTCCGGCGTGGTGACAATCGTGGCGACGCTCATCTTCATGTTCACGACCAACTGGACGGTCTCGCTGCTGGTGGTGCTGCTGACGCCTTTGAGCTTTGTCGTGGCGCGTTTCATTTCCTCGCGCTCGTACAAGATGTTCCGCAAGCAAAGCGAGCTGCGCGGGCAGCAGACGGCGCTCATCGATGAGCTGGTCGGCAATCAGAAGGTCGTCAAGCTCTTTGGCTATGAGCAACGCGCGGAGCAGCGCTTCGCTGAGGTCAACGAGGAGCTTGTGCAGTGCAGCAAGCAGGCGATCTTCTACAGCAGCCTGACCAACCCCTCCACGCGGTTTGTCAACAGCGTGATCTACGCAGGCGTGGCACTGGCGGGCGTTCTGATGATTCCGGGCTCGCTGACGGTCGGCGGACTTTCTGTTTTGCTCTCCTACGCCAATCAGTATATGAAGCCCTTTAACGACATCAGCTCCGTCGTGACCGAGCTGCAAAACGCGCTGGCCTGTGCCGCGCGCGTGTTCAGCCTGCTTGACGAGCCGGAGCAGTCGGCCGACGCCGACGGCAAGTTGACGGCGGTGGAGGGCAGCATCACCCTCAAGGACGTTTCCTTCCGCTATGACCCCGCGCGGCCGCTGATCGAGCACCTGAACCTCTCCGCTGATCCCGGCATGCGCATTGCCATCGTCGGCCCGACCGGCTGCGGCAAAACAACGCTCATCAACCTTTTGATGCGGTTTTATGAGATCAACGGCGGCCAGATTACCATCGACGGCGTACCGGTCGACCGGCTCTCGCGCCACGCACTGCGCAGCAGCTTCGGCATGGTGCTGCAAGACACATGGGTCAAACACGACACCGTGCGCGAAAACATCCGCTTCGGCAAGCCCGAGGCCACGGACGACGAGGTCATTCAGGCCGCCAAGCTGTCGCACTGCTGGAACTTCATCCGCCGGCTGCCGAACGGGCTGGACACCGTGCTCAGCGAGGACAGCCTCAGCCAAGGGCAGAAGCAGCTTTTGTGCATCGCGCGCGTGATGCTGTGCCTGCCGCCGATGCTGATCCTCGACGAAGCAACCTCCAGCATCGACACGCGCACGGAGCTGCAGATCCAATCCGCCTTTGACACGCTGATGCAGGGGCGCACGTGCTTCATCGTTGCGCACCGATTGTCAACCATCCGTGATGCGTCGGTCATTCTGGTCATGCGCGACGGCAAAATCATCGAGCACGGCACGCATGAGCAGCTATTGCAGGAAGGCGGCTTCTACAGCACCCTGTACCACAGCCAATTCCAGCGGGCAGAATAAGCAAAGCCACCCGTTTCCGGCGGAAACGGGTGGCTCAGACTGTCAAAAAAGTCCGTAATCGTCAAAATCGGTTCACTTATTTACAGATTATTGCTTTCTGTGTTTTGATTCATAAAAACAGGGTATTTTGAACTTTATAACCCGAGAAAAAGCTTGCTTCGCAAGGATTTTGACTTACTGCGCAACTCACGCCCTACCGTACCTGTGTACGCCGACGGGCGTGAGTTGCTTGTCTTCCGAACTTTTTTGCAGTCTGTCAGCGTGTCGAAAAGGGTTTTTCGACACGCTGAGCCGCCCGTTTCCGGCAAGCGGAAACGGGTGGCTTTTTGTTGAATTGTCAGCTGTTGTTCATGGCGACGATGCAGGCATCGAGGACTTGGCGGACAACGGGGGTACAGGCAGAGCTGCCGCTGCCGCCGCCCTCAATGACAACGACGAAGGCCAGCGGATAGTCGTCGCTCTGGGTAAAGCCGGCGAAGAGGGCGTTGGCCGCCTGTCCCTCCCCGCGCTCGGCCGTGCCGGATTTTGCGCCGGCGTAGAGACCGCTGAAATACCACTCACCATAGTTATTAACGACGGCATAGTGCATCATTTCCGTCAGCTCCTGCGCTGCCTCGGGCTGAAGCACGCGGTCGAGGAGCTTCGTCTCGGCGGAATACTTCTGCTTATCGTTGAAGGTGATCTCCTTGACCAGATACGGGCTGGCGGCCTGGCCGCCGTTTGCAATTGCGCCCATGTAGGTCATGTACTGGCAGGGGTTGATCTGGTCGGTGTACTGCCCGACCCCCGCCCAGCCGACCTCATAGTCCGACTTGGTATCAAGCTCGAAATTGCCGCGCTTGGTATCCAGTCCGTCAAAGGCAAGGCTGTCCGTGATGCCGATGCGCTCGGCATATCTGGTCAGGGTCGACGCGCCGAGCTCGACCGCCGTTTGCGCAAAGGCAACGTTGCAGGACTGGCTGAGCGCCTGCTCAAAGGTGAGATCGCCGTGAACGGCGTTGCATACCACCGTCTCACCGGCGATGACGCAGCTGCCCTCACAGTAGAAATGCCGGTCGCGGATGCCGTCGATGGTTTCCAATGCGGCGGCTGCCGTCACAAGCTTGAAGGTCGAGCCGGGCGCATAGGCGGAGTGGAGAAAGCGGTTGATGTATACGCCGTCATAGTCGTCCGGGTGCTCGTCCATCCACTCGTAGCTCGGCGGGTCAGCCGGGTCAAAGCTCGGCATGGAGACCATGCAGAGGATCTCACCCGTTCGGTAGTTATAGACGCCTACCGTGCCCTTGTAGCCCTGCATGGCGTTGAAGGCGGCCTGCTGTGCCTCGGCGCTGAGGGTCAGACGCATCCGGCCGCTGCCGGTGCCGCCGTGGTAGGTACCGTTGAGCAGGTCAAAGCCGACCATTTCGTCGCCGTATTCCTGCATGAGCGCGGGAGTGATGTTGCCGTCATTGTCGCCCAAAAGGTGCAGCATTGCGCGGCGAAGGGTCTCACTGTCCGCGTAGGAGCGCCCGCTTCGCGAATCCATCAGCAGCGTGCCGCCGCGGTCGACGATCGTGCCGCAGTCCATCACGCCGCTGCTGGAATACACATGTGGGCTGCTCTGAAAGGTTACCCAGTCCGAGGCCTTGAGAAAATAGCGGACGGTGATCGTGAGCAGGCCGAGGATGAGGGCAACGCACAGGATCATGGTAAACCATGCACGCTTGGCAAGCTTATTCATCCGGCTCCACCTCCTCCGGCTGGACGGTCTTAACGGCAAGGCTGGCGTTCTGGCGCGTATCCGCCGCCTTGATGAACGCCAGAAGTCCCCACGACGAGAGCATGCTCGAGCCGCCGTTGGACAAAAACGGGAAGGTCACGCCCGTCAACGGCAGAAGATCCATCGTGCCGAACACATTCAGGATGGTCTGCGTCATAAAGATCGCCACCGCGGCACAGGCGCCGATGGTATAGAAGCTGCTGCGCCCCACGGCGCACGAGCGGAGGACGAAAACGCCCAGAACCACGATTGCGCACACGAGCGTGATGGCGATAATCAGCCCCCATTCCTCACTGACGAAGGCAAAGACAAGGTCGGTATCCGCCGCAGCGACATACTTGAGCCAGCCGTTACCCGCACCGAGGCCCAAAAGGCCGCCGGAGGCGATGCACATCATGGCGCGCGTCTGCTGATAGCCGAGGCTGTCATAGGGATGCTCCCAGACGTGCCCCCAGCCGGAAAAGCGGCGCAGAATGTAGGGCTTGAGCGATGCAGCGACTGCTCCGGCAAAGCCCGTGGCCGTGCAGGCAAGCCCGATCGTCGCAAAGCTGCCGGAGCGGAGATACGCAATCACAAGGAAGGCAACAAAGAAGATCAGCGCCGTGCCGAAGTCGCTCATCAGTGCCAAGAAGCCGCAGACGATGACAGAATAAATGATAAAGGTAATAATATTGCGTTTGCTGACGATACGATCCATCGTGGAGGCGCCGACATAGAGGAAGCAGATTTTGACCAGCTCCGAGGGCTGGAAGGAAAACGCGCCGAAATCGATCCAGTTCTTTGCGCCATAGGCCTCGCGGCCGAAGACGAGGTTCACGGCCAGAAGGCCGATGCCTGCGACGGCGGCGAGATAGCGGAAGACCTTTGCGCGGTTGAGGTCGCGCAGCGACCACGAAACGACAAGGTAGATCACAATACCGCCCGCGACGCAGATGACCTGCTTCATCAGCGCCGATGCATCGGACGAAGCGATGACGGCAAGCCCCATGGTCGTGAGGAAAAAGGCCAAGGTCTCCACATCGAACCCGCTTCGGCGCAGCATGCGCAGCACGCAAAACAGCAGCCATTGCAGGCCGATCAGCGCGCCGAAGCTAAAGAGGATGGTCGCGGCATTTTCCGGCTTGCAGCTCGTCCAGAGCTGGGCGACGGTAAACAGCTGGAACAGCGTCAGCAGCAGCAGCGTCAGGCTGGGCCAAGAAACCTCATTCGGGCGGGTACGGTTGTACTGCTGCTCCTCGAGCTCCTCTGCCGTGGTCGGCGCAAGCATGACCTCCACACCGCCGAGCGAGATGATGTCACCGTACTGAATGGCGCTGACAGAGGTTTTTTTGCCGTTGACAAGGACGGAGCCGCGTGAGCCGATCTCAGTGATCGACCAGCTGCCGTCGTCATAGCGCGTCAGAACGGCGTGATTGCGGGAGATCGTCGGGAAATTGACGATAATATCGCTGCTTTTCGCGCGGCCGATAATGTTTTCCCAGTGGGTGATCGGCAGCTGCTGACCGTCGGGCATGACGAGCCACGCCCATGTTTCCGGCTCACGGCGAAAGCGCACCATGGGCTTGGCGCAGCGCCAGAGCAGGACAATGGCCAGCACCGGTGCAAGATAGCGCCAGACGGTGCACAGCGTCGAGGCCAGTGACGCGCCCTCGGTTTGCAGCCACCCGCTGAGCTCATAGAAAGCAGAGTCCATTGCGTTCCTCCTTCCATAAGGCAACGGCGGGAGCAAGCCCCCGCCGAAATGCCGAAATTTTACTCATCGTCGAAATCGTCATCATCCTCCGGGTCGACGGTCATATCATAGGCCGGGTCGTAAGACGTGAACGACGCGCTTGTCGGCGCCTTGACCGGCAGATCCGCAACGCATTGGAGCGAGTAGTACACCTCCGACGGCGTCGGATAGCCCTTTTTGCTCAGACGCTTGTTGATGCGGTCGGTAATGAGCGTATAAATCACCGCAAAGGCCGGAACACCGAGCAGCATGCCAAGCACGCCGAAAATTCCGCCGAAGACGAGGATTGATACCAGCACCCAAAGGTCAGAGATGCCGAGCTTCTCACCGAGAATGCGGTTTTGCAGAATATTGCCGTCGATCTGCTGCAAAATCAGGATGAAGATCATGAACCACAGCGCATAGATCGGCTTTTCGATCAACAGCAGCAGGGCCGAGGGAATCATGCCCAGCAGCGGGCCGAAAAAGGGGATGATGTTCGTCACGCCGACGATCACGGCAATGAGCATGGCATACGGCAGCCCCATGATGAGCATGCCGATGTAGGTAATAACACCGACAATGAGAGAGTCGAGCAGCTTACCGATGACATAGCCGCCGAAAATTTTATTCGTGCGGCGCGCGACTTCAAACAGTCGGTCGGCATGGTCGGCGCGGAAAATCGCGACGGTCATTTTCTTCGTCTGCGCGCAGAGCTCTTTTTTATAAATCAGGATGTAGATTGCAGCGACGATGCCGAGCAGGATGTTGAACACGCCCATTACGACACTGTAAAGCGAGCTGGTCAGGCTGGAGACAAACGCACCGATGTCGATGCCCTTGAGCCAATTGGTCAGGTATTCCAGCAGCGAATCCAGATTCGCATCGAACCATGACTCAATCGGCGTTCCGCCGAAGGTACGGCCAACCCAGTCGTTGACGGTATTGTAGGCCGCTTCCAGCCGCTCCTGCTGCAAAAGCTCCTCCAAGCTGGAGATAATGCTCGGGACGATCATGGCCACAAGGGCATACAGCGCGGCAACCAGCATCAAGACCGCGACCACGATGCCGACGATCTTAGCGGTGCGCCGGATGGTTTTCTCCTTGAACTTCCTGCGGGACATCAGCTTTGTCGTCACGTGGCTGACAAATCTCGCGATGGGGTTCATCAGGTAGGCGAAGAAGCAGCCATAGAGGATCGACGAGATGATGTCCATAAACGCGACAATCACATCGTAAAAGCCGCGCAGGTTGGAAAAGATAATCCAAAACAGGGAGCACGCGACAAAGACCAAAAAGCCTGTCAGGCCCCATTTTACGTATTTTTCATTTCGGTGTATCTTCATCCATAGGCCCTCCCTGCATAATCTCCTATAAGAATACCACGAAGTTGCAAAAACGTCAAGTCTCGATCGCTTTCGCCTCAGCGCAGGGTGTTGCTGCTGTTGAGGACAGTCGTACTATAAAGAAACAGAACATCCTTGCCTGTAAAATCGACAAACCGGGGCAGCAGCTCCGGCGCGAGGTAGCGAATGTCAATCAGCGTGATCTTTGCATAGCCCTCGGCCAGCAGCGATGCAATAGCGCTGCCGTAGGAATCGCGGAAGAGGATGAGCTCCTTATCCGTCGAAGCATTTGGATTTTCGACCGTCAGCAGCGCGCGCGAGCCGGAAAGGAAGAACGCATAGGGATCATCGCCCGCAGCCGCGTCAAGGTCGTAGAGCGTCTTCCACGCCTCGGCCTCGTAATCATAGACTCGGCAGGAGGCAAGGGTGTCGTTGGTCAGATAGCAAAAATCGTCCGCCGCCACGGGCAGGGCGTACTGGCCGGCATAGGCGCCGGAAAACGGCGTGTCCAGCCGGGCGGTCTCATAGCTGCCGCTCAGCTGCGTCCCCATCTGCTGCGCCAGATACTGCGCGGCGGGAGCCAGCGCCTCCTGCCACCAGTGCGGGTCGGTGCGGTAGTAGCTCTCCAAGGTAAGCTGTCCGGTCAGATCGATGGGCTTGGCATAGGGCATGGCTGCAAGCAAGCGTTCCGACAGCGCGGAGTAATCCATTTTGGGATAGGACGCATCGGTATAGTAGTTTTTATCCGGAACGATGACAGCATAGATCGCTCCGGCGTCCGTCAGGCAGAGGTCATAGACCCGGCGAAAGCGCTCGGCTGCATTGTCCACCGAGGCGGTGTCAAGCGGGAAGTCGAGCCTGGAAAGGTAGCCGCGGTCAGAATACAGGCCGTTGTTGTCACTCTGGTGCAGAAGCTCGAGCGCCGTAAAGGCCTTGAGGCCGCGCAGCTCGTCGCGCAGAGGAAACTGGTCAAGAGAGTAAGCTTCAAAGCTTTCCATAAACGCGCCGCTCAGGACGGTCGCGCTGCTCAGCGGCGGAAACTGCGCCAGCTTGCGGCGCTCGCTGGCGGAAACGGGCTCGTCCGGCTTGACAATGCTCCAGCCGCAAAAGCCGAGCAGCACCGTCAGCAGCAGGCCGAGCGTGAGGATTTGGTTCAGTTTTTTCTGCATGGTCGGCCTCCTAGAAGCGGAAATAAAGGAAGGGATTGAACGAGCCGTCAACGAGATACGCCGTGCAGACCACCAGCAGAGCGGTCAGGGCAACCGGCTCAAGTATGGTCAGCACCCTCTCCCTTGCCCGGCTTTGGCGGACGCGCGCAAGCAGACGCTTGGGCAGAGGCGTTGCGCCAACGGCGGCCAGCGCCAGTACGACAGCATAGCTGCGCAGGTAATACAGCGCCTCTGTGCCCGCAAGACCGCCGTTGCCGGCGCCGAACATTGCGCCAATGCGGGCAATGGCGGCGGAGACATTGGGCGCGTCGAACAGGACAAACCCCAGCAGGACAAGCAGCAGCGTATAGCAATGACCCAACGCGCGGCGGCGCTGCAAAATCGGGAGCAGCGCCAGCTTTTCGGCAATCAGCAGCAGCGCGTAGAACAGCCCCCAGAGGACGAAGGTCCATGCCGCGCCGTGCCAGAGGCCTGTGGCCGCCCAGACGATGAGCAGGTTACAGATCAGTCTCCCCTTCCCGACGCGGCTGCCGCCGAGGGGGATGTAGAGATAGTCTCGAAACCATGAGCCAAGGGAAATATGCCAGCGGCGCCAAAATTCCGTGATGCTCGCCGAGCAATAGGGGTAGTTAAAGTTCTCCGTCAGGCGGAAGCCAAAGATGCGCGCATGGCAGATCGCAATGTCGCTGTAGGCGGAAAAGTCGAAGTAGATTTGCAGCAGGAAGGCCACGGCATAGAGCCACGAGAAGAGGACGGACGGCGCTTTGGCCGCGCCGTAGGCCGAGACGAGCTGTCCGAGAACGTTAGCCAGCAGGATTTTTTTCGCCAGCCCTACCACAAAGCGTCGCGCGCCCTCCGCCGCATCCTCCAGTGTGGTGCGGCGGCTGCGGAGCTGGACGGCAATGTCAGCATAGCGGACGATCGGCCCGGCGATCAGCTGCGGGAACATGGCAATATAGAGCGCAAGGTCGATGGGATTGCGCTGCGCGGACGTATCGCCGCGGTAGACATCCACCGCGTAGCTGAGGATCTGGAAGGTGTAGAAGCTGATGCCGATGGGCAGAGCGATCTGAAGCAGCGGGACAGACAAGCCGGTGACGGCGCGGACGGCATCGAGGAAAAAGTCCGCATACTTGAAATAGCCAAGCATGGCAAGGCTAAAAACAACGCTAAGCGTCAGGAAGAGCTTTCCCTGACGCTTGGCGCGGTATTTTTCAATCAAAAGGCCGAACCCGTAACCCTGAGCGATTGATACCAGCATCAGGATCAGATATTTCGGCTCTCCCCAGCCGTAAAACACCAGGCTGCACAGCAGCAGCGCCGTGTTTTTCAGCCGTTTTGGCGCAAGAAAGTAGAGCGCCAGCGTTGCGGGGAGAAAGTAATACAGAAACGGAATACCGGAAAAGAGCATCTCAGTCGATCGCGGCGGTGCTGACAATCACGACATCCGCAAAGATCGCGGAAAGCTGATCCTGGAAGGTCTGCACGAGGTCATCCGCGCCGAACACGCCGATCAGGCAGTTGCCCACATAGGCCACGAGCAGCCGGTCGGGGAAGCCGCAGATCCACTGGCGGCTCTGGATGTTCTTCTCAAGCTCCTTGGCCAGTGCATCCATGTCCGCGCCGTCCTTGATCTGGTAGGCGCCGGCAGTGAAGGTGTTGGCGTTGAGCATGTGGGTGAGAGACGCAGCAGACTCGAGCTGGTCGCCCTGCGCGGCCGGGTAGCCGAGATTGCGGTCGACCTCACTCGGATCGGTGATGGAGATCGAGCCGGGGGCATCCTCCGTCACGTTTTCGCTGCCGATGTCACCGCCGATGGCAGAAAAGCGATCCTGCTCGGGGTAGGCGTTCCATATAGTGGTCAGAAGCGCAAGCGGGTCGACGGCCTTATCCGGTTCTGCGGCGGTCGTATCCGGCACTGCGGTGTCCGGTACGGTGGTATCGTCCGTCGCATCCCCCTTCGCGGCGCAGGCCGCCAGAGAAAGCAGCAGCAGCGCTGCCAATGCAATTGCAAGTATTCTTTTCATGTTGTAATTCCTCCTTGGGATTTGGTATGGTCAATAGACGACCTTTTTTGAAAATGGTTCCCGATTTTTTGCGAAAAATTCCTTCTGGACGAAAGGCGCTTTCTCGCGGCGCGATTTTTAAGCCTCCCTCATCCGAGGGAGGCAGCAAAACCGAAGGTTTTGACGGAAAGAGAGAAAGGCCGAAAGCAAGTGCACGCGCTCCTGCAAACCAGAAGGCGGCCGTCTCTCCCTCAAGCGCTTCGCGCCAGCTCCCTCATCAGAGGGAGCCGGAGCAAGCGCAATGCAATATCAGTCGCGGCGGAGCGCCTCGATGGGGTTGAGCTTAGAAGCCTTGACGGCCGGAACGAGGCCGAAGATAATGCCGATCAGGATAGAGAAGATTGCGGCGACCAGAATCGCGGGGATGCTGATGGCCGTCGGCATATCGACAAAGCGCGAGATGAGCGCGGACATTCCGATGCCGCCCAGCACGCCGAGTAGGCCGCCGATGCCGGTCAGAACCGCTGCTTCGGTCAAAAACTGCACCAGAATTCTGCGGCGCTTTGCACCGATGGCTTTTTTCAGGCCGATCTCACCGGTACGCTCCGTGACGGTGACGAGCATGATGTTCATGACGCCCACGCCGCCGACGAGCAGCGAGATGCTGGCGATCCAGATGAGCTGGTTGTTCGTCGAGCTGCTCATTTCCTGCAGCTTTTTCGCCTGCTCCAGCAGGTCGTCGCTGCGGTAGGAAAAATTCGTCTTCGTGCGGCTGTCGATCTGGTGCTCGGTCAGATAGTCGGCAACGGATTTGCCTGCGGCGGTCATTTCGTCCGTCGAGGCGGCGCGGACGGCGACGGTCTGCGGCTCATCAAAGCGGCAGACGACCGGCCACGCGGAATCGGCCATGAAGATCTTTCCGCTGCTGCTCTGCGCGTACATGTTGTAATCGTCGACTGTTTCAATCTTCGGCTCAAAGGCCGCGCTCAGAGCGGCGACACCAATGACGGTGAAGGTGTCAGATTTGATCTCAATGGTCTTGCCGACGGGGTTTTCCGTGCCGAAGAGGGTCTTTGCCGCCGTCTCGTCGAGGATGACATTTTTCATCGACTTTGCAAAGTCGCGGTCAGTAAAGTTGCGGCCGCGGATGACCTGATAGCCGTTGACGTTCAGATAGGTATCATCCACGCCGAGCATGGTTGCGGAGAGAGTCGTATTTTTATAATACACATTATACCCGCTGCGGGCATGGTAGAAGCTCACGTCCTTCACGCCGTCGAGGGCGAGCAGCTCGTCCTTCTGCTCGGGCTGGAGCACCTTGACGCCGACGGGCGGGGCGTTCCAGCTCATGTCATAGGCATAGTCCTCCTGATACAGCTGGACGGTAACAACGTTGTTGCCCGCGCCGATCAGGTTTTCCTTGATCTGCTCGTTCGTGCCCTTGATGGTGGAAATGATCGTGATGATGGAGGCAATACCGATGATAATGCCCAGCATCGTCAGGAAGGAGCGCAGCTTGTGCGAAAACACGCCCTGAATGGCTTGCGAAATACTTTCAAACATCGTGCTTCCTCCCCTCAATAGTATCCGTAGAACTTCTCAACGCTGCCCTCCTGCGTCTGCGCGCCGTCCTTGACGTTCTTGCCATACGGGAAGGCAATCCAATCGTCCAAGCTCAGTCCGCGGCGGATCTCGGTATACGAGCCCCAAAGGTCAGAGCCGGTCTGGATATAGCACTTTTCCAGCAGGCCGTCGGCGTTGCGCTTGTAGACATAGGCGCGGGTGCCTTCATAGCGGATGAACATCTTTTGCAGCCAGAGGGTATCGTCGCCCGTGGCGCCGGACTGGCCGATCTGGACGTCAAGATAGTTCCCCTCCTGCAAATTGGCCTCGGCGGGAATGGAGACAACGACCTTGTACATGGTCACGTTGGGGTTGCCGTTGCCGCTGTAGTTGTTGTCCGTTGAGGGGGTCGTGGTGACCTCATAGATCTCGCCGTCGCAGGTGATGTTCGTCGGCCACCAGCTCTGCGCCGTCACGGGTGTGCCGGGCTTCAGGGTCTGGCAGGTGAATTCGTCCACGCTGATGTCAACATAGTAGCAGCCGCCGCCGGAAACGGTCAGCATCGCGCTGTTTTCCGAACGCGCAGTGTCCTCGTCGACCAGCCGTGTAACGGTACCGTCAACCTTGGAATAGACCGTGCCGTTGTTGGCCTCGTCCTTTTTGCGCTCATATTCGACCTGCACCATGCGATATTTAAGGTCGAGGTCGCGGATCTCCTTCTGCTTTTCGGCGCGCATCCGGGCAATCTCCGCCGCGGTGTAGCCGGAGCTGTCGTCCTCCCACGAGTCGCTCGGGGTATCCGGCTCGTCGTCGTCAACCGGTGCGTCCGTGGGAACGAAGAAGCTGTAGTAAAGCCGCGTTTCGGTCGAAGGGGCAGGCTGCGGCTCGGTGGGCGCAGGCTCCGTCGGCTGCGGCTCGGTCGGCGTAGGCTCCGTCGGGTCAGTGGGCTCGACTGTCGGCTGCGGCTCAGTCGGGGGATTGGGCTGCGTGGTCTTAGTATAAACCGTAACATGCAGGCCAAAGCGACTGAGCAGCTCACCCGCTACGGCATTTTCCTTGCGGATCTCAAAGGCAAACCAGCCCTCGGTTTTTCCGGCCAGAATGCCGAGAATATAATCATCGTCATAGGTCAGGTCGTCCGACCAAAGAATGCGGTACGGGCGCTCCTGCGTGCCCTTGCCGCCGTAAAGATACGGCAGCTCCTCCACCGGCTCCAAGGGCTTTGTCGGCCCCTGTGTCGTCGGCTCGGTGGTGGGGGGCGGCGTATAGGGCTTCATGCTGTTGATGCGGTCGAGGTCCTTTTTCGCGTTTTCCAGCGAAAGCTGGGCCTGCTTAACGGAAATTTCCGCGCGCTCAAGCTGAATATCGGAAAGGGTCGTATCATAGCGCAGCAGTGCGTCGCCCTTTTTGACCGTCTGGCCTTCCTTTACGAGGACCTCGGTCACGATCTGCGTGTCGCTGACAAAAATCGATTGGATATTGTCCGAGCGAACCGGGCCGTAGTAGTAATTCATGCCGCCCATGTTGCCGGTCGTGCCGACGTCGGAGACCGGCATAACGTCCACCGGAGTTGTGTCCCGGCCGATATACCACAGCACGCCGATCAGGATCGCCGCAGCCACGACGACGCAGATCACGCTGATGATGGCAGCCTTAATTCCTTTACGCATTGCCCTCACCCGCCTTTCGTCCGTCGGTCAGGATACCGTCGCGGATGTAGCAGATGCGGCGCGCGTGCTCGGCAATCTCCTGCGAGTGCGTAATCATCAGAATCGTCGAGCCCTCCGCATTGAGCTGTTTGAAGATTTCCATGATCTGTTCGCCGGAGGTGCTGTCCAGTGCGCCGGTCGGCTCGTCGGCCAGAAGCAGCTTGGGCTTGCCGACGATGGCGCGGGCAATGGCCACGCGCTGGCACTGGCCGCCGGAGAGCTGATTCGGACGGAAGCCGACGCGCTCGCCGAGCCCCATGCGCTCCAGCGCCTCAATGGCGCGCTCACGGCGTTCCTTCTTCGGCACGCCCGCGTACAGCAGGGGCAGCGCCACATTGTCAATGGCCGAAAGCTTCGGCAGCAGATAGAAGCTCTGGAACACGAAGCCGAGGGTCCGGTTGCGCACCTCGGCCAGATGGTTCGAGGTCGCGTTGGCCAAAAGCTCGCCGTCGAGGCGGTATTCGCCGCTGGTCGGGACATCGAGGCAGCCGATGAGATTCATCAGCGTCGTCTTGCCCGAGCCGGAGGGACCCATGATGGCCAGATAGTCCCCCTCCTCGACCTGCAGACAGACGTCCTTCAGGACGCGAACGGTGTCGTGCCCCTGCGGATAATCCTTGCAGATGTTGTTCATTTCAACCAGCATCAGCCTTCTCCTTCCACGGGCTGCGTTTCCGCACCTTCCGTATTTTCCTCCGGGATGCTGTCGATCACACCGACCTCGTCGATGCCGTCGTTTTCCATGCCGCCCTCGATCAGGCCGGAGTCGAGGCCGCCGTCAGCATAATCGCCGCTGATGCCGCCGTCCATACCGCCGTCGACCACGCCGCCGTTATCAAAGCCGCCGTCGTCGATACCGCCGTCGTCGGTACCGCCGTCGTCAACACCGTCGTCCTCGCTCGGCTCGGGCATTTCGTCGGTGACGGGCAGGCCCTCGGTGAGGGTGTCGTCGGGGATGGCAATACGGTCGTCAAGGGTCAGGCCGCCGGTGACAAGATAGCGATAGAACATCTCGTCCTTTTCGCTCACGGTAATGCTCCGCTTTTCGAGCTTATCGCGGCTGCTCGCCGCCCAGACGTAGCAGGTGCCGTCCTCATTTTCCACAACATAGGAGGCATCCAGCCAGAAGCCGCCGCCAGTGCTGTCGTCCGACTGCTCAGGCTCAATGTAGACATGCTGCCCGAGCACGAGGTTGTCGGAATTATCCAGCTTAATGTAGAACGGGTAGCTGCTGGAGCTGGTGTATTCGTCCGAGCTGCCGCCGTCGTACATATAATTATTATTGTTGCTATTCCCCTCGGGGCTGGCATCGACACTGGCGATCACGCCCGTCCACGTCTGGGTGGCATCCGCGCGGGAGCGCAGAGTGACCGTCTGCCCGATGGAGAACTGGTCGCGGTTCAATTCGTTGATCTTGCCCTTGACGCGGTATGCGCCGGACTCGACGAGCGTCATATACGGCAGCGGCTGACCGGTCATATTGTCGGTGCCGCCGTTTTCGTTGATGGACTTGACCTCGCCGCTGATGGTCGCCTTGACCTCGCCGCTGATGTCGGTGTTCTTCAGGGTTTCCAGCTCGCGCTCCTTGACGGTGATGTTATACTCCGCCTCGCGCTTATCCGCCTGAAGTGCCTGAATCTGCACAGTATAGCCGAGCTGCTCGGAGGAGCCGGCATTTGCCTTTTCCTTTTGCAGCTGGGCGATCTGGTTGTCATAGTCGGTCAGGCTGTTTTTCAGCTGCTCGATCTCGAGCTTCGCCTTGTCCAGTGAGAGCTTGATCTCGTCGGTATCGTAGACAAACAGGACGTCGCCCTCCTTAACAGACTGGCCGACCTCGACCTTGACCTCTACGATCTTGCGGTTTGCGTCCTTTTCGATTTTGACCTCGTTTCCGGCAACAACGACGCCGGCGCAGGTATTATACTCGCCCAGCGCGCCATACCCGGTGATATCCGACACGGACTGGACATAAACCGCCGAAGCGTCCGGACCGCAGCCCGCGAGAAGTCCCAGCACCAGCAGCAGCGCAAGGGCTATCGTAATCTTTTTCATCTGCACATTCCTCCAAAATAGCGATTATTCTTTTTGTGCGAATCGCACCAAAAGCTTCAACTGACCATATCGACGGAATTTTGCTCCGTCCGTTCCATGTTTTTTTGAAAAATTAGAAAAAATTTTTATGCCGTGACAGCCGCAACGGCGGCGGCGAGCTCGTCGGTGCTCAGCTCCTCGGCGCGGCCGGTGTCGCACGCGGCGGCTACGGCCGGGTCGATCGGCAGCTGCGCCAGCACGGGGAGATGATACTCCGCGGCGATTTGCGGCAGGTGGCTCTCGCCGAACAGGCGATGGCGCTTGCCGCAGTCCGGGCAGCGGAAGTAGCTGTAGTTTTCCACGATGCCGAGAACCGGCACGTGCATCATGTTGGCCATCTTCACGGCCTTGGAGACGATCATGGATACCAGCTCCTGCGGCGAGGTAACGATGATAATGCCGTCAATCGGCAGGGACTGGAAGACCGTCAGCGGCACATCGCCCGTTCCGGGAGGCATGTCCACGAACATATAGTCCACGTCATTCCAGATCACGTCCGTCCAGAACTGCTTGACCGCACCGGCGATGATCGGACCGCGCCAGAGCACGGGGTCGTCCTCGTGGTCGAGCAGCAGGTTGATGGACATGATCTGAATGCCGCTCTTGCTCACAGCGGGAGAAATTCCCTCCTCATTGGCTCCGGCGCATTCGCACACGCCAAAGGCCTTCGGGATCGACGGGCCGGTGATATCGGCATCAAGAATGGCCGCGCGCTTGCCGGTGCGCTGGACGGCCGTGGCCAGCATGGAGGTGACGGTGCTCTTCCCGACGCCGCCCTTGCCGGAAACGACGGCAATGACCTTGCCGACCTTCGATTTTTTGTTCAGCTCGGCCAAGAGGCTCTCGGGCTTGCGGTCTGCGCAGCTTTCGCCGCAGGAGGCGCAATTTCCGCTGCATTGTTC
>CAKTZP010000024.1 GCA_934636045.1 uncultured Oscillospiraceae bacterium
CAACTGCGAGCTGTAAGGAATTTTCTTGACACCTCCGGGAAAAGCTGATACTATAGTAGTAGTGAAGCTTAAAGGAAGCACTGATGTAACCGTCGAGAACACACACCGAAAGATTTTTTGTCGAATTGAGGTTTGAAAACGCAGGAATACTTTGTGTATTTCAAGTTTTCGAACCGAAAAGTCGGCAAAAAAGATTCGGCGTGCGCCGAAGGAGGTTGCATCAGTGATTCCGCCAACCTAATATCGCGTTGACCGAAAAGAGTAGCAGGCTGCCATGCGCAGCAGAGAGCTCCCGTCATTGGCTGGAAGCGGGAGCGGCGCCGCGCCTGTGAAGTGCATTCGTGAGCGAGGGGAGACCCCGTTTGCCGCGTGAAGGCAGAAGTAAGAAATCAGAGTGGAACCGCGAGTATGTGATGAAAGCTGCCCGCCTCTGGCATGACCAGAGGCGGGTTTATTTATTCAGCGCTTCCCGGATTCTCAAGTCGAACCATGGAACCCGCAAATTGGAGTTGATTGCATTGCATTTAAAGGAAACCATCGAGGCCTATCAGCGCAATGACCCGGCAGCGCGGAGCAAGCTGGAGGTCTTCTGGCTGTATAACGGCCTGCACGCAGAGATCTACTACCGCATTGCGCACTGGCTCTATCTGCACCGTCTGCGCTTTTTGGCTCGCTGGCTCTCGCAGCTTGCCAAGCGCCAGACGGGTGTGGAGATCCACCCCGCCGCCACCATCGGCCGCCGCCTCGTCATAGACCACGGCACCGGCATCGTCATCGGCGCGACGGCCGAGATCGGCGACGACTGCCTGCTGTATCAGGGCGTGACCCTCGGCGGCACGGGTGCACAGCGCGAAAAGCGGCACCCCACCCTCGGCAACAACGTCATGATCGGCAGCGGCGCAAAGGTGCTCGGCCCGTTCAAGGTCGGCGATAACGCGCGCATCGCCGCCAACGCCGTGGTGCTCAACGAGGTCCCGCCGAATTCCACCGTCGTCGGCGTTCCCGGCCGCATCGTGCGCATCAACGGCGAAAAGCTCGACCATATTCACACGCCTGACCCCATCCGCGCCGAATTGGACCACCTTTTGGAGCGCATCGAACAACTGGAAAAACAATTGGAGGAAAAATAAATGTATCTTTACAATTCTTTATCTCACAAAAAGGAGCTCTTTGTCCCCAACCATCCCGATATCGTCAAAATGTACACCTGCGGCCCGACGGTCTACCACTATGCCCACATCGGCAACCTGCGCAGCTATATCATGGAGGACGTGCTGGAAAAGAGCCTGCGCTACCTCGGCTACAACGTCCGCCGCGTCATGAACATCACCGACGTCGGCCACCTCGCCTCCGACGCAGACACCGGCGAGGACAAAATGCTCAAGGGCGCCAAGCGCGAGCATAAATCCGTCATGGAGATCGCAAAATACTACACCGACGCGTTCTTCTCCGACTGCGATAAGCTCAACATCAAGCGCCCTGACGTCGTCGAGCCGGCCACCAACTGCATTGCCGAGTATATCCACATCATTGAGACTCTGCTTGCCAAGGGCTATGCCTATCTTGCCGGCGGCAATGTGTATTTCGACACGTCCAAGCTGGAAAAATACTACGTCTTCAACGACCACAAGGAGGAGGACCTCGAGGTCGGCGTCCGTGAGGGCGTGGAGGAGGACGTCAACAAGCGCAACAAAAACGACTTTGTCCTCTGGTTCACAAAATCGAAATTTGAGGATCAGGCGCTCAAGTGGGACTCCCCGTGGGGCGTCGGCTACCCCGGCTGGCACATCGAGTGCTCCGGCATCAGCATGAAGCACCTCGGTGAAGACCTCGACATCCACTGCGGCGGCATCGACAATGCCTTCCCGCACCACACGAACGAGATTGCACAATCCGAGGCCTATCTCGGCCATAAGTGGTGCAACTACTGGTTCCATGTGCACCACCTCAACACGGAAACCGGCAAAATGTCCAAGTCCAAGGGCGAATTTCTGACCGTTTCGCTGCTCGAGGAAAAGGGCTACGACCCGCTGGTCTACCGTCTGTTCTGTCTGCAAAGCCATTATCGGCGCAATCTCGTCTTCTCGTGGGAGAATCTCGACAACGCCGCCGTCACCTATGAAAAGCTGATTGCAAAGATCGCCGCACTGAACCCCGAGGATACCGCACCCGTGGACGAGGCCGCCCTTGCCGCGCTCCGGGAGCGCTTCGTTTCCGCACTCAACGGCGACCTCAACACCTCGCTGGCCGTCACCGCCGTTTATGACGTGCTCAAGGCCAAAACCAACGACGCCACCAAGCTGGCCGCGCTGGCCGATTTCGATAAGGTGCTCGGCCTGAACCTGCTGCAGGCGGCGCAGCGCGTCCGCGACGCCCAGCCCAAGCAGGAGCACGACCCCGAGATCGACGCCCTCGTCGCCGCCCGCACCGCCGCGAAGAAGGAAAAGAACTGGGCCGAGGCCGACCGTATCCGCGACGAGCTGAAGGCCCGCGGCATTGAGATCATCGACACCCCGCAGGGCACAAGCTGGAAGCGTATTTAAAAAAGCAACGGAGGAACCCGCATGAAGCTGATGATTTTGGACGGCAACAGCGTCATCAACCGCGCATTTTACGGCGTCCATCCCCTGACCACCCGCGACGGGCTGTTCACAAACGCCATTTTCGGCTTTCTGAACATTTTGGAGCGCATGCGCCGCGAGGAGGCGCCGGACGCGCTGTGCGTCGCCTTCGACCTGCACGGCCCGACCTTCCGCCACCTGAAATACGACGGCTACAAGGCCACGCGCCACGGAATGCCAGACGAGCTTGCCATGCAGATGCCGGTTATGAAGGACGTTCTGCGCGCCATGAACATCCCCATCTACGAATGTCAGGGCTGGGAGGCCGACGACGTCATCGGCACCGTCGCGCGCGACTGCGACGAGGCCGGCTGGGACTGCGTCATTCTGACCGGCGACCGCGACAGCCTACAGCTTGTAAATGACCATGTTACCGTCAAGCTCGTCCGTTCGCAGGGCGGCCAGACGCTCGCCGTCAACTATACTCCCGAGGTCTTCCGGCAGGAATACGGCCTCGAGCCGCGGCGCCTGATCGATCTCAAGGCGCTCATGGGCGACAGCTCCGACAATATTCCCGGCGTTGCCGGCGTCGGCCCGAAGACCGCCTCCGACCTGCTGCACCGCTTCGGCACGCTCGACGGCGTCTATGAAAATCTCACGCCGCAGAATATGAAGGGCAAGCTTTTTGAAAAGCTGCAAAACGGCCGGGACGCCGCCTATCTTTCCTATGAGCTTGCCACCATCCGCACCGACGCACCCATTGAGAACTTCACCCCCGAGGCAAACCTCGTCCGCCCGCCGAAGCGCCGGGAGCTGCACGACCTGTTTGTCCTGCTGGAATTCCAGAAGCTGATCGACAAATACGGTCTGCGCGGCGCGGCGCTTGAGCCGTCGGAGGATGAGCCGGCGCAGGCCGAAGCCGCTTCCGGCACCTGCACCGTCATCGAGGTCACCGCAGCAGAGCAGGCAGAGCCGCTCTTTTCCGGCGCGCTGCTCTTCCTTGCGGCGGACGCCGCGCTTGACACCGTTGCCGTCACCCCGCAGTCGAAAAATGCGGACACGCAGACCTATGTTCTGCGCCGCGCCGCGCTGGGCGAGGCCTATCTGCCGCTGCTGCGCCGCCTGTTTGCCGCCGCCTGCCCCAAGGCCGCGCACGATGTCAAGCCCCTGCTGCGCCGCCTGTTCGCGCTCGGGCTTGACGCCGACGGCTTTGTATTCGACACGGCCGTCGCCGCCTATCTGCTCGATGCCACCCGCGGCAAATATGAGCTTTCGCAGCTGACGCAGGACTACCTGCACTTTGTTCCCACGCTGCCGGCGGAATGCCCCGCGGAGGTCTCCCTCAGCACACAGGCCGCGTGTATCGCCGGGCTTTACGACCTGTTTTCGGTCAAGCTCCGCGAGGAAAATATGCAAACGCTCTTTGCGCGCATCGAGCTCCCCCTCTGCCGCGTGCTGGCGCAGATGGAGCACGACGGCATCCTTGTCGACCGCACCGCGCTGCACGACTTCGGACAGATGCTCTCGGCGCGCATTGCCGACTGTGAGCGCATCATTTTTGATGCGGCAGGCGGCGAATTTAACATCAATTCCACCAAGCAGCTCGGCGCAGTGCTGTTTGAGCAGCTCGGTCTGCCCCCGGTCAAAAAGACGAAAAGCGGCTATTCCACCAACGCCGACGTGCTGGCGCAGCTGCGCGACAGGCACCCCATCATCCCCGCCATCATGGACTACCGCATGCTGACCAAGCTGAACTCGACCTATGCCGAGGGTCTGCAAAAGGTCATTGCGGACGACGGGCGCATCCACACGACCTTCCAAAACACCGTCACCGCCACCGGCCGCCTGTCCTCGACCGACCCGAATCTGCAAAATATTCCTGTCCGCACGGAGCTCGGCAGTGAGATCCGCAAAATGTTTGTCCCGCGCGAGGGCTTCGTCCTCGTCGACGCGGACTACAGTCAGATCGAGCTGCGCGTGCTGGCGCACATCGCCGGAGATAAGGCAATGCAGGACGCCTTCCGCTCGGGTGAGGACTTCCACGCCGTCACCGCCTCGCAGGTCTTCGGCGTCCCGCTCAGCGAGGTCACGCCGCTCATGCGCCGCAACGCCAAGGCCGTCAATTTCGGCATCGTCTACGGCATTTCGGAGTTTTCTCTGGCGCAGGACATCGGCGTGTCGCGCTATGAGGCCAAGGCCTATATCGAAAGCTATCTGCGCAAATACCCTGGCGTGCGCGATTATATGCACGACATCGTGGAAACCGCGCGGACACAGGGCTATGTGGAAACACTGTTCCGCCGTCGCCGGTATATTCCGGAGATCAAGAGCACCAATTTTAACGTCCGCTCCGGCGCGGAGCGCATCGCGCTCAACACGCCCATTCAGGGCACCGCCGCAGACATCATCAAGCTGGCCATGGTGCGCGTCTTCCGCGCGCTGGAGACCGAGGCGCTGCAGGCGCGGCTGGTGCTGCAGGTGCACGACGAGCTGATCGTCGAGTGCCTCGCCTTTGAGGCGCCGCGCGTGATGGAGCTGGTCACCCGCGAGATGGAGCAGGCCGTGCAGCTCGACGTGCCCCTCGTGGCCGAGGCAAAAATGGGAGAAAGCTGGTATGCAGCAAAATGACCATTCGTAGCATGCTCCCCGCGGACGTTCCGCAGATCGCCGCACTGGAGCGGCTGTGCTTCTCCGATCCGTGGAGCGAGGGCTCCGTCGCCGGTGAGCTGGAAAATGAGCTGAGTCTCTGGTTGGTTGCCGAAACGGACGGCAGGATTCAGGGCTATATCGGCTCACAGTCCGTCCCGCCGGACTGTGATATCCTGAACCTTGCCGTTGCGCCCGACGCGCGGCGGCAGGGTCTCGGGCGGCAGCTGCTGCAGGCGCTGCTGGATGCCTTGCACAGGCACGGCATCGAGCGCGTCTTCTTAGAGGTACGCCCCACCAACGTCCCGGCGCGGGCGCTCTACGCCGCCCTCGGCTTCGAGGAAATCGGCCGGCGAAAAGAATATTATGTAAACCCCGTTGAGGACGCCCTCATCCTCAGAAAGGAGCTGTTCCCATGCTGATTCTATCGGTGGAATCCTCCTGCGACGAAACCGCCGTAGCGCTCGTGCGCGACGGCCGCGAGGTCTTGACCGACCGCATCGCCTCACAGGTCGCGCTGCACCGCCTCTACGGCGGCGTCGTGCCGGAAATCGCCTCGCGCAAGCATATCGAAGCCATCTACGCGCTGGCCGACGAGGCGCTGCGCGACGCGGGCGTCACCCGGCGCGATATCGACGCCATTGCCGTTACCTATGCCCCCGGCCTGATCGGCGCGCTGCTGGTCGGCGTGAACTTTGCCAAGGCCGCAGCGCTGGCGCTCGGCGTACCCCTCGTCCCCGTCCACCATATCCGCGGCCACATCGCCGCCAATTACATCGCCTACCCCGACCTGAAGCCCCCGTTTCTTTGCCTCGTCGTCTCCGGCGGGCACACGATGCTCGTCGACGTGCGGGACTACACAAGGATGGAAATTCTCGGCTCCACGCGCGACGATGCGGCAGGCGAGAGCTTTGACAAGGTCGCGCGCCTGCTGGATATGCCCTATCCCGGCGGCGCGGCGCTCGACCGCGCGGCGCACAGCGGCGACGAAACGCGCTATCCCCTGCCGCACACCAAGCTCAGCGGCAACCCGCTGGATATGTCCTTTTCGGGCTTAAAGACCGCAGCGGTCAACCTGATCCACAACACGCGACAGAAGGGCGAGGAGGTCAACGTCCCCGACCTGTGCGCCAGCTTTTCCCGCGCGGTCAGCGAAATGCTCGTCCCGCGCACCATGCTGGCGCTTGACCGGACCGGCTACCGGACGCTCGCCGTGGCCGGCGGCGTGGCTGCCAACAGCCGCATCCGCGGCGATCTGACGCGCGAATGCGAGCGCCGCGGCGTCCGCCTGTGCCTGCCGCCGCTCAGCCTCTGCGGCGACAACGGCGCCATGATCGGCGCGCAGGGCTATTATGAATACTTGGCCGGTAACATTGCTGACCAAACGCTCAACGCCTACGCCACCAAGTCGATGGAGGGCGAAACGCTTTGAAAAACCGCGAAATGCAGGGTGCTTTGTCGCATCCTGCATTTTCAAGTCTTGTCACAGTACGTCAAAAATCCCACCGTTTTAGCATTATGTAAACCATTTTTTCTCTTTCATCTGCGAAAGAAATTCATTTGTCGCAATCGCCATTTTTGTGTCGAAAAAGCGAAAACGCTGAAAACACAGCCCTTTCCCCTTGTGCACAACCCTGTGCAAGCTGTTTATAACCTTTGCCCAAATGTGTAGAAATTAAATTTATTGTAAACCTTTCGCTCAAATCGCAGCTGAAGGTTTCCCTGCACGCAAAAACCTCCGCAGCCTGCGCTGCGGAGGTTTTTCGTGTGTCAAATCAAATTCTGCTCCGTCTCAGGGTCGAAGAGGTGAACCAGAGACGGGTCGAAGGAAAAGCCGATCTGCTTGCCGCCTTGAACGGTGACAAAGTCCAAGCATGCCGTCGGAATGACGGCAACGACGTCCTGTCCGCCCGCCGTCATATGCAGGTGCAGCTCACTGCCCATCATTTCCGAAACGTCCACCGTGGCCGGGATGCCGTTTTCGTCAATGTGCAGATGCACCGGGCGGATGCCGAGGATGACCGTGCCTTCACTGCGGCCGGAGGCCAGCAGCTTCTTCTGCTGCTCCTCGCCGAGAACAAAGGTCTTGCCCAGCAGCTCCACGGCGTATTTTCCGTCCTGCTTGACAAGTCTTGCATCGCGGAAGAAGTTCATCTGCGGCGTGCCGATAAAGCCCGCGACGAACAGGTTCAGCGGATGGTTAAAGACCTCCTGCGGCGTGCCGATCTGCTGGATGAAGCCGTCGCGCATGATCACGATGCGGTCGCCGAGCGTCATGGCCTCGGTCTGGTCGTGGGTAACATAGATAAAGGTAGTATTGATTCTCGAACGCAGCTTGATGAGCTCCGCGCGCATTTGGTTGCGCAGCTTAGCGTCGAGGTTCGACAGCGGCTCGTCCATCAGCAGCACCTGCGGATTGCGGACGATGGCACGGCCGATGGCCACGCGCTGCCGCTGGCCGCCGGAAAGCGCCTTCGGCTTACGGTCGAGGTACTCGGTAATGCCGAGGATCTCCGCCGCCTCCATGACCTTGCGCTGAATCTCGTCCTTCGGAACCTTTTTCAGCTTCAGGGAGAAGGCCATGTTCTCATAGACCGTCATATGCGGATAAAGGGCATAGTTCTGGAAGACCATGGCGATGTCGCGATCCTTCGGCGCAACGTCGTTGACCAGCCGGTCGCCGATGTACAGCTCACCGTCGGTGATCTCCTCCAGACCGGCGATCATGCGCAGGGTCGTGGACTTGCCGCAGCCGGACGGGCCGACCAGCACGATAAACTCGCGGTCCTTGATGTCCAGCGAGAATTCCTGCACCGCAACGACGCCCTCGTCAGTGATCTGAAGATTGGCCTTGCGCTCCTCAGGCTCGCCCTTTTTCTTCTTCTTTTTCTTCTCTGTGTTCGGGTAGATCTTCTTGATGTTTTTCAGTGTTACACTTGCCATGCAACCGACCATGAAACGGGAGCCTCCGCTTGCCCGTTCCTCGCGCCCGCCCGCTTGGGAGCGGCACGCCTTACAGCAGGTCTCCACACTGCTGCACCGCAGGTCCTGCGGAAAAAAGCGTTCTCCTTTCTTGGCGGCTCACGGCTATTTTTGTGGAGTAGCCGCGCCTACCTTAATATCATAATAGTAGCACATCCGCTGCGGCTGCGCAACAAGTTTTCCGAAAATTTTTTCCGAAACCCTGTTGACAAATCCGTTGCCATGTGCTAAGATGCAGAAAACCGAAGATGATGCGTAAGTAAATACGCCGCGAAAATCACAGAGAGCCGCCGGCGGTGGGAGTGCGGTATGGACGGGCGTATTGAATGGGCATCGGAGGGCAAGCTGAATTAAGTAGGCAAGACGGAGTGGGCGCTCCGTTATCAAGGGTCAGCGCATGACAGTGCGCAAGAGTGGGCGCGAAAGCGCCAAGCCGGGTGGCACCGCAGGAATGTTATTTCACTCCTGTCCCAGCAAAATCTGGGACAGGAGTTTCTTTATCTCCTCTCCCGAACCATTGAAAGGAGAACGCACCATGGAAATCCCGTACAAAATCTATCTCGAAGAATCGGAAATGCCGAAGGCATGGTACAACGTCCGCGCGGACATGAAGAACAAGCCCGCCCCCCTGCTCAACCCCGCTACGCTCCAGCCGCTGACGGTCGACGAGCTGTCGCAGGTGTTCTGCCGCGAGCTTGCCGAGCAGGAGCTGGACAACGACACCGCCTTCATCCCCATCCCGCAGGAGATCCGCGATTTTTACCGCATGTATCGCCCGTCGCCGCTGGTGCGCGCCTATTGCTTGGAGGAAAAGCTCGGCACCCCGGCGCACATCTATTACAAATTTGAGGGCAACAACACCTCCGGCAGCCATAAGCTCAACTCCGCCATTGCACAGGCCTACTACGCCAAAAAGCAGGGCCTCAAGGGCGTAACCACAGAGACCGGCGCCGGGCAGTGGGGCACGGCACTGTCCATGGCCTGCTCTTACCTTGGACTGGACTGCAAGGTCTTTATGGTCAAGGTGTCCTATGAGCAAAAGCCTTTCCGCCGCGAGGTCATGCGCACCTACGGCGCGTCCGTCACCCCCTCGCCGTCCGAGACGACCGAGGTCGGCCGCAAGCTGCTGGCGGAATTCCCCGGTACGAACGGCTCGCTCGGCTGCGCGATCTCCGAGGCGGTCGAAACCGCCGCAAGCCTCGACGGCTATCGCTATGTCCTTGGCAGCGTTCTGTCGCAGGTGCTGCTGCACCAAAGCGTCATCGGACTGGAAACCAAGGCCGCCATGGACAAATATGGCATTCGTCCCGACATCGTCATCGGCTGCGCCGGCGGCGGCAGCAACCTCGGCGGCCTGATTGCCCCGTTCGTCCGCCAAAAGCTACGCGGCGAGGCCGATATGCGCATCATCGCCGTTGAGCCCGCCTCCTGCCCCAGCCTGACGCGCGGCAAATATGCCTACGATTTCTGCGATACCGGCATGGTCTGCCCGCTGCAAAAGATGTACACGCTCGGCAGCTCCTTCATTCCCTCGCCGAACCACGCCGGCGGCCTGCGCTACCACGGCATGAGCGGCATCGTCTCGCAGCTGTACCACGACGGCTATCTGGAAGCGACCAGCGTCGAGCAGACGGCAGTCTTTGCGGCCGCAACGGAGTTTGCCCGCATCGAGGGTATTCTCCCCGCTCCGGAGAGCAGCCACGCCATCCGTGTTGCCATCGACGAGGCGCTCAAATGCAAGGAGACCGGCGAGGAAAAGACCATCGTCTTCGGTCTGACCGGCACGGGCTACTTCGATCTTCAGGCCTATGCCAAATTCAACGACGGCCAGATGACCGATCGGATCCCGACCGATGCCGAAATTGCTCAAAGCCTCGCCAAGCTTCCCAAGGTCGACGCCTAATCCGCCGCAGTGCCTCGGCTCCCCTTACTAAGGGGAGCTGGCACGGCGAAGCCGTGACGGAAGGGTCATTCCCCCCCTCTCAGCCGAAGGCGAATTTACTCACTCTTCCCGATTCACTCCGCCCCCTGCCGGCAGCGAGCCGATAGGTAACCAAAAACCCGCACAACCAAGAAATTGGCTGTGCGGGTTTTGATTTTGGGCAGACTAAACTACGCCGTCGAATATCTCGTGAAAGGCGTCGGCGGCATAGGCGCGCACCCGGGCGCAGTATTCCTCATAAGCGGTCAAGAGTTTTTTTGCCTCAGGCGAGAGCGTTGCACCTCCTCCGTTTTTGCCGCCGGTCGAGGAAACCAGAAGTCGATAGCCGAGGGCGTTTTCGGCATTTTTGATGACCGTCCATGCCTTGGAATACGCCATGCACATGGAATTGGCGGCGGCGCGGAGGGAATGATGCTCCTCCACGCGGCGCAGCAGCTCCGCCACGCCGGGGCCGAAGCACTTGGCCTCGCCCCCAAAGATCCGCACGGACAGTACCGGTCTGAATTTCTGTTCCATACGGGTATTATACACGCTTTTCCCGCCCTGCGTCAACGTTTTTCTCAGCTTTTCGCAAAATCCCTCCCGTCCGCGGTTGACGAACGGCGTTCGGCGTGTTATTCTATTAGAAGAATCACGAAGGGAGGCCAAAGGGGTGGATTTTTCCCGTTTGCTGCAAATCCCGCGCGGCGTGACCGCCATCATCGGCAGCGGCGGCAAGACGACGCTGCTGTATCTTCTGGCGCGCGAGCTTTCGCGCACGAGCCGCGTTATCGTCACGACCTCAACGCACATTCAGCGGCCGGAGGAGCTGCCCTATTGCGAAGCCGTTGCGGCGGTTTCCGGCCTTAGCGTCGTCGGCACCCCCTGTGAAAACGGCAAGCTGGCCGCACCGCGCCAGAGCTTTGCCGCGCTGGCAGCGCTGGCCGACTATGTGCTCGTCGAGGCCGACGGCTCCCGCCGTCTGCCGCTCAAGGCGCACGCACCGCATGAGCCTGTTTTGCCCGAAAACACGGCGCAGGTCATCACCGTCGTCGGCGCGTCCGGCCTGAACCGGCCGATTGCCGAGGTCGTGCACCGTCCCGAGCGCTTCACCGCCCTGACGGGCAAGACCGACACTGCCACGCCGCAGGCCGTGGCCGCCGCGCTGATTGCCGAGGGGCTGACGCACCGCGTCGTGATCAACCAAGCCGACCTCCCGGGGCAGCTCGCCCCGGCGCTGGAATTAAAAGCCCTGCTGCCCTACCCAACGGTAGTCGCGGCACTTAAAAAGGAGGAGCTGCTATGCTCGTATTGATTCGCGGCGCGGGCGACCTCGCATCCGGTATCGCCCTGCGGCTGCACCACGCGGGCTTCCGCGTGGTGATGACCGACCTGCCGCGCCCGACGGCCATCCGCCGTACCGTCTGCTTCTCGCAGGCCATTTTGTTTGAAGCCATGCGCGTGGAGGACGTGACCGCCCGCTTCGCGCCCACGCCGGACGCGGTACCGGAAATTCTGGAAAACCACGAAATCGCCGTCCTCGCCGACCCGGAGGCGGCGTGCATCCCCGTTTTGCGCCCCGACGCAGTCGTCGACGCCATTCTGGCTAAGCGCAACCTCGGCACCAAAATCACCGATGCGCCCTGCGTCATTGGCGTCGGCCCCGGCTTTACCGCGGGCGTGGACTGCCACGCGTGTGTGGAGACCATGCGCGGCCACACGCTCGGCCGCGTCATCACGGATGGCTCGCCCATTCCGAACACCAACATTCCCGGCCTCATCGGCGGCTTTGCGGGCGAGCGCGTGCTGCGCGCCCCGGCGGACGGCATTTTCCGTCAGCTGCTGGACATCGGCGCGTCCGTCCGGCAGGGTGACGTGGCCGGCACGGTCGGCGACGCGCCGATGCTCTGCCAGATCGACGGCATGCTGCGCGGCATTCTCGCCGACGGGACGCCTGTGTTCCGCGGCATGAAGGCGGGCGACGTTGACCCGCGCGGCGTCCGCGAATACTGCGACCTCGTTTCCGACAAGGCGCTGGCCATCGGCGGCGGCGTTTTGGAAGCAATTTTACGTTTTTCGGAGGGTAAAAATGGAAGAAATTAAACTGACCAAGCTTGCAAAATGCGCCGGGTGCGGCGCGAAGGTCGGCGCTGGCGTGCTGGCCAAGCTGCTCGACGGCATCAAGGTGCACCATGATCCGAACCTGCTTGTCGGCTTCGACAAATCCGACGATGCCTCGGTCTACCGGGTCTCCGACGAGCTTGCGCTCGTCCAGACGGTTGACTTCTTCCCGCCCATCGACGACGACCCCTACACCTTCGGCCAGATCGCCGCAACGAACGCGCTGTCCGATGTCTACGCCATGGGCGGCGAGCCGAAGTTGGCGCTGAACATCATGGCCATTCCCGACTCCCTGCCCAAGGAGGCCGTCCACGCCCTGCTGCGCGGCGGCTATGACAAGGTCTACGAGGCGGGCGCCATCATCACCGGCGGCCACAGCATCCTCGACGACGAGCCGAAATACGGTCTCGCGGTCACGGGCTTTGTCCATCCGGAAAGGCTCCTGACCAACTCCGGCGCCAAGCCCGGCGACGTGCTGTTTTTGACCAAGCCGCTCGGCATCGGTGTTTACACCACCGCCGCCAAGGCCGACCTGCTGTCCGAGGACGGCAAAACACTGGCCAAAACGCTCATGACCACGCTCAACAAGGGCGCACGCGACGTCATGGTGCGCTACCGCGTGCACGCCTGCACGGACGTGACCGGCTTTGCCCTGCTCGGCCACGCGCTGGAAATGGCGCAGGGCAGCGACACCGAGCTGGAGATCGACACACAGAAGCTCTGCCTCCTGCCAGAGGCGCAGGAGCTTGCCGCCATGGGCATTCTGCCCGCGGGCGTCTACCGCAACCGCAGCTTTGCCGAGTCCTTCGTCGACCCCGGCAACGTTCCCCTCGCGGTGCAGGACATTCTCTATGACCCGCAAACCTCCGGCGGTCTTCTGATCGCCGTCGATCCCGCCGACGCCGACGCGCTGGAGCGAGAGCTGCTGCCCGCCGTTCCTGCCGCGCAGCGCATCGGCCGCGTCCGCCCCTATCAAGGCGGAAAGCGCATTTTCCTGCGCTGAGGTGCCGCCATGGAAAATCGCGGAAGAAGAATTCACGCCATTGAAAAGGCGCTGCATTTGCTCGACTGCTTCTGGGCAGCGCACCGCCCGCTGTCGCTCAGCGAGCTGGAAAAAATGACCGGCTGGGCCAAGAGCACCATCCACGGGCTGCTGGCATCGATGCTCGATTCCGGCGTCGTCGAGCAGAACGCGTCGGACGGCCGCTACCGGCTGGGCTATCACCTGTTTGAGCTCGGCAATGCCGTCAACCAGAGCTGGGACGTTCCCGCCATCAGCCGCCGCCATCTGCAAAGCATCGTCGACCGCTTCCACGAGTCCGCTTACCTCGCCCGCCTGTCCGGAGACGAGCTGCTGCTGGCCATCTGCGAGGAGCCGCACACGGGCTTTCGCATCACCTCGGAGGCCGGAACGCGGCTGCCGCTGCATTGCACGTCGCAGGGCAAGGTCATTCTTGCCAACCTTCCGCCGCGGGACGCCGAGCGGCTGTTGACCCGCACGCCGCTGCACCCCTACACGCCCAACACCGTCACCGATCCCGCCGTTCTGCTCGGCTCGCTGGCAGAGCTGCGCAGTCAGGGCTACGCCGAGGAGCTGGAGGAATACAAGGTCGGTCTGCGCTCCGTGGCCGCGCCGATCTACGAGCGCAGCGGCATCTGCCGCTATGCCATCGGCATCATCTGTATGGCGGGCGTCGATCCCGAGAGCGTCCGCGCCATGCGCAGCGCCGTGATGGAGGCCTCCGCCGCCGTCTCCGCCGAGATGGGGCGTATTGGTTGACATAATATTTTATCCTGCGCCGCCCGCGCAAATAGCAACGCCGCGAGGTCAAGCCGGCCTCGCGGCGCTCAGTGTGTCGAAAAACCCTTTTCGACACACTGACAGACTGCAAAAAGTTCGGAAGACAAGCAACTCACGCCCGTCGGCGTACAAAGGTACGTTAGGGCGTGAGTTGCGCAGTAAGTCAAAATTCTTGCGAAGCAAGCTTTTTCTCGGGTTATAAAGTTCAGGATACTCTGTTTTTGCAAAACAAAACACAGAGAACAAAAATCCATTAAAATGGGAACCGATTTTGACGGTTACGGACTTTTTTGGCAGTCTGAACGCCGCGAGGTCTTCTTGACCTCGCGGCGCTGCTGTGTTTTTCCATGTTCTTTACTTTGCCATCAGCTGCTGTGACGCTTTGCGGCTGTGACCTGCAAAGCGGACAAAGTTTGACAGCATCTGCGCGATCTCTGCGCGCGTGGCGTAGCTGCCCGGGCTGAGCGTCCGCGCGGCGGTGCCGCGGATCAACCCGCTGGCCACCGCCCACTGCACCGCCGAGAGCGCATACTGCGAAACGGCCGCGCGGTCGTCATAGGCCATCAGCTCGTCGCGCTCGGTGACGTCCATGCCGCACGCCCGCGCAAAGCGATACAAAAACGTCGCCAGCTGCTCGCGCGTCACCGGCTCGTCCGGCGAGAAGGTCGTCTTGCTCGTGCCTTGGATGATGCCGACCATCGCGCCCCAGTTGACCGCGCCGGCGTACCATGCGTCCTCCGGCACGTCGCGGAAGCCATACGACCAAGTAAAATCGCGGATGCCGCTCAGATTGGCCAGCACCTTGGCCACCATGGCGCGCGTCGTCGTCGCGTCCGGTGCAAAGGCCGTGTCCGAAACGCCGTTCATCACACCGTTCCAGTAGACAAAATGCACCGCGTCGTGGTACCATGCACCGCGCGCAACATCGCGGAAGGGCGTTGTTGCCGTATCCAAAAAGCGGTAGCCGTTTTCGGCTGCGTACTGCTCGGCGTAGGTGCCGGTCGTGCCGAAGATCGTCAGCGGTGCGTCGCCGCAGAGCTTCGGCGGCAGGGAGCGCACACTCGTCGGAACGACCAGCTGCGCCAGCCTTGCGGTTTGAGCGTCGGTGAAAAATGCTCCGGGCTCCACGTCGCGCACATTTTCGCCCAGCACGGCGCTGTCCGGATCCCCCATCGAGCCGGCAGCCAGCCGCGTAACCGGTCTTCCCTCTACCGTGTCCGGCACAACGGCGGAGGCCGCGCCCGCGCTATAGGTCGGCCGGACGTACAGCGCCGTCAGCTCTGCGCCGTTGCGCGCAAAGACGCCGCTTTTGCTCTGCACCGTTTCCGCGCCTGCAGGAATCGCAAGGAAGCGCAGTCCCTCCGCCGCAGCAAATTCCTCCGCCTCCGTTCCGGCGTAGCCGAGGAGCACCTCGATACCGTAAAGGTGTGCGTTGGCCGTGCTGCTGCGCCGGAAGGTCGGCGGCAGGTAGAGCATCTGCAGCTTTTCGCAGCCCGCAAACGGCGTGCCGAGCAAGGTCTCCAGCCCCTCCGGCACAGCCACGAAGGTCAGCTCACTGCACTGCAAAAACGCCCAATCCTCCAGAAGACGCAGCGTCTCGGGCAGACGGAATGCCGTTGCCGGACAGCGCGCCAGCGCCGAGTCACAGATGCGTTCGACCGCCGCGCCCTCCACCGTCGCGGGGATAACGACCTCGCCGGTCAGATACTGCGCCTCCGCGCCGACGACCCACGCCTTGCCGGACGGGAAAATTTTATATTTAATGTGGTCGAGCATGACGACCCGCGCGCCCGGCCCCTCCTCTCCGGTCAGGAGATTCACAAACGGGATCTCCTCCCGTTTGCAGTAAGCCTCCATCGGGCTGTCCGGATAGCCGCGCACGCGGCTGACGCTCGAATTTTTCAGGCAACCCTCGCACTGCGTCACCGTTGAGGGCACGGTCAGCTCCAAAAGCGCCGCGTTCCATGCAAACACCTCCGCGCCCAGCGTTTCCACGCCCTCGGCCAGCGTCACCGCGCGCAGCTGGTTCAGCGCAAATGCCCGCTCGCCGAGACTGCGCAGCGCCGTGCCGAACACCGCCTCCGTCAGTCCGCAGCCGAGGAAGCTCTCCGCACCCGCGCGCACCAGCGCCGAAAACTGCGGCGTGCCGGTCAGCCGGGTCTCCGCAAACGCACCGTCCCCGGCCACGCGCAGCTGCTGCGGCACATTGGCCTGCTTGGCGCAGACCGCGCGCCGCCCAACCGTCCGCACCGTATCTGGCAGGGTCACGGTGCCGTATTTTTGACCCGTTTCATAAAAGCACAGCGGCTCCAGCGCCGTCACCGGCGCGCCGTCCAGCGTCTCCGGGACAATCACGTCCCCTTCGCCCGGGCCGCGCACCACGACCGCCTCGTCACCGATCCGCCGGTATTGCAGCCCGCCGGCCGCACGCAGCGGATACGCCGCCGGGTCATAGTCCAATTCGTCAAAATAGATCCGATGCGTCGGCTCCTTGATTTCCCGCGCGATCGGCGCACTGCGATGGCAATAGACCGTCTGCACGCCGGAAAACGGCTCGTTTGCACTGCTCGTTGTTGTGCCGCAGACGAGCAGCTCCTCGATGCGGCAGGGAAACGCCAGACGGCCGATGTATTTGACCGACGCCGGAATGCGCACGCGCATTTGGTCAGCCAAGCCGAAAAACGCCTGCTCGTCAATGCGCTCAAGCCTCTCCGGCAGCTCCACCGACTGCAGCGCGGCGCCGGCAAAGCACGCCGTACCGATCTCGCGCAGCCCTGCGGGCAGGCGGATCACCGTCAGCGCCGTATTGGCAAAGGTGCGGCTGCCCAGATAGCGTACGCTCGCCGGAAGCATGATCTCGCCGAGCTGCGTACAGTCGGCAAACGTCCCGCGCAGCGTCGTCAGTCCCTCCGGCAAAACGGCCTCCGAAAGCCCGCTGCAGCCGCGGAACGCGCCGTCCAGACGCTCCAGCCCTGCCTCAACGATCACGGAAACCAGCCCCTGCTCGTTTTCAAATGCGCCGTCGGCAACCGCCGTCACAGTGTAGCCGTCGATCGTCTCGGGGATGATGAGCTGACCGGTCACCGCGCCGGTCGCGCCCGTGATCGTCGCGTTTCCGTCCACAAGCGTATAGGTCAGCTCCGCCCCTGCCGCGTGCGCCGTCGGCAGGTAAGCAAGCAGCGCCGCCAAAACCAGCAGCGCTGCAAGAATTCTACGTTTCACGGTGTGTCTTCCTCTCCGTTGAGAAGCCACGACAGGTCGCCCGCCGGGCCATTGTTCGGATTGATGTCGATCTGCGGCTGGTAATCCTCGCCCAAGAACGACGCCTTCCGGTCTTCGTCCACGGCCGTGGCCTGCACCGTGACCGTCGCCACAAGCATGCTGCCCGAGCCGTTGTCACAATAAAGATTCGCCGTGCCGCTGCCATAGGCGCAGAGCGTGTATTCCAGCGTGCCGTCTATGGCCTCGGAATAGCACTCGATGGCCAGCACCGACGGCTGGTCTGATACCAGCCGCGCAGCCGTATCCCCCGTCAGCGTCACGTAGAGCATTGTTCCGGGCGTCACCGACGACGGGATCGCCGAGATGTGCACCGCGTCTGCGGGTTCCTCGGGTCTCTCCGGCTCGGTCGGCTCGCTGGCGTCGGCCTCGTTATCCTCCGTCCTCTCGACTGCCGTCACCGGCTGCGTCTGCTCCGGCCGGTTGTCCTCCTTCGCCGTCTCCTGCTGTGTGGCAGGCTCGGTCATCTTCTTCGTCGTCAAACGCGGAATATCGACTTTTTCCGCCGCTGCGCTGACCGTCAAAAAGCCCATGCATGCCATGACCACCGTCACGATGCCGAGCATCACGCTCAGCGCGGGGCGAACCTTCGCCTTGGCCAGTGCCTTCAAGCGCTTTGCCGTGCTGTTGACGGAAAAGCCGGTCTGCAGCACGCCGCCAAAGGTGCGGTCTCGCTCGGTTTCCACCAGAGTCCGGGCATATTGCACCTTGCCGCCCTTTCCCAACGCGCGGACGACCGCCGCGTCGCAGCGCATTTCCATATCCTGTGACGCGAGATACAGCATCAGCCACACCGCGGGATTGAACCAGTGCACGCAGCAGACCGTCAGCAGCAGTCCCTTAAACAGGACGTCCCGGTGGCGGATATGCGTGCGCTCGTGCGCCAGAACCTGCGTCAGCTTCTGCCCGTCGTGCCAGTCAAAGTCCGCCGGGAGCAGAATGACCGGACGGAGCACGCCGTAGGTCAGCGGCGAGGCCAGCCCATCGAGCATGCGCACATTTGCCGCAACGCCCGCCTGCTCTGGCATCGGCACAGAAAAGCGAAAGGAGCGACGCAGCCGCACATGCGACACGGCAAAGCCGATCAGGAGCGCCGCCGCCACAGCCATCCAGACCCACGGCAGCAGGCGCAGCAGGGACGCATTGCTCTGCACCGGGGTCAGCTCCGTCGGCTGCACAATCGAGCGCACCGCCGTCGCGGCAAAATTCTGCTCGCTCTGCGCGGGCAGCGCGATCTGCACCCCCGTGGGAATAAACACCGGCACGAGCAGCCGCAGTGCTGCGATCGCCCACAGGGTGAGGAACACACTGCGGTGCACCCGCCGCTGCAGCAGCAGCCGCAGCAGGGTGATCATGCCAATCATCCCTGCGCCGATCAGGCTCATTCGTAACAGCGTCATTCCGCCGCTGCCTCCAGCTCGCTGAGCTGCTGATAAAGCTTCTTCAGCTGCTTAAGGCTCAGCTTCTTCTGCCCCACCAGCGCAGCGACAAGCACATCCGCCGAGCCATGGTAATTGTTCTGCAGCAGCTCGTCAGTCTCCCACTCCGCTGCCTGTTCGCGGGTAATGGCCGCGCTGCACCGATAGGCAGGCTCCTGCCTATGCAGCAGCCGCTTGCCCTCGCAGCGGGAAAGCATCGTATAAGAGGTCGTCTTGCTCCAGCCGACCCGGTTTTTCAGCTCCACCGCGATATCCTTTGCGGTCATATTGTCCTGTTCCCACAGAACCTCCATCACCTTGCGTTCCGCCTCTGTCAGGTGCATAACGTTCACTCCCTTCTTCACTGTCCTTATTTTACCAGCCTTACCATGTCTTGTCAATGGATTTTCGGAGAAAAACCCGACATCCTTTCGCATTTTTCCGACGCTTGCATAATGACACGCGTTGTGCTATAATATGGCTGTGGTGTTCGGCCGCTAAACCAGCTCCAACGGAGGTCAAGAGATGGCAAATTTTACAAAAAAAGCGATCAAGGAATCCTTTTTGAAGCTGCTCAACGAGAAGCCGATGAGCAAGATTACCGTGCGCGACATCGTCGAGGACTGCGGCATCAACCGTAACTCCTTTTATTATCACTATCAGGACATTCCCGCCCTGCTTGAAAGCATTGTGGAGGAGGCCACCGCAGAGACCATTGCCCGCTATCCGCGCATCAACTCGCTGGAGGAGTGCTTTCAGGCCGTTTTTTCCTTTGCCGTCAAAAATAAGCGCGCGGTTTATCACATTTTCCATTCCGTCAACCGCGACGTTTTTGACCGCGAGCTGCTCAAGCTCTGCAGCTATGCCGTAACGACCTATGTCGACACCGTCTTCCCCGAGCACCATCTCGACGAGGCCGAGCGTGCGCGGGCCATCCGCTTCATCCAGTGCGAGTTTTTCGGTCTGATCATCGAATGGCTCAACAGCGGCATGCGCAGCGACGCCGTTGAAGACCTCCACCATATCGCTGCCCTCTGCAAAGAGCTCCCTGCCATTCTTCCCGAGGAGCTGCAGACCACCTGAATTCCAAAAAAACACGCCCTGATGTGCAGCATCAGGGCGTTGGCGTGTCGAAAAACTACCCCGCATGTCATTGCGAAGGCGCAGCCGTTGGCGACGAAGGAGCCTTGCGGATGCGGGCTCTCCGCTTGCCGGTCGGAGCGAAGCGACGTGGCAATCTTATGCAGGCAG
>CAKTZP010000025.1 GCA_934636045.1 uncultured Oscillospiraceae bacterium
CCACCGGCATGTCATTCACTACCGCGAGGCCGCTTCGCTACCCTCACAGAGGGAGGTTTTGAAGCTGCTCACGAACCACCGGCCACTTGTCGATCGTGCCGGCAGCGGGCCGATGTGGGCATCGGCCCCTACGCACCGAGGGGAAGTGCCTGCACACGGCGGGCTGAGGGCAGCCCGCCGCGCGCAATGCGGAATCAGAAGCTGCGGTCCTTGGAGGCGATCTCCTTGAGGCAGCGGGCTTCGAAATCGTCGGGCGTCATTGCGCCGAGATCGACGCCGCCGCGGGTACGGACGGAGACCGTGCCGTTTTCCATGTCGCGGTCGCCGATGACGAGCATATACGGAATCTTTTGCAGCTGCGCCTCGCGGATCTTGTAGCCAAGCTTTTCACTGCGCAGGTCGCTCTCGCTGCGGATGCCCAAATCGCCCAGCCGCTGCTCGAGCTGCTTGGCATAGTCATGCGCGCGGTCGGTAATCGGCAGAATGCGCACCTGCGTCGGCATCATCCACAGCGGCAGCGCGCCGGCGTACTCCTCGATCAGGTAGGCCAGCGTCCGCTCATAGCAGCCGAGGCTGGTGCGGTGAATGATATACGGCAGCTTCTTCTCGCCGTTCTCATCGATATAGTACATGCCGAAGCGCTCGGCCAGCAGCATATCGATCTGGATGGTAACAAGGGTGTCCTCCTTGCCGTAGACGTTCTTATACTGAATGTCCAGCTTCGGGCCGTAGAAGGCAGCCTCGTCAATGCCGATGGAGTAGTTGACGTCGAGGTCGTTCAGGATGCGCTCCATGACGCTCTGCGCGTGGTTCCACTGCTCCGCCGTGCCCTCATATTTATTGTTGGGGTTGGCCGGATCCCACTGCGAGAAGCGGAAGGTGCACTTGTCAAGCATGCCGACCGTGTCGAGCATATATTTGGCAAGCTCCAGGCAGCCCTTGAACTCCTCCTCGAGCTGGTCGGGGCGCAGGACAAGGTGACCCTCGGAGATTGTGAACTGGCGCACGCGGATCAGGCCGTGCATCTCGCCGGAGTCCTCGTTGCGGAACAGCGTGGAGGTCTCGCCCAGACGCATCGGCAGGTCGCGGTAGGAGCGCTGGCGGTTCAGATAGACCTGATACTGGAACGGGCAGGTCATCGGGCGCAGGGCGAAGCATTCCTTCGTCTCGTCGTGCGGGTCGCCGAGGACAAACATGCCGTCCAGATAGTGATCCCAGTGACCGGAAATTTTATACAGCTCGCGCTTGGCCATGAGCGGCGTCTTGGTCAGCAGATAGCCCTTCTTCTGCTCGATGTCCTCGACCCAGCGCTGCAGCAGCTGCACGACGCGGGCGCCCTTCGGCAGCAGGATCGGCAGACCCTGACCGATGACATCGACGGTGGTGAAGAATTCCAGCTCGCGGCCGAGCTTGTTGTGGTCGCGCTTGCGCGCCTCCTCCTGCGCCTGCAGGTACTCGTCCAGCTCCTCCTTCTTCGGGAAGGCGACGCCGTAGATTCTTTGCAGCATTTTGCGCTTAGAATCGCCGCGCCAGTAAGCGCCGCAGCACTGCGTCAGCTTGAAGGCGTTGGCCTTGATGCGGCCGGTGGAATCCAGATGCGGGCCGGCGCACAGATCGGTGAATTCGCCCTGCGTATAGAACGAGATCACGGCATCCTCCGGCAGGTCGTTGATCAGCTCGACCTTATACGGCTCGCCCTTTTCTTCCATGTAGGCAATGGCCTCGGCGCGCGGCTTTTCCGAGCGGACAAGGTGCAGCTTTTCCTTGCAGATCTTCTTCATCTCGGCCTCGATGGCGTCCAGATGCTCCTGTGTAAAGGAGAAGTCGGAGTCAAAGTCATAGTACCAGCCGTTGTCGATGGACGGGCCGATGGCGAGCTTGACCTGCGGATACAGGCGCTTGACTGCCTGCGCCATCACATGGGAGCAGGTGTGCCAATAGGTCTTACGGTAGGCTTCATTTTCAAAGGTGTACAGATTTTCTTCGGACATAATGCTTCCCTCCTGTTGTTCTTTGCAGCTCGAAAACAGGAACGCTCCCGAAAGCCTCCCCTGTGCAAGGGGAGGTGGCACGGCGAAGCCGTGACAGAAGGGTTGTGCAAAGAAATGCTCCGAATTCGCCTGAAGTCGGGCGGCTCCGTTTTCCCTTGCTGCGCTCCTCTTTTGAACTGCTTTTTTCCTTAGGGGCAACAAAAAATCACCCCTGAAAAAATCAGGGGTGAGAAAAAATCCCACGGTTCCACCCTGCTTGCAGCGCCGCCGATTCGGACACTGCCGCTCGTTTGCGCGATAACGGGCGCACCCGTCCCCGCCTACATATCAGCGGAGCGGCTCGGGAGTGGTAGAAAAACGGTTCGTCCGCAGGAAGCTTGCACCAAGTGCTTCCCTCTCTGTCCGGAAAAAGCCGTCCTCGTCTCCGTCTCAGCCTCTTTGTTGACGCTACTATAGCACGTTTTTATGCGGTTGTCAAATGGTTTCTGATTATGGAAATTATGTTAACTATTTTGTAACCTTTTCACAAGATATTGTGCCGTTTTTGATGAAAAATCCGTGCATATAGAATAAAAACTCGTTTACATAACGGATTGAAAAGTTTGTAAAAAACAGTAAAAATACGAAAAAGCTTGACAAATCAGAAAAAAATGTTATAATTATCTCGCAGTTACAATAAAGTAACAATGGTTTTACCTCTTGAAACCAACCACAACGGAAAGGAGGAATTACTCTGATGCACAGACAAAAACGAAGACGACTGCTTCGTCATCTGCCCCGTCGCCTGCTGGCGATCGTTGCAATGATCGCTGCCCTGGCGGCCATTCTGACACTGTCGGTTTTCGCACAAAACAGCTACGTCATCACCGACGGTGATTTCGTGACCGTTCATAAGTCCTACAGCACAGACCCCGACGTCGTACTCGACGAAGTAGGCATTGAGCTGAGCGAGGAGGATACCTATACTACCACATACGATGACGGCGTCAGCCGCATCGACATCCAGCGGATGCAGATGGTAACCGTCATCCACGGCGGCGAGGAAAGCGTCATCGGCACCTACGGCGAGACCGTCGGCGCGCTGCTTCAGCGCGCGGGCATCGAGCTGCACGACGGCGACGTCCTGTCCTGCGAGGCCGACAGCCCCACGCACGACGGCATGGTGCTTGAGATCGTCAATCGCAAGACCGTCACCGAGGAATACGACGAGATTATCCCCTATCAGACCAATTACTTCGAAGACCCCGAGCTGGAGCCGAACACCGAGCTGGTGCTCGTTGACGGCGTAAACGGCGTGGTGCACTATACCGCCAAGGTCGTTTACGAAAACGGCGCCGAGGTCTCCCGCGAGATCGTTGACGAACAGACCACGACCAATACCGTGACCCGGCTGGTCATCCGCAGCTCCGACCGTACCCTGCGCAAGCAGCCCGACGAGCCGGAGCACCGCGTCCCGCAGCAGTCCGTCCCCGCGGCGGATGAATCCGAAGAGCCGAAGCAGCAGCCCGCCGTTTCGACCGAAAAGATCAGTGATAACACCATCACCACCTCTACCGGCGCATCGTACACCTACACCGACGTTTTAACTGTAACTGCAACCGCCTACTCCTGTGAGGGCTACACCGGCTATACCTACAGCGGCACCGTTGCCCGCGTGGGCGCCATCGCCGTCGACCCGAAGGTCATTCCCATTGGCACAAAGATGTACATTGTCTCCAATGACGGCCAGTACGTCTATGGCTACTGCGTCGCCGAGGACACCGGCGGCTCCATCATCGGCAACCGCATCGACCTGTACTTTGATACCTTCGCCGAATGCTGGGATTTCGGCGTCCGTACCTGCACTGTCTACATTCTGGCCTAAGCTCCGCAGTCCCTGCTCCATCATGCTGCAGGGCACAGGAGCCCCCATCGCACAAAGCGCCCGGCGTGCAAAGGCACGCCGGGCGTTCAGCGTGTCGAAAAACCCTTTTCGACACGCTGACAGACTGCAAAAAAGTTCGGAAGACAAGCAACTCACGCCCGTCGGCGTACATGGGTACGGTAGGGCGTGAGTTGCGCAGTAAGTCAAAATCCTTGCGAAGCAAGCTTTTTCTCGGGTTATAAAGTTCAGAATACTCTGTTTTTGCAAATCAAAACACAGAGAACAAAAATCCATTAAAATGTGAACCGATTTTGACGGTTACGGACTTTTTTGACAGTCTGAAAGCGCCCGGCGTGCAAAGGCACGCCGGGCGTTCTTATTTGTCTTACTCCTCCAGCGTCTCCCGCAGCTCCAGACCGGGGTTTCGCCGAATGGTAAAGTCGATTGCCCACGGGCTGGAAAATACCAGCAGCTTGTGCCCCCGGTAATCCTCCAGCAGCTCCGCGTCGCTCGAAAGATTCAAATCGCTCTCCTCGCACGGACTCTTCGTGATGAACCGCAGCACCTCATAGGGCAGTCCCTCCATCCGCAGCTCCACGCCGTACTCCGACAGCATTCTATAACGAAAAACGTCAAATTGCAGCGTGCCGACAACGCCGACGATGACCTCCTCCATACCGGTGTTCGGCAGCTTGAAGATCTGGATTGCACCCTCCTGCGCGATCTGCTCCGTGCCCTTGACGAACTGCTTGCGCTTCATCGTATCCTTGGGACTGACGCGGGAGAAATGCTCCGGCGCGAACGTCGGGATTCCCGCGAACCGGAACTTTTTGCCCGGCACGGTGATGGTATCGCCGATGGAGAAAATACCGGGATCGAACACGCCGATGATGTCGCCGGCGTAGGCCTCGTCGATGATCTCGCGCTCCTGCGCCATCAGCTGCTGCGGCTGCGACAGGCGCAGCTTTTTATTGCCCTGCACATGGAACACCTCGGCCTCACGCTCGTATTTTCCCGAGCAGATGCGCATGAATGCCAGCCGGTCGCGGTGCGCCTTGTTCATATTCGCCTGAATTTTGAACACAAATGCCGAAAAATCAGGGGAAAATGCATCGATCACGCCGCAATCCGCAACTCTCGACAGCGGCGGCGGCGTCATCTGCAAAAACGCCTCCAAGAATGGCTCCACGCCGAAATTTGTCAGCGCCGATCCGAAAAACACCGGGCTCAGCTCGCCCCGGCGCACCTCGTCCATGTCAAATTCGCGTCCCGCGCCCAGCAGCTCCACGTCGTCGCGCAGCTGCTGCCACCGCGCCGTGCCGATGTGCTCAGCCACCGCCGGGTCGTCCAGCGCGATCTCCAGCCGTTCGGCGCGCTTCTTTCCCGAAACGCCGGAAAAGAAGTTGATCTGGCGCTTCTGCCGGTCATAGACGCCCTGAAACTCCTTGCCGCAGCCGATCGGCCAGTTGACGGCGTAGGTTTCAATGCCAAGCTCCCGCTCCAGCTCGTCGAGCAGATCGAACGGGTCCTTCGTCTCGCGGTCGAGCTTATTAATAAAAGTAAAAATCGGAATATGCCGCATGGCGCAGACCTTAAAGAGCTTCCGCGTCTGCGGCTCGACGCCCTTTGCGCCGTCGATGACCATGACCGCCGAGTCCGCCGCCATCAGCGTGCGGTAGGTATCCTCCGAGAAGTCCTGATGCCCCGGCGTATCCAGAATGTTGATGCAAAAGCCCTCATATTGAAACTGCATGACCGAGCTCGTCACGGAAATACCGCGCTGCTTTTCGATCTCCATCCAGTCCGAGACGGCCGCACGGGAATTTTTCTTTCCCTTGACCGCGCCGGCCTGCGCGATCGCCCCGCCGTAGAGCAGGAACTTTTCGGTCAGCGTTGTTTTGCCCGCGTCCGGGTGGGAGATGATGGCAAAGGTACGCCGTCTGCCGATCTCCTGCCGTAAGGTTGACATAATTTCTCTACTCCTTCAATCTCTCCGATAAATTCAACATATTTTACCACACGCTGTCTGCAAATACAAGCAAAAGCAGATTATTTCGGAAATTTCTTGCAATGTCCCCCGCCGCCTGTTATAATCGAAGCAACCAAACACAAGGAGGGTTCAACCAATGAGATGGAACCTACTGCTCGAGGCGGCCACGGAGACCGTAACACAAGCCGCAACCGAAGCCGCGGAGAGCACTGCCGCCAACCCCATGGACATGGTGCAGATGCTTGACGTGCTGATGGTCGTCATGCTGCTCGGCTGCGGCGTCTATGCGCTCTATTCCGCGCTCAAGCTCAAAAAGCTCTGCTATCTTTTCCCGAACGGCTTACTCTATCCGGGCAACTGCAAGCCCGAGGACTGCACGGATGCCCCCAGCTTCATCCTCTACATTGTCCCGCGCGCCGTCCTGCTCGGCATCGGCATGATCATCATCGGCGGTCTCTTCCTGCTGAATATGCTCGTCTTCAAGATCGACGCGCTCTGGGTCAATCTGCTCAGCATTGTCCTGCCGCTGGCGCTCTTTGCGTGGTACGTTGTCACGCAGCGCAAGGCCGGCAAGAGGTTCTGGTAATGAAAATCGTCGTTTTAGAGGGCTATGCCTCCAATCCGCATGACCTTGACTGGGACGGCTTTGCGCAGCTTGGCGATTTGACGGTCTATGACAATACCGAGCCCGACCAGATCATTGAGCGCAGCCGTGATGCCGAGATCGTCTTCATCAACAAAGCCCCCATGACCGCCGAGGTCATCGCCGCCTGCCCCAAGCTGCGCATGATCGGCATTCTCGCTACCGGCTTCAACGTCGTCGATCTCGCCGCCGCCACAGCCCACGGCATCACCGTCTGCAACGTCCCCGGCTACTCGACCCACGCCGTCGCCCAGATGACTTGGGCGCTCCTGCTTGAGGCCACGCAGCAGGTTGGTTTACATAATGCCTCCGTCCATGCCGGCCAGTGGCAAACCGCGCCCATCTTCTGCTATTGGAACACCCCGCTCGTCGAGCTTTTGGGCAAAACCATGGGCATCGTCGGCTACGGCGCCATCGGCCAGACCGTCGGCAAGATCGCACAGGCCTTCGGCATGCGCCTGCTTGTTACCGCGCGCCACCCGAAGTCCGTCCCCGAGGGTGCGGAGTTCGTCGCCCTGCCGGAGCTTCTGCGCCGCGCGGACGTTGTCTCGCTCCACTGCCCCCAGGCAGCGGACAATTACCACATGATCGACGCTGCCGCCCTCGCTTCCATGAAGGACGGCGCCATCCTGCTCAATACCGCACGCGGCGGCCTGATCGATGAGGCTGCCGTCGCCGCCGCCCTGCAGGGCGGTAAGCTGGCCTACTACGGTGCCGATGTCGTCTCCAAGGAGCCCATCGACCCGCAAAACCCGCTGCTCACTGCGCCGCGCTGCTTCCTCACGCCCCATATCGCGTGGGCGCCGAGGGAGACGCGCATCCGTCTGCATGCCATTGCCCTGCAGAACCTGCGCGCCTTCCTCAGCGGTGCGCCGCAGAACGTCGTCAACCCATAACAGCAGTCTTGCGCGCAAGACGCGCACAGGGTCGCCGCGGATGGCAAAGGCCGCCAGCGCTTCCAAATCGGAGAAATAAGGAGAATGCATATGTTACGCGGAAAAACTGCAATTGTAACCGGCGGAACGCGGGGAATTGGTTTGGCGATTGTCCGAACCTTCCTGCAAAACGGAGCGAAGGTAGCGCTGTTCGGCAGTCGGATGGAGACGGTCGACAAGGCGCTCTCCGCGCTGAAGGCGGAAAATGCGGCGTGGCCGGTGATAGGGCTCGCACCTGACCTGACGGACTATGCGGCAGTTGCGCAGGCGCTAAAGGACGTGCACGCCGCCTTCGGTGGACTGGACATTCTGGTCAACAACGCCGGAATTTCCGCGCGTGAGCCGCTGGCCGAGTACCGGCCGGAGGATTTTCAAAAAATCATGGATCTGAACGTGACCGCCGTCTTCAACGCCTGCAAGGCCGCCGAGCCGATCATGCGCGCAGCGGGGCACGGCTGCATCATCAACACCAGCTCAATGGTCAGCCTCTACGGCCAGCCCAGCGGCGTCGGCTACCCGACGAGCAAATTTGCCGTCAACGGCCTGACCAAGAGCCTCGCGCGTGAGCTTGGCCCGGCGGGCATCCGCGTGAATGCCGTCGCGCCCGGCGTGACGCGCACGGACATGCTTACCGCTCTCCCGCCGGAGCTGGTCGAACGCATTTCCGCGCCGATCCCCCTGCGGCGCATCGGCGAGCCGGAGGAGGTCGCCAATGTCTTCCTCTTTCTTGCCAGTGACCTTGCCAGCTACGTCACCGGCACCGTCATCTCTGTCGACGGCGCTGCTCAAACCTGATGGAAAGCCCGCCCCGGTCAGCGCCGGGGCGGGCTTTTCAGACTGTCAAAAAAGTCCGTAACCGTCAAAATCGGCTCCCATTTTAATGGATTTTTGTTCTCTGTGTTTTGTTTTGCAAAAACAGAGTATCCTGAACTTTATAACCCGAGAAAAAGCTTGCTTCGCAAGAATTTTGACTTACTGCGCAACTCACGCCCTCCCTGTTGCGGTGCCCAAAATTTGTGCGCCGCGCTGACGGCGGCTTCAAATTTTGACCGCTGCCACTCCTTTTTGCTCGCTGCATCCGCCGCAGGCGGCGCTCGCAAACGTCCCCGTACCCTTGTACGCCGACGGGCGTGAGTTGCTTGTCTTCCGGAGCTTTTTGCAGTCTGTCAGCGTGTCGAAAAAGGGTTTTCGACACGCTGGAAAGCCCGCCCCGGTCAGCGCCGGGGCGGGCTTTTTTAACTTTTCGTAAATTTCCTCCGCCGCAGCAAGGGCCGGTCTTGCGCGCGAGTGAAAAACCTTGTATACTGTTTTATATACTGTAATTATCGCTCCGGGAGTATCAGCACTATGGATTTTATTCGCTTTGAAAATGTTGAAAAATGCTACGGCACCGGCGACGTCGCTGTCCACGCATTGCAGGATGCCACGTTCACCATCGCGCGCGGCGAGATCTGCGTCATTGTTGGCCCCTCCGGCGCGGGCAAAACGACGCTGCTCAACATCCTCGGCGGCATGGACACCCTTACCTCCGGCAAGGTCTGGATGGGTGACCGGGAGGTTTCGGCCTTCAACGCGCGCCAGCTGGCGGAGTACCGGCGGCGCGATGTGGGCTTCGTGTTTCAGTTCTACAACCTGATGCCCAACCTGACGGCGCTGGAAAATGTGGAGCTGGCCTCGCAGATCGTCAAGGACCCCCTGCCGCCCGCGAAGGTGCTGGAGGAGGTCGGCCTCGGCGAGCGAATGAAAAACTTTCCCGCACAGCTTTCCGGCGGCGAGCAGCAGCGCGTTGCCATCGCCCGCGCACTGGCCAAGCGGCCGCAGCTTCTGCTGTGCGACGAGCCGACCGGCGCGCTGGACTACGCCACAGGCAAGCAGATCCTCGCCCTGCTCCAGCGGCAGAGCCGTGAAAACGGCATGACCGTCGTCATTATCACCCACAACTCCGCCCTGACGGCCATGGCCGACCGCGTCGTCCGCTTCCGCAACGGCGGCGTGCAGAGCGTTGAGCGCAACGAAACGGTCACGCCCGTGGAGGACATCGAATGGTGACCGGCAGCGCATGGCGCAAAAGCAACCTCCGCCAGCTCAAGCTCTCGCTGGGACGCTATCTTGCGATTCTGGCCATCGTGGCGCTGGGCATCGGCTTTTTTGCCGGGCTCAAGGCCGCGCAGCCGTCCATGCTGCGCACCGGCGAGGATTTCCTGCGCGAAACGAATTTTTACGACTACCGCCTCCTCAGCACCCTCGGGCTGACGCAGGAGGATGTGGACGTTTTTTCCGACATGCCGGCGATTTCGGCAGCGGAGGGCTGCTTCAGCGTCGACTTCACCGCCGCCGCGGGTGAGCGCGAGCTGACGCTCAAGGCGCTGACGCTCCCGCAGCAGGTCAACACGCCCAAGCTCGTCAGCGGCCGCATGCCGGAGGCGCCGGGCGAATGCCTTGCCGACGCGAACCGCTTTTCCGACGCCGACCTCGGCCAGACGCTGACCGTCACGAAGACCTCCCTCGCCGATGCCTTTACCGTGCGGGAGCTGACGATCGTCGGGCGGTGCGAAAGCCCGCTCTATCTCGGCGTCGACCGCGGCACGACCTCGCTCGGCGGCGGCTCACTGAACGGCTTTGTCCTGCTGCCCGCAGAGAGCTTCGCGCCGGATTATTTTACCGAGATCTACCTCACCGTGGCGGAGGCCGACGAGCTGGAGCTTTATTCCGACGAATACACTGCCGCTGTAAGCTCCATGTCCGCGCCGCTGAAGGAGCTGCTGGAAAAGCGCGCTGCGCTGCGCTATGACAGCATCATCGACGACGCCCGCGCCCAGCTGGCCGACGCGCAAAAGGCCTATGAGGACGGCCGCGCGACCTACGAGGCCGAGCGCGCCGCCGCCGAGCAGCAGCTGGCCGATGCAAAGCAGCAGCTGGAAAGCGGCGCAGCGCAGCTCAGCGCCTCCCGCCTGCAGCTGGAGGAGGCCGAAAAGGCGCTTGAGGACGGCAAGGCCGAGCTTGAGGCCGGGCAGGCGCAGTATGACGAGGGTCTGGCCGCCTTTGAAGCCGCCAAGGCCGACGCGCTGGCGCAGCTCGACGCGGCGCAGGCCTCCATCGACGAGGCCCGCAAGCCGCTGGACGATGCCATGGCGCAGATCAACGACAGCGGCATTCTGGTTCAGCACGAGGCGCTGGTCATTACCCTCGCTCAGCTTTCCGACCGTCTTGCCGGGCTGGAGGAGGGCTCGGCGGAGTACCTGCTGTGCAAGGGGCTCTACGACGCAGCCAAGCTGGTACTGACCGAATTTGAAAAAACCGAGGTCTATCAGGGCTATTTGCAGCTCGTCGACGGACTGGCGCAGCTTGACGCGGCGCAGGCCGAGCTCGATCAGAAGCGCGCCGAGGCCGAAGCCCAGCTTTCCGAGCAGCAGGCGCTGCTGGACGAGAGCAAGGCCAAGCTGGACGAGGCGCGCCAGCAGCTGGCCGACGGCGAAAAGGAAATCACCGACGGCAAGGCGGCCATCGCCGCTGCCGAGCAGCGGCTGCGCGACGGTCAGGCTGAGTATGACGCCGGCTACGCCGAGGCGCAGGAGCAGTTCGCCGCCGCCGAGGCCGAGCTCAACGACGCCAAAAAGCAGCTCGACGATGCCGAGATCGAGGTGGAAAAGCTTGAGCACCCCTCGGTCTATCTTCTCGACCGCAGCACCAACAGCGGCTACGTCTCCTTTCAGAACGACACCTCGATCGTCGATCAGGTCGCCAAGATCTTTCCGCTGTTCTTCTTCGCCGTGGCCGCGCTGGTGTGCATGACCACCATGACCCGCATGATCGACGAGCAGCGCACGCAGATCGGCACGCTCAAGGCCATCGGCTACAGCGACGGGCGCATCGCATGGCGCTACATGTCCTATTCCGGCAGCGCCGCCCTGCTCGGGTGCGTATTCGGCTTTGCGGTGGGCACATGGCTGTTCCCGCTGGTCATCTGGAACGGATATTCCATGCTATACGACTTTGCGCCGCTTGAATATGTCTTCAAGCCGCTGTTGGCGGTGGTTTCGTTGGTCGCGGCCATGGTCTGCTCCGCGGGCGTGACCTATCTGACCTGCCGCTCGGAGCTGCGGCGCATGCCCGCCGCCCTGATGCGTCCCAAAGCGCCCAAGGCCGGCAAACGCATTGTGCTTGAACGCATCCCGTTCCTCTGGAATCGCTTCTCGTTCCTGTATAAGGTCTCGATCCGCAATATTGTCCGCTACAAAAAGCGCCTTGTCATGATGCTGCTCGGCATCGGCGGCTGCACGGCACTGATCGTCACCGGTCTCGGCCTGCGCGATACCATCTCCACGGTCGTGGACGACCAATTCGAGGGCGTGACGCATTATGATATTGCCGTGACCTTCTCCGTCCCGATGGATGCGGCCAAGCAGGAGAGCTTCCGCGCGCAGTTTCCGTCCATGGCGCGCTGCGTCTTTGCCCACACCGGCAGCTTTGAGGCCTACGGCGGGAAGAACATCAGCAATGTTACGGTACTTGCAACAGACGACGCCGACATTTCCTCGCTCATCAGTCTCCACGACGGCGACCGTGAGATTGCCTACCCGCAGACCGGCGCGGTCATCGACCGCCACCTCGCAGACAGTCAGGGGCTCAAGGTCGGCGACACGCTCTCCCTCCGCGTCTCGGACGCAAAAACCGTCGAGGTCCCCGTGACCGATATCTGTGATAACTACGTGTATCATTACGCGTTCCTCACCGTTGAGACCTACGAGAGTCTCTTCGGCGAGGCCTGTGAATTCACCACCGCCTTCGTCCAAGCGCAGGACGACCCCTATGCTCTCGGCGCGGAGCTTTCCGACGCAGGGCGCGTCGCGGCCGTCACCGTCACCGACGCCCTGCGCGAGATGGTCGGCAACACCATGAAGAGTCTGGACGCCGTCGTCGCGCTGGTCGTCGTCTCCGCCTGCGCGCTGGCGCTTGTCGTGCTCTTTAACCTCTGCAACATCTCCATCACCGAGCGCGTCCGCGAGATTGCGACGGTCAAGGTGCTGGGCTTCTTCCCGAGCGAGACGCTGACCTACGTTTTCCGCGAGATCATCCTGCTGACCGTCCTCGGCGCACTCGTCGGCATCCCCGCGGGCAAGGCGCTGCATCATTACGTGATTTCCGAGATTCGCATCGACCTTGTCTCGTTCAACATCCGCGTCGCCCCTCTGAGCTACGCGCTGGCCTTTGCCATCACCATCCTTCTCGGCGGTCTGGTGTGCCTTCTCCTCTCCAAAAAAATCACTCGCATCCCCATGGCCGAGTCCCTGAAGTCCGTAGAATGAGCCCGGCAGACGGTCAAAAAGGCTTTCTCGACACGCTGACAGGCAGCCGCCCCGGCAGCTCCGTTTGGGAGCCACCGGGGCGGCTGCTGCATTCAAGGCTTATCCTCGTGCGCAGGAGGCTCCTTCCCGTCCTCCGCCAACCGTTTTTCCAGTGCGCTCTGCTTGGCAAGGATAGCATTGACCTTGTCGTAAAGATCCTCGATCATGATCTCAGTCTTCAGATTGACCTTATAGTCGTTTTCCGCTCTGCGGCGATCCTTTTCCTCCTGCCGGTTCTGGCTCATCATGATCAGCGGCGCTTGGATTGCCGCCACGCACGAGAGCACCAGATTCAGCAGAATGAACGGATACGGGTCAAACGCGTTTGCGGCCAGCACGACATTGACGGCCATCCACAGGATCAGCACGCCCGTAAAGGAGAAGATAAAGGCCCAGCTTCCGGCAAATTTCGCAATGGCATCCGCCGCGCGCTGTCCGAGCGTATCCTTCTCCCTTCCGCTTTCCGGACGCACCGAAATTTTGCTGTCCGCCAGCAAATTCAGTACCTCCTCGTCGCTCATATCGCGGCGGATATCGTGGAGCACTTCCTTCAGCAGCTTTCTGTTTTCCTTCATTGCACTGGTTCCTCTCTTTCGTTTTTTGTTTCGGTGCGCAGGAAGAAGTCCGGGCCTTTTTCCTCAAACAGCAGCAGCGACACGCCCAACAGCAGGTCGGCATGCGCGCCGGGCTCGGCCAGCGGGATGGCAAAATCGCCCTCCATCCTGCGAATGCGGTAAAGCACCGTGTTGCGGTGCGCAAAGAGCGCATCGCAGGTCTTCTTCAGCGACCGGCAGCAGGTCAGATAGTGATAGAGCGTTTCGCAGTACTGCGTGCCCTTTTCTCGGTCGTGTGCGGCGAGCGTCCGGAGCTCCTTGGCGACCAGATCGCGGCGCCCCTCCAAGCTTTTCAGCAGCAGCGGCGTGCGCAGCCGCGCCACCGCGCAGACGCTTCCGCCGTGGAAGCGCTCGTCTCTCATCAGCTCCAGCGCCTCCCGCGCGGTGCGGTAGAGCGCCGGCAGCTCATACAGATCCTCCGGCGCGTCGGACAGAACGATCTTTAGCCCGAACTCGTCGGCCAGCGCGGAAAACTCGCGCGGCTCCTCCCGCCCATGCAAAAACAGGAACACATCGCCCCGATACAGGAAAGCATGCGACCGCGGAAACCTCGCGTCGAGCTCGTTCTTCAGGCGGCGCTTTCCGAGATACTCGTTGTGGTAGGCCGTCAGATCGATCAGCGCAAAGCCGGCCGGATGAAGCTCCGCCAGATACGTGCCGGCTGCCTGCAGCCGAAAATACGGTGCCGAGGAAAAGCCGCCGTCAAGGAGGTGCATCAGCACATCCTCCGCCGTCTCAAAGGGCTTGTCCTGTCGGCTGGCTTCGATAAACGCCTGCTTTGCCAGAATCTGCTCCACCATCTGCCAGAGCTCCGGCGAAATCTTCTGCAAATGTCCGTCCGTATCCACGCAGATTAGGTAGCCGAGCCGGACGCCGGAGCTGACGAGCGGCGCAAACCGGCGGCGGTAAGCGCTGCCCTCCACCCTCACATAGTCCGCCATCCCGGCCGACAGCGCCTCGCTGCGGCGGATGAGCACGCCCGCCTCATAGGTGATCTCTCCTTGGGCGATGGCGTCTTGAAAGTACGGATCCGAAAACCCGAGCGGTCGGTGATGAGCTGTAACGTGAAATGTATCATCCAGCACGAGCAGCGGGCAGTCCAGCAGCGTCCCGGCATCGGCTGCTAAGCTTTTCAGATCATCCTGCGCAAAAAACTCCGCCAAAAGCGTCTCCGCTCCGATGCCGCTTTGAATTCTATCTTCCATGCCCTTCCTCCCAAGCTTGTGCAAACAGCACAAATTGCTTTTCTTTTATTATACCACCAGTCTCTTGCCGCTACAAGAGAAAAAGCTTATAATAGCGCCAGAAAGTAAGAGAGCGCATGGAGATACAGATGCAGCGCCGTTGCGTCTCCGGCCGGGCTTGGTTCCGGAGCGCATCGCGCAAGAGTGCATCCGATTTTGGTGCACCGTATTTGTGCGATCCGCACAGCTTCTGTACGTTCAGCGCAAGGGCTTGCTTTGGAAAGTGTTTTTGGTGCGGCTTGCCGCGCCGGTAGCCTCTCCAAAAAATTGATTGGAGGAATGAATTATGCTGCCCGTAATCTATGGTGAAAACATGTTTGATAGCTTCTTTGATCACGATTTCTTTGGCGGTCGCAATCCGCTGTTTGGCAAGAACAGCCGGAACCTGATGAAGACCGATATCCACGAAACGGATGACGCAAAGGCTTATCGCCTTGCTGTCGACCTGCCCGGCTTCAAGAAGGACGAGATTACCCTTGACCTCAAGGACGGTTACCTGACCATCAGCGCGGAAAAGGGTCTGGATAAGGACGAGGAGGATCGGAAGGGTCGCGTCCTGCGTCAGGAGCGCTACGCCGGCTCCTGCTCTCGCAGCTTCTATGTCGGCGACGTCAAGGCCGAGGATGTCAAGGCCAAATACGAATCCGGTGTCCTGACCGTTCTTGTTCCGAAGGAAGACCTGAAGAATTCCCCCGTAAGCACAGCGATCAGCATCGAATAACCGAAAAAGCTGCCCCTGCCGTCTGTGAAGCACAGACGGCAGGGGCTTTTCTTTTATCTCTGCCGCTCGCAGGACGCTCTTTTCTTGCAGCTTTCTTATTCCATTCCGGCCAGGTAGAGGTTTTCTACGCCGTTTTCGTCGAATTCGGTGAGGTAGCGGTCGGTCGCGGCGGATAGCTCGTCGCGATTTTCGGGAGTGATCTCGGGGTAATCCATATCGCGGCGCGCCAGCTCATCGGCGAGGATATCAAAGAAAATGCTGTCCTCGTAGTAGGCAATGGCCTCCATGATGCCGCCCTTGCAGAACGCGCGGGAGGGCAGCATTACGCCGGCCTCCTCGTCCACCAGCGCGGCCAGTCCCGTGCCCTTGCACAGACCGAAGAGCTTGCTTTCGATCTGATCGTATTCGTCGATGCGGTCGTCGCCGCGCGTGGAATTGAGCACCCAATTGCCGATAAAGACCAAGTCGAGGAGCTGGCGGAACTCCGCGGTAGTCATAGAAATATTCACTGCACTGCACATCCTTTCCTCGCAATGACTGCGCTGAAATTATATTGTAGCACGTCTTGCTGCACTTTTCCAGCGAAAAAAACGCGTTTATGAAAATAGGTCTTGTTTTTATGGCAGATTTTTCATATAATATATGTTGCTAAGCTATGTCCGGCGTGCGAGGTCTCGCGGCGCCGATCGTTCGGAGGAATGAATTGTGAGAAAACTCAGTGTTTGTGTGCTGTTTGGCGGGATGTCGCCGGAGCATGAGGTGTCGCTTCGCTCGGCAGAATCGGTGCTGAACAATCTGAACCGAGAAAAATACAACATTTTCCCCGTCGGGATTACCAAGACGGGCGACTGGATCTTATACGGCGGCGAGGATTATGCCGACCTGCCCAGCGGAAAATGGCAGCATTGCGAGCTCAATCGCCGCGTTGCGCTCTCGCCGGTGCGCGGCCAAGGACTGCTGACCTTTGAGGGCGACTGTGTGGTGCGCGAGCGTATCGACGTGGTGTTTCCCGTCCTGCACGGCGAAAACGGCGAGGACGGCTCCGTGCAGGGGCTCTTGCAGCTGTCCGGCGTGGCCTATGTCGGCCCGAACGTTGCCGCCAGCGCAACGTGCATGGATAAAACCCTGACCAAGCTGGTAGCCGACCGTGCGGGCATCCGTCAGGCGGCGTGGCAGCTGGTAACGGCGGCAGAGCTGAGCGGCAATGCCGAGCGCGTGCTCGACCGGCTGGAGGCGGCGTTTGCCTACCCCGTGTTCGTCAAGCCAGCCGGAACCGGCTCGTCCGTCGGCGTGGCCAAGGCCAAAAACCGCGAGGCGCTGCAAAAGGCGCTGGAAAACGCGGCAAATTTTGACAAAAAGATTCTCGTGGAGGAATTCATCAACGGCCGCGAGGTCGAGGTGGCCGTGCTCGGCAACGACGCGCCTGCCGCCTCTGTCTGCGGCGAGATCGACGCCGGCACGGAATTCTATGACTACGACGCAAAATATATCTCCGACTGCGCCCGGCTCTACATTCCCGCACGCATTGATGAGGAAACCTCCGAGCGCGTGCGCGACACGGCCATCCGCGTTTTTGAAGCCATGGGCTGCCGCGGCCTTTCGCGCGTAGATTTCTTTGTCACTTATGAAGGCAATGAGATCGTTTTCAACGAGATCAATACTATCCCCGGCTTTACGTCGATCTCCATGTACCCCAAGCTCTTTGACGCGAGCGGCATTCCCTATACCGAGCTGCTCGACGATCTGATTGAGCTGGCCACAGAGCAATGAGCGCACCGGTAAAGGTGCTGCTGACCATCGTCAGCCGGCAGCAATACCACCACGAAGCACCGGACACAGCCAAGCTCGTCACGGAGGGCACGATGTGCCGCGAGGGCGATATGACCGTTTTGCAGTATGAGGAGACCGAGCTCACCGGCCTTTCCGGCACGACCACGACCTTCCGCGTGCGCCCCGGCCACGCCGAGGTCGAGCGCACCGGCACGCTGACCTCGCGCATGGTCTTCGAGCCGGGGCAGGACGACCAGTCTCTTTACCAGCTGGACGTCGGCGCGCTGATGCTGCGCATTGTGACCGAGGAGATCACCGTTGACCTCCACGACAGCGGCGGCTTTGCTCACATCAGCTATGCCATCGACATCGAGGGGCAGCCCGCCGGGCGCGTCGATTACCACATCGACGTACAGAAGCTGCCCCGCTGAAGCACCGCACAAATTCTAAGAAACGAGGGCCGGTCTATGGGCTTCCTATTTCATAAAAAGAAGCCGCCGCTTCCCATGTGCACCCCGGCGGAGTGGATGGCGCAATGGAAGGCGCTGGTGCCGCCGGAATGCCGCGACGTGCCCATCACGCTGGGCGGCGAGACGGTCATCGCCTACGTCTGCATCAACCAGTTTGTCATGATGCTGCAGGACGGCCTGCTGATGGAGCGCAGCTTTTTCGACGTGTGCAGCTTTTTCCAGCGCGCGGGCTACCACGTCGTGTGGCTCATGCGCTGCGTGCAGGATATTGATAACGGCTATTTGAAGCTGCAATCCGCCGCCGCGGGCGGCGAGCGATGCAAGTGGCTCTGGAAATCGCCGACGACGAATTTCGATCGCTGGACGAGCGACAATTTCAGCGCGACGATCCTCCTGCAATACCTGCAAATCCCGCCCGAGGGGCTGGAAAACTGCCGCGAGCAGATCCTCCAGCGCGTCACGTGGGCAGAAAGCGACGAGGCCGCCGAGCTCGTGCCCGGCCGCACAAGCTTTATGACCGTCAACACGCCCGGCAGTCCCGTGGAGCTGCTCCGCTGGCTCAACGGCACGACCCTCAACCGCGTCAAGGAGGCCTAAGTCTCTGTCACGCGCCTGACGTCAACATTTATTATAGCGCCTCGGAAAACCAAAGCTCCCGCCTCATGTGAGGCGGGAGCTTTGCTCAGCGTGTCGAAAAGTGTTTTTCGACACGCTGACAGACTGCAAAAAAGTTCGGAAGACAAGCAACTCACGCCCGTCGGCGTACATCGGTACGCTAGGGCGTGAATTGCGCAGGAAGTCAAAATTCTTGCGAAGCAAGCTTTTTCTCAGACGATAAAGTTTGGGATACTCTTTTTTTACGAATCAAGACACAGAAGGCAAAAAATCATGAAATAATGAACTGATTTTGACGGTTACGGACTTTTTTGGCAGTCTGGCCAAAGCTCCCGCCTCACGTGAGGCGGGAGCTTTGCTTTTTATTGACCCTCAGGCTTGGGCTTGCGCCGCTTTTGATAGTAGCGGCGGCGATTGTTGTTCCGCTTGGCCTCACCGGTCTTTCCGTCGGCGGGCTTATTCTCGGGGGCAGGCTTTGCGGCGTCCGCAGGCTTCGCGCCCTCCGTCTGCTTTGCAGCGGGTCTTTGCGTACCGGCCGGCTTGGAGGCATCCGCTGTCTTGGCGGCGCGAGGCTTGCCGTCGCGGGGCTTTTGCTCCTTGGGCTGCTCGGCGGCCTTGGGCGCGTCGGCGGCCTTGCTCCTTCCCTTGCCGCCGCGGCGGCGGCGATGCTTGGCCGTGCCGTCCTCTGCGCCGTCTTCCTCACCGGATGCGGCAGGCATTTCGCCGCGGATGACGACCGGCTCGAGATAGGTGGCGAAGGCAGGCTGCTCGACAGGCTTGCGCTTTCCGCCGCCGGAGATGGGCGCGAGGTCGTCGGGAATGGGCTCGTCGGTCTTTTTCGCCTTGCCGTTGCGCAGGACGCAGATATCACAATTTTTGTGGCAGACGACGGTGTCCGGCTGCTTTTCCAGCCGCACGTGGACGCTCTGGCGCAGAATGTTGACGTCTGTGACCGTGCCGCGGCCGTCAGGCGTATCGACGAAGGACTCGGCCTTCGGGCTCGTGCGCAGCAGCTCCTCGTAGGCCTCCTGCTCATACTTCAGGCAGCACATCAGCCGTCCGCAGGTGCCGGAGATCTTGGTCGGATTGAGGCTGAGGTTCTGTGTTTTTGCCA
>CAKTZP010000026.1 GCA_934636045.1 uncultured Oscillospiraceae bacterium
TACCGTACCCATGTACGCCGACGGGCGTGAGTTGCTTGTCTTCCGAACTTTTTTGCAGCCTGTCAGCGTGTCGAAAAAGTTTTTTCGACACGCTGAACCGCGCCGCGATCATTCCCGCGGCGCGGCTGTTTCTATTCTTCCCGGTCAGGGCTGTCCGGCTTCTGCTGACGCAGCAGGGACAGCAGGCGTGCCTTATCCTCGGCGGAAAGCGTCCAACGCTCGCCTGCCGTATCGCAGTTGTAGCAGTCCTCCTCGTGACAATCTGCGCAAGCCTTCGGCAGCGGCTCCGTTTCAATCCAATGCATCATATCCTCCTCAAGCCCCCTCTTGCGGTGCGGAAATGTAGTTCTAACCGCACAGTATCTCAAAAGCTATTCGTTGTTTCTGTTATTATAACATAGAATTTTGGATTTCAAAGCATTTATAACAAATATTTTTAGACTAATCCGTAATTTCCCCCTCCTATAATATGTCGTAGTAGCTTTGGGGGGAGAATGCATGAATTACGAAGAATTCGTTCGCGAACGTATCACGCAATTACGGTTGCGAAAGGGTGTTTCTGAATATCAGATGAGCTATGACCTCGGGCACAGCCGCGGGTACATCTATAATATTTCCTCAGGGAAGGCACTGCCGCCGCTGCGAGAGCTATTTGCGATCTGTGACTATTTTGAGATCACTCCGCAGCAGTTTTTCGATGAAGCCGTCCCACAGCCTGAGCTGATCCAAAAGGCACTCGCCGGAATCAAGCAGCTTGACGAAGGCGATCAGTTGACTCTTTTGAGCTTGATCAACCGTTTTTTGCAGAGCAAGGCAAAAGGTTCTTAATATCCCAAATAAGGAAAACCCACGGAGCGAGCTCTCGTTCCGTGGGTTTTGTTTTTTCATGCTCAGAACGCCTTGCCGTCGAGCGCTTTTTCGACCAGCCGGTCGCCCTCGTAGCGCAGCTTCATGGAGAAAAACGGCACATGCCGCTCCATGAGAGAAAGGAACAGCCGGTCGCCTTCCCACTGGGGGAGGGCGGCAAAGCGCTCCTTCGGAATCCATTCCAAAACGCCCTCGCTGCAGTCGGCGAGGCTGCCTTCAAAGCCGGTGGCGTGGAACAGGTGCATATACTCGCCCTCCCACCGGTCGGAAACAAACGTGACAATGCCGCAGTAGCGGTAGTCCGTCAGGGTCAGGCCGGTCTCCTCGCGCGCCTCGCGCAGCAGGCATTCCTCGGGGCTTTCGTTTTCCTCGAATTTGCCGCCGATGCCGACCCATTTGTCGCGATTCAGGTCATTTTCCTTTTTGATGCGGTGCAGCAGCAGATAGCAGCCGTCCTTTTCGATATAGCATAAGGTCGTATTTTTCATCGGATCTCCTCAAAAACCAGCTCGTCGTAGCTCGTTTCTCCGTCCTGCTCTACGCCGTAGCGCCAGCCGTCGAGCACGCCGATGACCAGCTCACAGGTGGTGTTGATGATGCAGCCCTCGACCAGATGGCCGCCGACGGTGGTCAGGTCTTCCCGGGAAAGGGCAATGTGCAGGTGGCAGCGCGCCTGACTGACCGTGCCGTTCAGGCTGACGATCTCGCACGGCTCGTCGATCGCTTTAAAATGGACGCCGCCTGCATCCCGCACGACGCCGCTTGAAATACAGCCGACGGCAGAAAGCACCACGCCCGCCTCGACGGCGTGCTCCGCTGCGAGGGCTTGGATGCTTTTTAACAAATCGTCGCCGCGGTGCAGACGCTTACAGACTGTTTTCATCGCACTCCTCCGAGGCAGAAAGAATGGGGATCTCCGCCTCGCGGTCAAGAATGACGCGGACGGCATTGTGCAGATTTTCAACCGTGCAGATATCCGCGCCGGGGCAATGCTCGCCGTCGAGCGTCCAGTCCATGTCGGGCGCGCCCTCGACGGTAACGCGGGCGGTCGAGGTCAGCGTGAGCATCGGGGTGTCGTACTTTTGCGACAGCAGGGAGATGACACAGTTGCTGAGCTCCACGGCGTTTTTCGGCTTGCGGATGAGCAGCAGCTCAAACACGCCGTCGTTCATATCTACCAGCTCCGACGCCAGCGTCAGCACGCCAGCCACGGAGGTGGAGTTGCTGACCGCGCCGAAAATATAGTCGTCCTCATACACCGCGCCTTCGGCGGTGGTAAAGCGCAGATGCGTGCTGCGGATCGAGCCGACCTCCTTGACGCCGGCCAGCAGATAGGCCAGATGTCCCATGGCGTTTTTCATGCTTTGCGGTGTGGCATAGGAGGCGCGCGTGAAGGCGCCGAAGGAGGCGATATACGAAAAATAGCGGTTATTGAAGCGGCCGACATCGAGCCTGCGCGGCGTGCCGGTAACGATGCGCTGCGCGGCCTGCCGCAGGTCCTTCGGGATCATCAGGCTGCTGGCAAAGTCATTGGTGCTGCCGGCGGGGAGGTAACCGATGGGCGTGCTTGCCCCGGAGGCGCAGATGCCGGAGATGACTTCGTTAAAGGTGCCGTCGCCGCCGATGCAGACGACGACGTCGAACTCCGCGGCGCGCGCCCGGGCAACGTCCGTTGCGTCGCCGCGCGCTGCGGTGATGTGGACCGTAACGTCAAAGCCGCCGCGGTTGAAAATTCCGATGATGTCCGAAAGAACGCGGTTTGCCCGTTTTTTCCCCGAGCAGGGATTCATCAGGATCAGTAATTTCTTCATGGCGTCAACGGATCGCGTTGCGCAGCAGGACGCCGAGCAGGAACAGCGCAAGAAGCACACCGACGCCCAGCATCAGCCAGATCTCCCTTGACTGCGGCTTGCGCAGCGGGAAGGGCAGAATATACAGCAGACCCGTCACGGCCAGAAGCGCGCAGAGCGCGAGCTGGAAGCCCCACCGATCAAACAGAGGCGAAAAGCGCGTGATATCGCCGAAATACATGCAAAAGCCGCTGATAATGCAGAAAAACAGCGGGAAAATCAGCGCCGAGGCCGTGATCGGCAGGCCGGTATAGGTCTTGCGGCACTCGTCGGTCTCCTGCTGGCGCTGCTCCTCGGTCACGTTAAAATAGGCCAGCCGGATGAGCCCCGCCAGCACGAAAAACGCCGCGAACACGATCACGTACCAGCGCGAGCGGCACAGCGAAATGGAAATCACCGCGGGAAGCACGCCGAAGGCGACGATATCGCTCAGCGAGTCGATCTGAATGCCGTAGTTCTTTTCCGTCTGCGTGCGGTTTTTCTTGGTGCGGGCGACCCTGCCGTCGAACATATCGCAAAAGCCGCAGAACAGCAGGCAAAGCGTTGCGATGATCGGGTGGCCGTTCATCGTCAGCGCTACGCCGCTGACGGCCGACAGCAGACTCATATAGGTCAAAATGACCGTGTAATCATAAATTCCAATCATAGTTTTCTCCGTCGCAAAGCACAAAGGCTTTTTCTTTGTCATCCATAGTCATATTGAATATTATCTCTCATTCTGCGCAATTCGTCAAGAGGCAGGCACGGAATTTTGCCGAAAAGTCGCGATCCTGCTGCGCAGTCCGCTTGTGCGGGCCGCGGGTGCGCCCGCCGGCGCGGCGCAGCTTGGCCGCTGTATAGCGCAGGGTCAGCAGAGCGTCGATGTTCTCCGCCGTATATTCCCGCCCGTTTTGGTCGAGCACCGCCGCGCCGCGCGCAAGACATATCGCGGCGAGGCCATAATCCTGCGTCACAACGAGATCACCGGGCGCGACGCGGTTGGCCAGCGCAAAATCCACGCTGTCCGCGCCCTTGTCGCAGACGACCGTTTGCGCACCCTCGAGCGCAAGCTGGTGCGCCGTGTCGCACAGCAGCGTGCAGGGCATGCCGGCCTCCCGGCACAGCGCGACGGCCAGCCGCGTGACCGGGCAGGCGTCGGCATCGATGAGGACGCGCACGGCTAAAACTCCCCCGCCGCGTACATCAGCGCCGACAGGGCGCACAGCGGCGCGGTCTCGCAGCGCAGGATGCGCGTGCCGAGCGTGCAGATCTGCAGACCCGCCGCAGCCGCCTGCTCGACCTCCTCCGCCGTGAAGCCGCCCTCCGGCCCGGTCAAAAGCGCCGCCGTGCGGAAGGGCGCGGCCTCGATGGCCGCCCGGAAGGTGCGGCTCTTTTCGTTTTCGTAAAAGCAGACGGCAAGCTCCGCCTTGGCCGCGCGCTCCAGTGCGGCGGCATACGACGGCAGCGCAAGCACTCGCGGGATACGCCCGCGGCGGGACTGCTCGGCCGCGGAGGCGGCAATCTTCTGCCAGCGCTCAAGCTTCTTTTCCAGCGCGCGTTCCTCCGGCCGGGAAACGCAGCGGCTCGTCGGGAAGCATACCAGCTCCGTCGCGCCCAGCTCCGTCGCCTTTTGAATGACGTGCTCAAATTTGTCCGCCTTGGCAAAGGCCATGTAGATCGCGCATTCGACCGTGGCCTCACTCTGCGCGGGGGCGGCGCCGTGCACCACGAGGCTGATTTGCCCGGCGGCCACGTCGGAGACGGTACAGCGGTAATCCGTCCCGCAGCCGTCGCAGACGGTGACCTCGTCGCCGTTTTTCAGGCGCAGCACCTTGGCATGGGCGGCATTTTCGCCGGTCAGCACCATAAATTGCGCATGGATCTCCTGCGCTGGAACAAAGAATCGTGGCATAAGCGCACCTCAAATGCAGTTTTTTCGGTTATTACTATTGTACCAGACCGGGAAAAAAACTGCAAGAGCGAAAAAAGGTGTTGACAAAGACGAAAATCCTTCGTATAATAGCAGAGCAAATTGCAAATGCGAGTGTGCTGGAATAGGTAGACAGGCACGTTTGAGGTGCGTGTGACAACCGTCGTGTGCGTTCAAGTCGCATCACTCGCACCAAGGCCCGCCGTATGAACGGCGGGCTTTTTGTTTGAAAACGCAGGCTTTCCGGTGGGATGGCGCTTTTCGATCGGAGGGTGAAGTCCGCCGTGGAAAGCTCGTGTGAAATGCTTCGAATTCGCCGGAAATTTATCGAAATTTTAAAACAATTCTGCGAGATTGCCACGGGTGCAAGCACCCTCGCAATGACAAAATCGGACGTTTTTGACAGACTGACCAAAATTAGGCCGTCCCATTGGGACGGCATAGCATTTTGAGGCCGCTGACCGGAATCGGCTGAAGGTATGGGATAAACTACGGCAACCTGCCACCGGCAGGTTGCTGAGCGTGTCAAAAAACTACCCCGCATGTCATTGCGAGGAGCGAAGCGACGTGGCAATCTCATGCAGGCAGTTTCGAATTCGCCGAAAATCATCTGAAAATCAAAATAATTCTGCGAGATTGCCACGGCCCTTGCAGGGCCTCGCAATGACAAAATCGGACTTTTTTGACAGTCTGGGCAACCTGCCACCGGCAGGTTGCTGAAAGCTTTTTAGAAAATCTTACCTATTGCTGTTGCATCGGTGCTTTATTGCAACTCTTCAAGTCCGGGCAACACCAAAATTAGGCCGACCCATTGGGTCGGCCTAATTTTGGTGCCGCTGACCGGACTTGAACCGGTACGCCTTTTACAGCGAGGGATTTTAAGTCCCTTGTGTCTACCTATTCCACCACAGCGGCGTGGTCATTCTGCATTTTATCATTTCCTTGCGCTTGCGTCAAGTGCATCGTTGGATTTCGGCCTTGTTTTTTCCGCCGGGGCGGGGAATTTTGCGCTTGCATAACAGCGGCACATCCTGTATAATGAACTTGTTATAAAGAACCCGGAGGAACTTGCCATGGCGAAGCTTTATTTTAAATACGGCTCGATGGGGTCGTCCAAGACGGCACAGGCGCTGATTACAAAGTATAATTACGAGGAAAACGGCATGCGCGTGTGGCTCATCAAGCCCGCGGCGGACAACCGCGACGGCGCGATCATTCTCAAAAGCCGCGTCGGCCTGCAGGCTCCGGCGGAGGTCGTCGCTCCCTCGGCGGACATCTGCGCCATGTTTGAAGAGCGCGACGAGCCGGACGTCATCATCGTCGACGAGTGCCAGTTCATGAGCGCAGAGCAGATCGATCAGCTGCGCGATATTGTCGACACGAAGAGCATTCCGGTCATCTGCTTCGGCCTGCGGACGGACTTTCAAAGCAAGCTCTTCCCCGGCAGCCACCGCCTGTTTGAGGTGGCCGACACGATCTCTGAGATCAAATCCATCTGCGACTGCGGCGCAAAGGCGACGACCAATGCCCGCATCGACAGCGAGGGCTACATCGTCACAGAGGGCGCGCAGCTCTTTATCGGCGGCAACGACAGCTATGTTGCCATGTGCCACAAGTGCTGGATCCGTAACATTCGTGAGCACCGCAAGGTGAAATAACGAGACTCCGCCTGCCGCGGAGTCTCCGGCGCCTTTTCCATATATTTATTAGTATTTGAAAGGAGCGACCCCATGAATTACCCGACCCCCCACATTCTGGCAACGCCGGAGGACTTCGGCCAGACCGTTTTGATGCCCGGCGACCCCCTGCGCTCGCAGTACATTGCGCAGAATTTCCTGGAAAACGCAAAGCTCGTCAACAACGTCCGCGGCGTGCAGGGCTACACCGGCTACTACAAGGGCGTCAAGGTCTCCGTCATGGCCTCCGGCATGGGCATGCCGTCCATCGGCATCTATTCCTACGAGCTGTTCAACGCCTTCGGCGTGCGGAACATTATGCGCATCGGCTCGGCCGGCTCGATGGATCCTGATGTTAAGGTGCGCGACATCGTGATCGCGCAGGGCGCGTGCACAAACTCCGATTTTGCGCATCAGTACCACCTCGACGGCACGTTTGCGCCGATCGCGTCGTTTGATATGCTGCGCAAGTCGGTCGAGGCCTGCGAGGAGATCGGCGCGACGTATCATGTCGGCAACATCCTGTCCTCCGACAATTTCTACGGCGACGACGAGGGCGTGCCGGAGGCGCTGAATCCCGGCTACTGCTGGCGGAAGATGGGCGTTATGGCCACCGAGATGGAGGCCGCCGCGCTGTATATGACCGCCGCCCGCTGGAAGAAGAACGCCCTGTGCATCTGCACGATCTCCGACCATATCCTCACCGGTGAGGCGCTGCCGCCGGAGGAGCGCCAGACCTCCTTCCGCGAGATGATGCAGGTCGCGCTCGAAACGGCGGTCAAAATCGAAAAATAAATCCCAAGGGCGGCGGAGGCCACCCTTTCAGCCTGCCCTAAAATGTCCGATTTTGTCATTGCGAGGCCCTGAAAGGGCCGTGGCAATCTCGCAGAATTGTTTTGATTCTCAGCTGGATTTCGGCGAATTCGGAACTGCCTGCACGAGATTGCCACGTCGCTTCGCTCCTCGCAATGACACGTTGGATAGCTTTTTCGGCATACTCAAGGGCGGCGCCTGCCGCCCTTGCGTTTCCCAAATTTATACAAAGGAGCAATGAACCCTAATGAAACGCGTATTCCTGTTTGTCCTCGATTCCTGCGGCTGCGGCGAGATGCCTGACGCCGCGCGCTTTGGCGACGTGAACGTCAACACGCTGCGCAGCTGTGCAACGTCTGACAAGCTGCATATTCCCAACATGGTCGCCTACGGCCTCGGCAACATCGACACCGTCGATTTCCTCGGCCATGCCGACGCGCCGAAGGGCGCCTTTGCCCGCCTCAAGGAGGCCTCGATGGGCAAGGACACCACCATCGGCCACTGGGAAATTGCCGGCATCGTCTCGCCGAACCCGCTGCCCACGTATCCCAACGGCTTCCCCGAGGAGGTGCTGAAGCCCTTCCGCGAGGCCACCGGCCGCGGCGTTCTGGCCAACGCTCCGTGGTCAGGCACCGAGGTCATCAACAAGTACGGTGCCGAGCACATGCGCACGGGCGACCTGATCGTCTACACCTCCGCTGACTCCGTGTTCCAGATTGCGGCGCATGAGGACATCGTTCCGCCCGAGCAGCTGTATGAATACTGCCGCATCGCGCGCAAGCTTCTGACCGGTAAGCACGGTGTCGGCCGCGTCATTGCCCGCCCGTTCATCGGCAATCCCACGGACGGCTTTACCCGCACGGCCAACCGCCACGACTTCTCCCTCGAGCCGCCCGCCGAGACCGTCCTCGACGCCATCAAGAACGCCGGGCAGGACGTCCTTGCCGTCGGCAAGATCCACGATATCTTTGCCGGCGAGGGCATGACGGAATTCGTCTACACCAAGGGTAACACCGACGGCCTGAACAAGACCCTCGACTATGCCGCGCGCGATTTCCACGGCCTGTGCTTCATCAATCTTGTCGATTTCGACATGCTCTACGGCCACCGCCGCAACATCGACGGCTACGCCGCCGCGCTGACGGAGTTTGACGGCTTCTTCGGCAAGTTCGTCGAGAGCCTCGGCGAGGACGACATCGTCATGGTCACCGCCGACCACGGCTGCGACCCGGCCTATACCGCCACGACCGACCACACCCGCGAGTACGTGCCGCTGCTGATCGCCGGCAAGCGCGTCAAGCCGACCAATCTCGGCACGCGTATGAGCTTTGCCGACATCGCCGCCACCGTCGCCGAGCTGCTGAGCGTCGACTATAAGACCCCCGGCAAGAGCTTCGCGGGCGAGATTCTGTAAGGATTTAACCGAAAGCTCCCAAATTTGTCATTGCGAGACTTGCGCAGCAAGTCGTGGCAATCCGCCCCCAATCCCAGCATAGCATTCCAAATAACAATCATATCAGGAGGAAACACCATGGAACCCTTAAAGCTGATCGAGCTGGCCGTGGAGGCCAGAGAGCGCGCCTATGCCCCGTATTCCAACTTCACCGTCGGCGCCGCCCTGCTGACCAAGGCGGGCAAGGTCTACCAAGGCTGCAACATTGAAAACGCCTCCTACGGCCTGACCGTCTGCGCCGAGCGCAACGCGTTTTTCAAGGCCGTCTACGAGGGCGAGCGGGAGTTTGAAGCGCTTGCCGTCATCGGCGGCCCCGCAGGCGAAAAGATGCTGACGTCCTGCGCCGGCCCCTGCGGCGCGTGCCGGCAGGTCATCGCCGAGTTCTGTGAGGCGGATTTTAAAATCTACCTTGCCAAGGGCGACGGAGAATATTTGGAGACTTCTTTGAGTGAATTGCTGCCTTTAACCTTTACTAAGGGCAGTTTGGGTGTGTAATTTTAGGCACTTTTCACAAATTTTCCCGAACATCTTGATTTTTCCTTCCGTTTATGCAAGAATGTATTCAGCGGACTACCGCTACAAAAAATTTGGAGGTAAGAAAATGAAGAAACTGTTAGCACTTCTGCTCGCGGTTGCCATGGTCGCCTGCCTGTTCGCCGGCTGCAAGGACAACACCGAGAAGACCGAAGCTCCGACTGACAAAGCTACGGATGCTCCCACCGATGAGCCCGCTCCCACCGACGAGCCCGCTCCCACCGAGGACAACGGCGTTGACTATTCCGCATGGCGCGTTGCAATGATCACCGACTACGGCGATATCACCGACCAGTCCTTCAACCAGACCACCTATGAAGCTGGTAAGGCATGGTGCGATGCGCGCGGCGTCGACTTCACCTACTACAAGCCGACCGGCGACTCCACCGCCGAGCGTGTTGCCATGATCGACGCAGCCGTCGCTGATGGCTACAACGTCCTCCTGCTCCCGGGCTATGCGTTCGCCGCCGCGATCGTTGAGACCGTTGAGCTCTATCCCGAGGTCACCTACATCGCCCTGGACGTCTCCGAGTTTGACCTGCAGGATGCGCACGGCACCTCCGACGACTTCTCTTGGGTCTATCCGTCCAACCTGTTCTCCGCTGTTTACCAGGAAGAGATCGCTGGCTACATGGCCGGCTACGCTACCGTGAAGCTCGGCTACACCAAGCTCGGCTACCTCGGCGGCATGGCGGTTCCCGCTGTTATGCGCTACGGCTACGGCTTCCTGCAGGGCGCGAACGCTGCTGCGGTCGAGCTGGGCATTGAGAAGGACGTCTCCGTTGAGTACGTCTACGGCAACCAGTTCTACGGCGATGCGGACATCACCGCTTATGTTGACACCATGTACGCTGGCGGCGTTGAGTGCATCTTCGCTTGCGGCGGCGGCATCTTCACCTCTGCTGGCGAAGCTGCTGCGAAGGTCGAGGGCGCGAAGGTCGTCGGCGTTGACGTCGATCAGGCTCCGATCATCGACGGCATGTTCGGTGTTGACGGCATGACCGTCACCTCCGCGATGAAGGGTCTTGCTCCCACCGTCGTCACCCTGCTGACTGCTCTGATCGAAGAGAACAACTGGGCTGAGTACTCCGGCAAGGTTGTCACTCTGGGTCTCGTCTCCGGCACCAACCCCGAAGAGAACTACGTCCAGATCGCTCCGTCTACCCAGTACGAAGACGGCAAGTTCACCGAGGACGACTACCATCAGCTGGTTGCTGACATCTTCGACGGCAAGATCGTTGTCTCCAACGCGACCGACGTCGAGCCCGAAGTTGCCATCACCGTCAACTACCTCGGCAACATCAAGTAATTTACCCCTTACAACCAAAGGACGGGCGCAAGCCCGTCCTTTTCTATTTGCGCCATGTCAAAACACGCGCTGCGGCGGGGAGGAGAACGGATTGCCACGGCCGCAGGGCGGCCGACCGGCAAGCGGAGTGACCGCATCCGTAAGGCGGCAAAGCCGCTAACGGCTGCGACATCGCAATGACACGGAGGGGCGCTGTTGCTGCAGCGCGGGGACGGGACGTCGAGGACGCCGTCCCCCTACAGGTCGAGGTCGAAGGCGTGTACGCCTTGTAGGGGGCGGCGTCGTTAGCGCAGCCGTTGGCGGCTCTGCCGCCTTACGGATGCGGCATACCCCCTGCGGGTGCGACGCCCTGCTGCTGGCACTCTCGGTTCTGCGCCCGGAATTCGCGACGCGATGAGGGCATCGCGCCCTACGCAAGATTTCGGATTGAGCGCAATATCTTCCCCCCCGCGTAGGGCGGGCTGCCCTCAGCCCGCCGCTGGAACGTCAATCATCCTGCAAACCACCCCGAAACACGCGCTGCGGCGGGGAGGAGAACGGATTGCCACGGCCGCAGGGCGGCCGACCGGCAAGCGGAGTGACCGCATCCGTAAGGCGGCAAAGCCGCTAACGGCTGCGACATCGCAATGACACGGAGGGGCGCTGTTGCTGCAGCGCGGGGACGGGACGTCGAGGACGCCGTCCCCCTACAGGTCGAGGTCGAAGGCGTGTACGCCTTGTAGGGGGCGGCGTCGTTAGCGCAGCCGTTGGCGGCTCTGCCGCCTTACGGATGCGGCATACCCCCTGCGGGTGCGACGCCCCGTTGTTGGCACTCTCGGTTCTGTGCCCGGAATTCGCGGCGCGATGAGGGCATCGCGCCCTACGCAAAGACCAACTTTTCGTGCAACAACTGTCCTCGTGCATGAATTATGGGAACCTACAAAAAGCCCGGGCACCGATTATTGCGGTGCCCGGGTAAATGATTTTTACAACAGCACGATGGTGCTTTCTTCAATCTCCGCTTTGCCGTCTTTGACGGTGAGTGTCCCGCCGAGAGCGTTTGGATAGGTACCGTCCGCCAGCGGGACGGCGGCCGTTCCGGGCCTGCCGTGCAGGGGGAAGAGGCCGACGGCCTTGCCGGCAGGGCCTTCATAGACAGCGCAGACGAGACCCTGCGCGTCGTCGGTGTCGATATGGAACACCGCGTCGGTCGGGAGCCGATGCTTGAGCTCCCACAGCCTGCGCAGATAGGCGCTGATGTCCTTGCCGCTGTGCCAGTCGATCGGCTCGCGCTCGAACAGCGACGGCGTGTGCGTGGCGCAGACCTCCTGCCCGGCGTAAAGCAGTGTGGTGCCCTTCATAAAATAGCTCAGCGCCGTCCACGCCAGCAGCGATGCTTCGTCCGGGAAACGGGCGGCAGCGCGCGCCTGATCGTGGTTTTCAAGGCAGCGCAGCTTATTGTACTCCGTGCGGAAGCTCAGCTCCTGCAGGTTGACCGCGTCGAAGAAGCGGCGCAGCGGCGCGCGCCCCTCGGTGCTGTCCTCGTACTCCGGCCAGAGGTCGTAGGGATAGAGAATGTCGAACGCGTCGAACAGCTCCGTATCCGTCGCGGCGTAGAAGCCCTGCTCGCGGAAGGCGCGGATGTGCGCCAGATGGACGCTCTCACCCAGCCAGATCGCGCCGGGGCGCACGCGCTCCACGGCCTTGCGCGCCGCCAGCCAGAATTCGACCGGCACGGTGCTGGCCACGTCGCAGCGGAAGCCGTCGACGATGCCCGCCCAGAAGCAGAGCGACTCGATCTGATAGTCCCAAAGCGCGCGGTTGGAGTAGTCCAGATCGACCACGTCCGTCCAGTCGCCGACCTTATTGCCGCGGCGGCCGTCGGGCTTGTAGTAGAAAAATTCCGGGTGCTCGCGCACGAGCGTCGAATCCGGCGACGTGTGGTTGTACACCACGTCGATGATGCACTTCATCCCGCGCTTGTGGATCTCGTCCACGAGCGCACGGAAATCCTCCATCGTGCCGTACTCCGGGTTGACCGTGCGGTAGTCGCGGTTGGCATAGGGGCAGCCGAGCGAGCCCTTCTTGTTCTCCACGCCGATCGGGTGGATGGGCATGAGCCAAAGAATATCTGTCCCCAGCGCACGGATGCGGTCAAGGTCGGGAATCACCGCCCGGAACGTGCCCTCCGCCGTGTGGCTGCGGACATAAAGCTCGTAGATCACGCTCCGCCGCAGCGAAGCGTCAGTCGTCAGCGCCATGTTGGTACCTCCTGTTATTATCTTTTTGCAGGGCAGCTGCCCGCCTTGTCCGAATAATGTCCCGTCCGGCAGCGGCTGCTCCGGGCGCGGGAGATCGGTTTTCTTTATCATAGCGGAACCTGCGCCGATTTGCAAGCCCCTTCTGCGCGGCGCGGCCGGAAAAGGGGAAGCATCACATAAAAAGCGACTGCGACCGGTTATGCGGCATAATTTGGGGATTGCAAGTTACAAGGCTTTGTGGTATACTAATAAAGTTATACTGGAAACATAACCCCTTGGAGGAGTTCATTTATGACCTGCTTTACTATCCTGCCTGCAGCGCGGAGGGCGGCGCTATGACGAAAAAACGCGGCTTTTGGCTGGGCGTCTTTTTGTGCCTGACGGCGGCGACCATCGTGATTCAGACCACGAGCCAAGGCTTCTCCTTTGCCGGCTTCGTGCGCTGCTGCAGAAACTCCAACGGCTTGCTGCTGCTGGCGGCCTTTGCCGCGATGCTGGGGATTATCTGCTGCGAGGGCGAAAGTCTGCGGATGATTTGCGGCCACCTCGGCTATCGCCGCCCGTTCCACCACGGGCTGGTATTCTGCGCAGCCGACCTGTTTTTTTCGGCCATCACCCCGTCCTCGTCCGGCGGTCAGCCCGTCTCGGCCTACTGCATGTACACCGACGATATTCCGATGGAGGTCGCCTCGGTCGCGCTGCTGCTCAATTTGATTATGTATGAGGCGGCGCTGTTTCTTGTCACGCTGATCTGCGTGCTCATCAAGCCCGCACTGTTTCTGGCCTTTCCGGTCGGCGCGAAGGTGTTCGTGCTGGCGGGCGCGGTGATCCAGGGCGCGCTCTCCGTGCTGCTGGTCCTGCTGCTGTTCCGGCCAAGGCTGGTGCGCACCGTGGCAAACGCCTGCATTTCGCTCCTGACGCGCATTCATCTGATGCATAATGCGGAGGAAAAACGGAAGCGCCTGGAGTTCTGGCTCGAGCGCTACGCCGCCTGCGCCAATTCCGTGCGCGGTAACGCGCCGATGATGCTCAAGGCACTGGCGCTCAACGTCGGGCAGCGTGTGTGCATGCTGCTGGTGTCGGCGCTGGTCTTCCTCGCGCTCGGCGGCCGGCCGCACGCCGCGCTGAACGTCTTTATCGGCCAGAGCTATGTCTATCTCGGCTCCAACGCCGTGCCGCTGCCCGGCGCGGTGGGCGCGGCGGACTGGCTGTTCGTGTCGATCTGCGGCGAATTCTTCCCGGAGCCGGTGAGCTTCAATCTGCTCTCGCGCGGCATTTCATTCTACTGCAACGTAGCGATCTGCGGCCTGATGACGTGGGTCTGGCTCCTGCGCCATAAAAGGAAAAAAACAGTCTGACGCTGTTGGAGGGCTCCCTATGAACGTTCTTTTAAAGCTGGCCTTTCTGTTTTTCGTCGGCTCGGTGGCCGGCTGGTGCATCGAGGTCATCTTCCGCCGCTTTTTCTCCTCGGCCAATCCGGAGCGCAAGTGGATCAACCCCGGCTTCTGTACAGGCCCCTATCTGCCGCTCTACGGCAGCGGCCTTTGCATCCTGTATCTGGTCGCCTCGCTGGAGGAGCGCCCGCTGCTGGAAAATTCCGTGGGCAACAAGCTCCTCGTCATTGTTCTGATGGCGCTGCTCATGACCCTGATCGAGTACATCTCCGGCATGCTGTCGCTGAAGATCAACAAGGTGCGCCTTTGGGATTACACCAACCAGTGGGGCAACATCGAGGGTGTCATTTGCCCGAAGTTTTCCCTGATCTGGGGTCTGTGCGGCGCGGCGTATGACTTCCTGGTGCACCCGTACATCAAAGACGCGCTCGTCTGGCTCAGCCGCAACCTTGCGTTTTCCTTCTTCATCGGTGCATTTTTCGGCGTGTTTATCATCGACGTGGTGCACTCACTGCAAATTGTTACGAAGCTCAAGCACTTTGCCGAGGAAAACGATGTCATCATCCGCTTTGAAAACACAAAGGCGCAGATCCGCCGCAGCCACGAGCAGCGCGCGGAAAAATACCATTTCTTCCGCCCCTTCTCGTCCAGCCGCCCCCTCCCCGAACTCCTGCGCGAGCTCCGCGATTCGCTGGAGGAGCGAAAGAAGAAGTAAAATTGCACTCAGAAACCGCATATAATTTTGATATTTCAAAAAGCTCCTGTTATGTCATTGCGAGGCCCGGAACGGGCCGCGGCAATCCGATTTCCCTACCCCTCCACCCAAGCTTGGCGGAGGGGTTTTCTTTTAAAATATTCCAAAATTGTTTACAATTTGGGTATTGACTTCGCGAGGAAGAAGTCTTAGAATTGGAACGTTCAATTTTAGAATAATCGGAAGGAGGCAAAGTCCATGAAAGGGCCGCAAATGGCAAGCTTTGCCAAAAAATTTACCCGCGTTTACAATGCGATGATGCAGCCGTTGTGCGAGGAGCTGAACATGCCGGAAACGGCAGTGGATATCCTCATGTACTTCGCAAACAACCCCGAGCTGAACACGGCGCGCGACGCCTGCCGCTTTAAATTCCTCAAATCCGGCATTGTCTCGTTCCACATCGACCGCATGGTCAACGAAGGACTGCTCGAGCGCCGCTCCGAGCCGGGCGACCGCCGCGTCTGCCGCCTCGTCTGCACGGAAAAGGCGCAGCCCATCGTCGAAAAGGGGCGCGCGCTGCAAATGCAATTCGGCCGCGCGATTACCGCAGGGCTGAACAAGGCGACGCTGGAGACCATGAAATACGCACTGCAAACCATCAATGGCAATCTGGAACAGCTGCTGCGCGAGCATGCCGCAGCTGCCCCCGGGCCGCGCCCGGCGGACGCGACCCGGACGGAAACGGAGGAAAAACTATGCTGAAACTACTCAGAAAAATGCGGCGGCGCGAGCTCATTATGGCCGTGCTCTGCGCGCTGCTGGTGCTGGGGCAGATCTATTTTGAGCTGACCCTGCCCGATTATATGAAGGAGCTGACGAGCCTCATCACCGCGCAGGGCACGCAGACCTCGGACATCTGGCGTGTTGGCCTCAAGATGCTCGGCTGCACCTTTGCCAGCGCTGCTCTGGCAGTTGCCTGCGGCTTTCTGGCGGCCAAGGCCGCCGCAGGCTTCAGCTATTCCACGCGGGAGCGCCTGTTCCACCATGTGATGGATTTCGGCAAAGAGGAGCTGCAGGATTTCTCCATCCCGAGCCTTATCACCCGCACCACCAACGATATTACGCAGCTGCAAATGATCGTTGCAATGGGTCTGCAGCTGATCATCAAGGCGCCCATTATGGCCGTCTGGGCGCTGATCAAAATTCTCAACCGGAGCTGGGAGCTTTCGCTTGTTACCGGCGCGTTCGTCGTGGTCATCTGCGCCACGGTGCTGACCGTTGTGGTTATCTGTGTGCCGCGCTTCCGCATCGTCCAGCGCCTGACCGATAAGATCAACCGCGTTGCGCGCGAAAATCTGACCGGCATCAATGTGGTTCACGCCTTCAACGCCGAGAAGTACCAAAACGAAAAATTCGACGTGCCCAACACGGAAATGATGAACACGCAGCTGAAAAATCAGCGCCTTATGTCCGTCATGCAGCCGATGATGATGCTTGGCATGAACGGCCTGACGCTGGCCATCTATTGGGTCGGCGCGGCGCTCATCAATCAGATCTCCGCCGGCAATCTGCAAGGCCGCCTCGATATGTTCAGCGAGGTCATCGTCTTCAGCACCTACGCAAGCTATGTTGTTATGTCGTTTATGATGATGATCCTGATTTTCATGATGCTCCCGTCCGCGCAGGTCTCGGCCGAGCGTATCAATGAGGTGCTCGACCGCCATGTGGACGTTGCCGAGGGCACGGCCACGCGCGGCACGGAGACCGGCACGGTCGAATTCCGCGATGTTTCCTTCCGCTATCCCGGCGCGGCCGAGCAGGAGCTCAGCCACATCAATTTCCGCGTTGAGCAGGGGCAGACCCTCGCCATCATCGGCGCGACCGGCAGCGGCAAGACCACGCTCATCAGCCTCATCCCGCGCTTTTATGACGCCACGCAGGGCGAGGTGCTCGTTGACGGCGTGGATGTCCGCGACTACAGCTTTGACGCGCTGTATGACCGGCTGGGCTACGTCACCCAGAAGGCCGTCCTGTTCTCCGGTTCCATCCGCGAGAACGTCCTCTTCGGCGAAAGCGGCGCCCCGGCCACGGACGCGACGGTGAACGACGCCATTGCCCTTTCGCAGGCAGCGGAATTTGTCGACAAGCTGCCCGAGGGCACGGACTACCACATCGCCCAGCTCGGCCGCAACGTCTCCGGCGGGCAGAAGCAGCGCCTTTCCATCGCCCGTGCGCTGGCGCGCAAGCCGGAAATCCTGATTTTCGACGACAGCTTCTCCGCGCTGGACTATAAAACCGACGCGACCCTGCGCGCCGGACTCGAAAAGCAGCTGCATGACACCACAAAGATCATTGTCGCACAGCGCATCAGCACCATCCGCCACGCCGACCAGATCCTCGTCCTCGACCGCGGCGAGATCGCCGGACTCGGCACGCACGAGCAGCTGATGAACACCTGCGCGGTCTACCGCGAAATCGCGACCTCCCAGCTCAGCGCTGCGGAGCTTGCCTGAAGGAGGCGAATACCATGCATCCTATGAACCGTTCCATGGAAAAGGGCGATCTCGGCGAGGCCCTGCACAAAATGAGAAATTATATGCGTCCCCGCGACCTCGTTGCGACGCTCATCGCGCTGCTGCTGGCCGCACTCGGCGCGGTGCTGACCATCATCGGCCCGGATAAGGTCGGCGATATCACGAACCTGATGGCCGACGGTCTGCTCAGCGGCATCGACATGGCCGCCATTGCCCGCATCGGCATCTTCCTTGCCGTCATCTACGGCGTCAGCGCCGTTTCGACCTTCTCGCAGCACTATATCATGGCGACCGTAACGCTGAAGCTCTCGAGAAAGATGCGCAGCGAGCTGTCGCAAAAGATCAACCGCGTGCCGCAGAAGTATTTTAATACCACCTCGCAGGGCGATATTCTCAGCCGTATCACCAACGACGTTTCGACCCTCCAGCAGGCGCTGACCAACAGCATGCCCACCGTCATCAGCGCCTCAACGCAGTTTGTCGGCTGCCTGATCATGATGTTCGTGACCGAATGGCATCTGGCGCTGACCTCGCTGGGCGTCACCCTGGTCGGTCTGCTCGTCATTCTGCTGATCATGAGCCGCTCGCAGCGCTACTTCCGCGAGCGCCAGCAGAGCCTCGGCAGCCTGAACGGCTATGTTGAGGAAATGTACTCCGGCCACGAGGTCGTGCGCATCTCCCGCGCGGGAAAGCATGTCAAGCAGCGCTTCGGCGAGCTCAACGACACCGTCTATGCGGCCAACTGGAAATCACAGTTCCTCTCCGGCATGATGCAGCCGCTCATGAGCGTGATCGGCAACATCGCCTATGTTGCCGTGTGCGTCCTTGGCTCGGTGCTGACCATCAACGGCACGATTCAATTCGGTGTCATTGTCTCGTTTATCATCTACGTCCGCCTCTTCACCTCGCCGCTGACGCAGATTGCACAGAGCATGACGAACCTGCAAACCGCCTCAGCCTCGGCCAATCGCGTCTTTGAGTTCCTCGAGAGCGAGGAGCTGGAGGACGAAAGCGGCAAGCTGACCGAGCTGCCTGTTGTCCGCGGTGCGGTCACGTTCGACCATGTCCGTTTCAGCTATCCCGACACGCCCGATAAGATCATCATCCACGATTTCTCCGCTGACGTTCACCCCGGCCAGAAGGTCGCCATCGTCGGCCCGACCGGCGCGGGCAAGACGACCATGGTCAACCTGCTCATGCGTTTTTATGAGACCTGCGGCGGCAGCATCCGCATCGACGGCGTGCCCATCTCCGACCTGCGCCGCGAGAGCGTCCACAACCTGTTTGGTATGGTGCTGCAGGACACGTGGCTCTTTGAGGGCACGGTGCGCGAGAATCTGGTCTATAACCTGCACGGCATCACCGACGAGGCGCTCGAGCGCGTCTGCCGCGCCTGCGGGCTGGACAAATTCGTCCATTCGCTGCCCAAGGGCTTCGATACCGTCCTGTCCGACAGCACGACGATCTCTGCCGGCCAGAAGCAGCTGCTCACCATCGCCCGCGCCATGCTGCAAAACGCGCCGATGCTGATCCTCGACGAGGCCACCTCGTCCGTCGACACCCGTACGGAGCTGCTGATCCAGCGCGCGATGGATGAGCTGACCAAGGGCAGAACCAGCTTCGTCATTGCCCACCGCCTTTCGACGATCAAAAACGCCGACCTCATCCTTGTTATGCGCGACGGCGACGTCATCGAAAGCGGCAACCACGAGGCCCTCATGGCCAAGGGCGGCTTCTACGCCGACCTGTATAACAGCCAGTTTGAACAGTCGGCCTGAGCTTCGGGACGTCAAAAGCCTTGCGCGAAAAAACTTTTTCAGAAAAAATGTAAAAAACACTTGCAAAACTCGCCGCAATATGATAAAATACCCGAGCAATCGAAATCCGGGTGTGGCGAAGTTTGGTATCGCGCTTGAATGGGGTTCAAGAGGCCGCTGGTTCGAATCCAGTCACTCGG
>CAKTZP010000027.1 GCA_934636045.1 uncultured Oscillospiraceae bacterium
ATCTTGATGCGAAGACCAACAACGATAAGAGCAAGGACTGGAAAACCTGGAAGGGCTATGCTCCCTACGTCATCAAGGACTTTAACGGCGTAAAGGTCGCCATCATCGGCTTCGGCAACCCGAACGTTCCCACGTGGGACATCCCCGCAAACTGGGACGGCATCTACTTTGCAGATATCCTCGAAACCTACAAGAAGTATGAGCCCGAAATGAAGGAAAAGGCCGACATGATCGTCGTCGTCGCCCACAGCGGCGTCAACAGCGATGTCAAGGCCGACTTCCTCCAGAAGCTGGTCGAGCAAACCGATTCCATCGCGTTCGCCTTCTCCGGCCACGAGCACAACAGCAAGGTCTGGACCTTCAAGAACGCCAAGGGCGAGGACGTCCCTGTCCTTCAGCCGTTCACCAAGGCGCGCGCCATTGCGCAGGTCGCAGTCTCCTACGACACCAAGACCGGCAAGGCCGCCATCACTCCGGCGATCGTTGACATGGAAAACTACAAGCTGGACGAGGAGCTTGTAAAGGTCCTGCAGCCGTACGAGGACGCCACCTGGAAGGAGTACATGCTCGAGAAGATCGGCGAGGCCAGCGCAGACTTCACCGCGCAGGAGCTCGGCACGAAGCCGTCGGCGTTCATGGATCTCATTAACACCGTCCAGCTCTGGGGCGCTTATGACAACACCGGAAAGAACACCCCGGACAATCCGAAGGACGACAAGCCCGCACAGCTCTCCATCTCCGCCCCGCTGACCTCCGGCGACAATGCCAATATTATCAGCAAGGGCGACATTTTCCTTGGCGACATGTTCAAGCTTTACCGCTTTGAAAACTGGTTCTATCAGGTCACCATGAGCGGTGAGGAAATCCACCAGTGGCTGGAGTTTGCCGCCACCAAGATCAAGGTCGTCGACGGCAAGCCGACGGTCAGCACCGGCGACCTGACCTACTACGACGTCATTTACGGCGAGGGCTTCTCCTACGTGATCGACTACACGAAGAAAGAGGGCAAGCGCATCGTCTCCATGACCTACAACGGCAAGGAAGTCACCGCGGATCAGACCTTCACCGTGGTCGTCAACAACTACCGCTACAACGGCGGCGGCCACTATATCGAGTGGCTCAACGCCCACGGCTGCAATTTCAAGGAAAATGATCCCGACCGTATCATCTATTCCACGCAGTTCGACATGATCCAAGGCGAGGACAAGGGCCAGGCGCGCAACCTTCTGACCGACTATATCCGCAGCCAGAAGACCATCACTCCGGCCATCACCTCCACCTGGAAGCTCATAAAGACCGAATTCGTCAATCCCTTCACCGACGTGAAGGAGGGTGTTTGGTACTATGACTACGTTATGGAAATGGCCAGAGATGAAATCATCAAGGGCATGACCGCCACCACCTTTGAGCCGGACGGCCAGCTGACCCGCGCGCAGACCGCGATGCTCCTGTACCGCATCGCCGGTGAGCCCGCCGTGGAGGGCACCGCCAGCTTCACCGACGTCGCCAAGGACATCTGGTATGCCAAGGCCGTCGCTTGGGCGGAAAAGGAAGGCGTCGTCAACGGCATGACCAAGACGACCTTTGAGCCGGAGGGCAAGGTCACCCGCGCCCAGTTCGTCACGATGCTCTACCGCCTCGCCGGCAAGCCGGAGGTCAAGACCGGCTCCACCTTCACCGACGTGAAGGACGGCTGGTACAAGGATGCCGTTGCATGGGCGGAGGGCGCCAAGATCGTCAACGGCATGACCGCCACCACCTTTGAGCCGGACGGCACCTGCACCCGTGCGCAGGCTGCGAAGATTCTCTGCGTCTTCATGTCCATGCCCAAATAAGTCAAACCCCTACCCGGGCGGGAGCGCTCCCGCCCGGGCTTTTTTTCTCGCAGGAAATCCTCCTGTGCCGAAAAGCTCTGCCCCCCCGCAAAGCACTTTGCTTTCTCTCTGTTTTTTCCCTTTTTTCGCTTGACACGTAGCACTTCCTTCCAACTGAAACTTGTGCAAGGTGGTAGGGTTTTTGCCTCGAGCTTCGTTATAATTCACAAAATAATTTTATTATATTGACATTTTTTGTAAAAAACGCTATAATAAACCCGCGCAGGGGTTGCACCTCGGCGTAATATTTTTCAAAGGAGCGTTATGTAATGAAGAGAATTCTGTCCTTCTTCCTCGCACTTTGCATGGTGCTGTCGCTCATCCCGGCAGTCTTTGCAGAGGGTGGCGGAACGACGCCGACCGAAACGAAGGTCGTCACGACTGCCCCCGCCACGACCGAGATCGACAAGTACGGCGACGTCCGTCTGAGCATCAACTCCGGTGACTTCCTTGCGGCCGGCTTTGACTACGCCGATCTCGTCACCGTCGAATTCCTCGACAAAACCCTGACCCTGCCGGTCATTCCGGAATACCGCTATGTCGGCGCCCGTGAGGCCGGTCTCGTTGCCTGGAACGATACAACCAAGCCCGTCGAATTGGAAATCTTCAACGGCAGCTTCGCTGCAACCTATGGCCTTGCCACCAAGACAACCACCGCGGGCAATAACTACGTCTGGAACGCCAATGAGGGCGTTACCTTCCCCGTGGAGGTCAAGATCACCCTCGCTGTAAAGGACGGCTACCGCGCCCAATACGAAATTTTCGACCTGAAGCGCACCAACGATCGCAAGGACTATCCGGATTTGACGGATGAGCAGTTTGCAAACTTCCGCGCCGTTTCCACCACCGGCATGGGCACGAGCATGCTCTACCGCTCCTCCAGCCCGATCAACCCCGACATCGGCCGCAACACCTACGCCGATAAGGCCGCGCAGGCGCACGGCGTGAAGACCATTATGAACCTCGCCGACAATCAGAAAAAAGCGGCGGCCTATGCAGGCTATGCCGGCACCTATTACGCCAAGCAGGACGTCGCCTTCCTCGGCGTCGGCGTGGACTTCCTGAGCGACGCCAACCGTACCGGCCTCGCCGAGGGTCTGCGCTACTTCGTAACGCACAAGGGCCCGTACCTTGTCCACTGCAATGAGGGGCAGGACCGCGCGGGCTTCGTCTCCGCTCTGCTCGAATGCCTGATGGGCGCAACGCTGGGCGAGGTCAAGGCCGACTATGCCACCACCTACCAGAACTACTATGGCGTCAAGCTCGGTACCGAGCAGTATGCCACCATCTCCGGCAACATCGTCAAGAACCTCAAAACCATCTTCGGCGTCGAAGAGCTGACCGACGCCACCCTTGCAGCGCAGGCGGAAGCCTACATCAAGGGTCTCGGCCTCACCGATGAAGAGGTCGCCAAGCTCCGCGACAATCTCAGCGCCCACCGCTACGAGCTGGTTGCCGACAGCAACAACATGTTCAAGTACGGCCACCTCGACCTGAAGGTCTCCACCGAGGCGTTCCTGAAGGTCTTCGAGTACGGCGATATCGTCACCGTCTCCTTTAACGACAAGAGCTATGACTTCCCCGTCTGCTCGAACTATGATGACGTCGACACCCACGCGCTGCTCATCCGTGCCGCAACCGGCAAGAATGTTGTCACGCTGGCAATCAACTACGGTCAGATCGGTGTCGAGGCAGGCATCATCGAGGCCGCACCCGAGGGCAGTACCACGAAGTACCGCCTCAAGGAAGGGGTCACCTTCCCGATCTATGCCACCGTCACCCTGAAGGAAGCCGGCGGCTACAAGGATGAGCTCTCCGTCCGCCAGCTCAACCGCACGAACGTCCGCGCGGAATATCCCGAGCTGACCGACGAGCAGTTCGCAAACTTCCGCAGCATTGCCACCACCGGCATGGGTAAGGGCGTCCTGTACCGCTCCTCCAGCCCCATTAACCCCGAGCTCGGCCGCAACACCTACGCCGACAAGGCCGCTGCCGCCGCCGGCATCAAGACCTTCATCAACCTCGCCGACACGGAAGCGGAAGCCAAGGGCTATGAGGGCTTCGGCGAAAGCTACTACGCAAAGCAGAACGTCATCTTCCTCGGCCTGCCTGTCGCCTTCACCACGAAGGAATTCAAGGACGGCCTTGCAGAGGGCTTCCGCTACATGACCAAGAACGAGGGCCCGTACCTCGTCCACTGCACCGAGGGCAAGGACCGCGCCGGTCTGGCCTCCGCAATTCTTGAGTGCTTTATGGGCGCCTCCGCCGAGGAGGTTGCCAATGACTACGTCACCACCTTCCGCAACTACTACAACGTCGTCGACGGCAAGCAGATTGCTCTCACCGAGGCGCAGGTTGCTTACCTCAAGAACGTAATCCTCAAAAATCTCTGCCTCATTTTCGACATGAAGGACGCCGCCAAGGCCGACCTCAAGGCTGAAGCCACCGCTTACCTCAAGGAGATTGGCCTGACCGAGGCCGAAATCCAGAAGCTCGCCGAAAACCTCGGCGGCAAGACCGAGTTCGTCAATCCCTTCACCGATGTGAAGGAGGACGTTTGGTACTATGACTACGTTATGGAAATGGCCAGAGATGAAATCATCAAGGGCATGACCGCCACCACCTTTGAGCCGGACGGCCAGCTGACCCGCGCGCAGACCGCGATGCTCCTGTACCGCATCGCCGGTGAGCCCGCCGTGGAGGGCACCGCCAGCTTCACCGACGTCGCCAAGGACATCTGGTATGCCAAGGCCGTCGCTTGGGCGGAAAAGGAAGGCGTCGTCAACGGCATGACCAAGACGACCTTTGAGCCGGAGGGCAAGGTCACCCGCGCCCAGTTCGTCACGATGCTCTACCGCCTCGCCGGCAAGCCGGAGGTCAAGACCGGCTCCACCTTCACCGACGTGAAGGACGGCTGGTACAAGGATGCCGTTGCATGGGCGGAGGGCGTCAAGATCGTCAACGGCATGACCGCCACCACCTTTGAGCCGGACGGCACCTGCACCCGTGCGCAGGCCGCGAAGATCCTCTGCATCTTCATGCATATGCCCAAATAATCCCCCAGCCGGGCGGGAGAAACCTCCCGCCCGGCTTTTTTTGCCCTCATACAGTGCCATTGCGTAGGGGCCGATGCCCACATCGGCCCATGCAGGCACCATCGATCCTGCGTCCGGAAGTCGCGGCGCGATGTGGGCATCGCGCCCTACGCAAAGGCTAGGATCGGGCGCGCCAATAGGGCTCCCTTGTGTAAAGGGAGCTGGCACGGCGAAGCCGTGACTGAGGGATTGTGTCCTTGCGGAGCAAGGACGGCGGGCAAAGCCCGCCAAGCGACGACGCCCAGAGTATCTCAATAAGACATAATCCAAAACAAAACCCCGGCCGAAGCGGTTTTTGCTTCGGCCGGGCTCGCTATTTTCTTATGAAAATTCCTTCACCCTGCGGTCAAAGGCCTCGTAGAACCTTGCAAGGTGGATCCCATCGGCAAGTGCGTGATGGGCGGTCAGGTTCAGCGGCAGGAGGATTTTCCCGTCCTGCTCGTAAAATTTTCCGAACGTGATGCGCACGTTGCTGTCCGCCGGGTTCGGAACGGGTAAGGACAGCGCCGTAAAGCTCAGCCACGGCAGTGACGAGACAAAATACAGCTCGTCCGGGTCCTCGCCGTCGTCCATCTCCGGCGCACGGACGGCTTGCGCCACCTGCTGCTGCGCATAGGGCAAAAACTCCTCCAGCGGCTTGGCGCAGTCGAGCGTGCAGTAGCAGTATGCGCCGTTTTCCAGCGCGACGGTATGCGAGCTCAGGCAGCGGTCATACTCGGCCACGCGGTCGCCCTTGATGCGCCGCCGCAGCTCGGGTACGTCGTTGGCCGCGCCGATTGCCGTGTGCAGCAGCGTCAGGAAAAACGGTAAGCCGCGTTCCTTTACCGCCGCGCGCAGCGGCGTGATATCGCAGGGCACCGTCAAGGAAACGTAGGGGCTTGCCATCGTGCGGAAATAATCGAACTGCGCCCGCCGCGGGTCGCCGGACATATCAATAAATCGATACATTACAGCGTCTCCAGCGCCGCGCGGATGCGCTGCCTCGACCGCTCCGCGCCCAGCAGCTGCATGACCGTGTAAAGATCGGGCGAATTGGTCTTTCCTGTCACGGCCACGCGCAAAAACGTCGAAACATCCGCCACCGAGCCGGGGAAAGCCGACGGGTCTGCCTTATACTGCTTCATATCCGCTGCGAAGCCCAGCTCCGCCGTGACGGCCTTGACCTTTTCGAACCAGACCTGCGCGTCGTCCTCGGGCGAGTAGACCGCAAGGAATTTTTCCAGCGCGCTGCGGATGATCGCCGGGTCAAAGTCCGGATACGCTCCGGGCGTAAAGCACGCGTCATAGAAAAAGCCCATATACGGCTTGACATCCTTCCATGTGGCCAGATCCTTGCGCGGCTTCTTGCCCCCGCGTCCGATGGCCAAAATGGCCTTGGCATAATCCGGGTCAGCCGCCAGCAGCTCCGCAAACTCCGGGTCAAACTCGCGGGCGTATTCCAGCGCCAGCGTGTAAACCGTCTCGGCATCCATCCGCGCAATCTCGTTCTTGGAGACGTCGCAGAGCTTGGCATAGTCAAACAGCGCGCCCGCCGGATTGAGCTTCTTGTACGAGAACTTGAAGTCATCGGACGGCGCATCGGGATTTGCTTTGCGCCAATCCTCATAGTTAGAGTTGAGCAGCGTCATGATGTACTCATACACTGCGCGCACCGGGAAGCCCTCAGCCTTATAGTACGTCAGCGCCAGCTCGGGGTCCTTGCGCTTGGAGAGCTTGCGCTTGGACGTGCCGTCCATCTTCATCAGCGGGCCGATGTGCACATACTTCGGCAGGCGGAAGCCCAGCGCCTTGAACAGCTGGATGTGGAACGGCAGGCTCGGCAGCCACTCGTCGCCGCGCACCACGTGCGTCGTGCGCATCAGGTGGTCATCCACCGCATGGGCAAAGTGATACGTCGGGATGCCGTCGGATTTGAGCAGCACCTGATCGATGTCGTTTTCCGTGATCGTCAGCGCGCCCTTGACCAGATCGGTGTACTTGAACTTGTTCTCGATCGACCCGGTGGAGCGGAAGCGCAGCACCCACGGCTTGCCCGCCGCAAGCGCCGCCTGAATGTCCTCGATCGGGCGGTCGCGCCAGACGGCGTAGCTGCCATAGTAGCCGAAGTTGACCTTTTTCGCCTCCTGCTCGGCGCGCATGGCCGTCAGCTCCTCCTCCGTGCAGAAGCACGGATAGGCATCGCCCTGCTCGACGAGCTTTTTGGCGTAAACGTGATAGATCGCCGCACGCTGGCGCTGGCGGTAGGGACCATAGTCGCCCGCGTCGCCGTCGATCGTCGCCCCCTCGTCAAAGGAAATGCCATAGTGCCGCAGGGTGTTGATGAGCACCTCCACCGCGCCGGGCACCTCGCGCTTGGCGTCGGTGTCCTCCACGCGCAAAAACAGCACGCCGCCGGACTGATGCGCCATGCGCTCGGCCACCAAGCCCTGCACCAGATTGCCCAGATGCACAAACCCGGTCGGCGACGGCGCCATACGTGTCACGACCGCACCCTCGGGCAGGTCTCTTTGCGGATAGCGCGTCTCCAGCTCCTCCGGTGTTGCGGTCACGTGGGGAAATAACAGCTCTGCCAATGCCTTTGTATCCATATTGTGTTACCTCGAAAAATTTTCTGATTTGATGATATTATACCACGAAAAAGCAGAGCCTGTCAATTCCGCCGCGGTATTTCACCGGCGGAATCGACAGGCTGAGGCTTGCAAAGATAAAATATTTTGCTATAATATTATTTGAGGATAAATTCTGCGCGACAGAGCAGCAGCATCACGACCGGGATGACCGCGCCGATGACCAACTGCGACGTCGAGTGCCGCCCGAGCCTTTTGCTTGCCCAGACGATCGGCGTCAGGAGCGGATAGCCCAGCAAAAACCACGGGCTGACGAACATCGCCAGAAGCGCGATCGGCCCTGAGCAGCCGCAGGTATGGCCGCTGGCCTTCAGATGCAGCAGCGTGCACACCGCCAGCGAAACGCCGGAGAACAGGTACGTGCCGAACATCACCTTTTCCACCGCCGCGCCGCCAAAGCCGATGGCCATCACAAAGCCGCCGATATAGCCCAGCACGGAGAACACCAGCGCCAGATTCCGCTGGCCGTCGCGTCCCTTGCGCCGCAGCGCGGGAATCAGCGCCGCCACAGGATAGGCCAGCAGCGGCAGCGCCGTCAGAAACACCAGCGCCAGCACATAATGCACTCCGGAGGCAAAGCTGCCCGACAGCAGTCCGTATAACAGCGTGCACAGCAGCGCCGCAAAAATCGGCGGCGTGGTCAGCACGCGGATCACCTTTGCAATTTTTTCTTTCATTTCAGGTTCCCTCCCGTCCGTTTCTTCCTGAGACGCGCCGCGGCTCCCGCGGCACACCCTGAGCATACACCACTGTGGCCAAAAAGTCACGCCACCGCTGCTTCCCGCCGCTCTACGCGCGCTCTACCTGCCTTCTATTTGCCGGAGAGCGCGGCTCTACTGACAGTAGAGTCCTTGATTTTCAATGCTTTCCAGCCCCAGAAAGGAGTTTTCCCCCATGCCCGTGAACGAAGAAAAGCTGCGCCAGCTCATCGCGGAAAACATCGCCTATTATCGCAAGCAGAGCGGCGACACGCAGGCTGATCTTGCCGAAAAGCTCAATTATTCCGACAAATCCATCTCCAAATGGGAGCGCGGCGACGGCACGCCGGACATCTTCATTCTTGCCAAGATTGCTTCGTTATACGACGTTACCGTACAGGATCTTCTGCGTGAAAAGAAGGTACCCAAATCCCGCAGCCGCCATATTCTCATCCACCTGCTTTCGGTCGGTCTCGTTTGGCTGGTCATGACGGTACTGTTCTGTATTTCGAAAATCTTCCATGTTCTGCCGCAATACGCGTGGATGGTGTTCATCTATGCCATTCCGATTACGGGCATCGTCTCGGTCGTGTTCAGCGGTCTTTGGTGGAACCGCTTCTGGCTGAATCTCTCGTGTGCCCTGATCATCTGGGGCACGGGGCTAAGCCTTGTGCTGTCGTTCCATGTGGAGTCCGTCCCGCTGCTGTTTGTCATCTGCGCCGTTGTGCAGGTGCTGCTGACGCTGCTGTTCGTCCTCCTCCGCCTGAAAAAGCCGACCCCCTGACGCTTCGCGTCATCCCAGGCCCCCGCCCCGCTCTTTCTCACTGCAAGCGCTCGCACTCCCCTTTTGTCATTGCGAGCCCCCGCAGGGGGTCAGCGTGTCGAAAAAAACCTTTTCGACACGCTGACGGACTGCAAAAAAGTTCGGAAGACAAGCAACTCACGCCCGTCGGCGTACACGGGTACGGTAGGGCGTGAGTTGCGCAGTAAGTCAAAATTCTTGCGAAGCAAGCTTTTTCTCGGGTTATAAAGTTCAGGATACTCTGTTTTTGCAAAACAAAACACAGAGAACAAAAATCCATTAAAATGTGAACCGATTTTGACGATTACGGACTTTTTTGACAGTCTGCCCCCCGCAGGGGGCGTGGCAATCTCCAAACCCACCGCACTGCAAAAGAACAATATAAAGGATATAAAGAAGGATATCATCATGAACCAAGAATTGCAGCGCACCTACACCGCCATTCTCCGCGAGGAGCTCATTCTCGCCACCGGCTGCACCGAGCCGATCGCCATCGCCTACTGTGCCGCCGTCTGCCGCAAGCTGCTGGGCCGGCAGCCTGAGCGTGTGGAGGCCGTCCTGAGCGGCAATATTTTAAAGAACGTCAAGAGCGTCGTCGTGCCGAACACCGGCGGACGTAAGGGCATTCGCCCGGCGATTGCCGCGGGCATGGTCGCCGGAGACCCGGAGCGGGAGCTTCAGGTCATCGCCGACCTGTCCGAGGGCGCGCTGGCCGAAATGGACGCGTTTCTGAAGGCGACGCAGATCGACATCACCTGCAGCGCCTCGCCCCACAAGCTGGACATCGACCTGACTGCCCGTGCCGGGGCGCACACCGCCCGCGCCCGCATTGTCGACCGGCATACCAATCTGGTCTATATGGCGCGCGACGGCGAGGTGCTGCGCGACGAGCCCATTCCCGATACCCCGGCCGAGCCGACCATTGATAAAAGCTGCCTGAACGTCGAGGACATCCTCGACTTTGCCGCAACGGTCGATCTGGAGGAGGTCAAGCCCCTGCTTCTGCGGCAGATCGCCTGCAACTCCGCCATTGCCGAGGAGGGACTGACCAACGTCTGGGGCGCGCAGATCGGGCGCATCCTCCTCGACGACTATGGCGACGACGTCAAGCAGCGCGCCAAGGCCTACGCCGCCGCAGGCTCCGACGCGCGCATGAGCGGCTGCGAGATGCCGGTGGTCATTCTCTCCGGCTCGGGCAATCAGGGCATCACCGCCTGCATGCCTGTCGTCGTCTACGCGCGCCACATCGGTGCGACGGAGGAGCAGCTCTGCCGCGCACTGCTGGTCTCCGACCTCATCACCATCCACCAAAAGAGCGGCATCGGCCGCCTGTCAGCCTACTGCGGCGCGATCTCCGCCGGCGTCGGCGCGGGCGCTGGCATCTGCTACCTGCTCGGCGGCGACTATACCGCCGTGGCGCACACCGTGGTCAACGCCGTCGCCATTCTTTCCGGCACGGTCTGCGACGGTGCAAAGCCCTCCTGCGCAGCCAAAATCGCTGCCGCCGTTGACGCGGGTATTCTCGGCTACCACATGTATCTGCACCGCCGTGAGTTCCACCGCGGCGAGGGCATTGTCGCCGGCTCCGTGGACGACACGATCGCAAATATCGGCCTTCTCGCCCGGCAGGGAATGCGCCAAACCGACAGCACCATCCTCGATATCATGCAAAACGCCAATTATGAGTGCGTTTAAACGCGCGACGCCTTCCTCGGCAAATTTATAATCTCTTTTTTTTTACGTCACAAATCGGTAACATCCGGGGGCTATACTGACCCCAGAAAACAAAGGAAGCCGCCGGATGCACCGTCAGCGCTCCGCGCTTCCGTTTTAAGGAGTGACTGTTATGAACGAACCCTTTGATATCTATGGTACCAATGATGAGCAGGGCTTTTCTCCCGCCCCGCAGGACAGCGTGAACGAAGCAGAGCAGAGCGCAGCGCCGGAGGCCTCAGGCGCCGCACCGGCGCAGGAGCCTGCTGATGCGGCTGCACCGCAAAATGATGCGCCGCAGGATCAGGCGCCGTGCTACGGCGCCCCCGAGTACCGCTACAGTACGCCGAGCTACAGCGCCCCGCCCAAAAAGCAGCGCAAGCCGAGAAAGAAGCATACCGCTCTGCGCATCACCGCGCTGGCACTGTGCTGCGCCCTGCTCGGCGGCGTGTGCGGCGGCGGTGCGGTTGCCCTGATTCTCCGCAACGGCAGCGAGTCCAGCGTCTCCGCGCCGCAGCCCACCACCTCCACGAGCTTCCATAACCAGAGCGTCCGCCCCGTTTCCGCGGGCACCGAGGCTATGAAGCCCGCCGAGATTTACGAAAAGAATGTTCCTGCCATCGTCGGCATTTACAACGAGTCCACCTCGTCCGGCTATAACGTCTTCGGCCAGCGCTCGACCATCGCCAGCAGCGGCACGGGCTTTATCATCTCGTCCGACGGCGAGATCCTCACGAACTACCATGTCGTCGCCGGCGCGCAGACCCTGACCGTAACGCTCCATGACGGCGCGCAGTATCCTGCCACCGTGCTGGGCTACGAGGCCGAGAGCGATATCGCCCTCATCAAAATTGACGCATCCGGTCTTCCCACCGTCACGCTGGGCGAATCGTCCAGTCTCGCCGTGGGCGACGAGGTCGTTGCCATCGGCAACCCGCTCGGCGAGCTGACCTATTCCCTGACGGTCGGTTACGTCAGCGCCAAGGAGCGTGCCGTCAACACCGACGGAACCCCGATCAACATGATGCAGCTGGACGCAACCATTAACTCCGGCAACTCCGGCGGCCCGCTGTTTGATATCTGCGGCAACGTTGTGGGCATCATCTCCGCGAAGTACTCCGGCTCCACCAGCAGCGGCACCTCCATCGAGGGCATCGGCTTTGCCATCCCCATCGACGATGTGACCGCCATCTTGGACGACCTGCGGCAGTACGGTGCCGTGCAGAACCGCGCCTATATGGGCATTTACTGCGCGAGCATCAGCTCCACCGACGCGGACAACTTCGGTCTGCCGATGGGCGTGCTTGTCAGCAGCGTGCAAAATGGCAGCTGCGCCGAGACCGCCGGTCTTCAGCGCCGTGATATCATCACCGGCATCAACGGTACGACCGTCAGCTCGAAGGAGGATCTGAGCCGCGAGCTGAAGAAGTTCCGCGGCGGCGACACTGCTACCCTGACCGTCTACCGTTCCGGTAAGACGCTGGAGCTGAGCATCACCTTCGATGCCCAGCAGGCCGATACCACCACCCAGAATACACCATCCGGTCAGGACGACCAGACCGCCACCGAGCAGCAAAGCCCGTGGGGCGATATCTGGAGCTTCCTCCCCTAACCCAAAGCGAAACATGAAATCGCCGCCCTTTTTGGGCGGCGATTCGAGCATGTCGAAAAACCTCCCCTGTGTCATTCGGAGGAGCGAAGCGACGTGGGAATCTCATGTGAAATGTTTCGAATTCGCCAAAGCTTATCGAAGTTTCAAAACAATTCTGCGAGATTGCCACGGGTGCAAGCACCCTCGCAATGACAGCCTCGGTACTTTTTTGACAGTCTGAATCGCCGCCCTTTTCGGGCGGCGATTCTTGCTTTTCGGCATGCCTTTAGAAGAGTCGTGCAGTCAAAGTGGCCAGAAGGAAGCCGGTTAAATCGGCAATTAAAGCAGCAGGAATTGCGTAACGAGTATTTTTGATGCCGGCGGCACCGAAATAGACGGAGATGGTATAAAACGTCGTCTCGGTGCTGCCGAGCATAACGGCAGCGGTACGGCCAATGCGGGAATCCACCCCGTAGACGGTCATCAGCTCTGCGCCGACGGCCAATGCGGCGCTGCCCGAAAACGGCCGCAGCAGCGCCAGCGGCAGTGTTTCCGCCGGGAGGCCGACGCATTCCGCCGCCGGGCGCAGCAGGCCGGTCAGCAGATCGATTGCGCCCGAGGCGCGCAGCATGTGCACCGCCGTGAGCAGCATGACGAGCGCCGGCGCGACGGAAAGCAGCAGCTTCAGTCCATCCACTCCACCCTGCAGCAGCGCCGGATAGACCTCGCGCCGCCGCGCCATGGCACAGACGCACACGGCAATCATCAGCCCCGGTACGAGCAGGTCAAGCACGCCGCCGCCCTCCCACAGCGCGCTGCAAAAGCCGCGCAGCCAGCAGCCCCGCGCTCACCGAGGCCAGCGACGTCACCCAGACCGCCGGAAGAATATCAAACGGCGCTGCCGCACCCAGCGACGCGCGCACCGCAGCGACCGTCGTCGGCAAAAGCTGGATGGAGGCCGTGTTCATCACGATCAGGCGGCACATTTCGTCCGAGGCCTCGCCGGGGCGGTAGCCCTTCTGCATCCGGCGCACTGCCGCAATCCCCATCGGCGTGGCCGCATTGCCGAGCCCCAGCAGATTGGCCGAAAGATTCGCCGTCAGATAGCCCAGCGCGATCCGGTCGCGGGCGGCGTTCGGAAAAAGGCGTCGCAGCAGCGGCGCCATGAGCCGCCCGAGCGCCTCCGTCAGCCCGGCCTGCTCCATGAGCTTCGCCAGTCCGCTCCAAAGGCACAGCGCCCCTGCAAGCGAGATGCACAACGTGATGGCGGAGGCGGCACCCTCCATCGCCGCCGGGGTCAGCACCCCTACCGCGCCGCGCCCGATTGCGGCAGCAACTGACAGGACGAGCATCCCAAGCCAGACAACGCCCATGACCAAGGGAACCACCTCCGCAAGCAATCTATGCCGCGGGCAGAGATTTATGACAGGGACGTTGCCGTAGGATGCGCAATTGCAAATCTTTCATTTTTTTGCTTGACAGATACCCCCTAGGGGTATATAATGCGGATAGTACAAGAAATTCTGCACAAGCGTAACTGAAGTGAGGTGGCTTCCATGCCCTGTTGTCCTTGTGAAAAGCACAAATATCGCTCGGAGGAAGAGCGCCGGGCGCTGCAAAACCGCCTAAGCCGCATTGAAGGCCAGATTCGCGGGCTGCGCGGCATGATCGAACGCGACGCGTACTGCACGGACATTCTGACCCAGTCCGCCGCCGCCGCGGCTGCGCTCAACGCCTTCAACCGCGAGCTGCTGGCGGTGCATATCCGCACCTGCGTCGCCGACGACATCCGCGCCGGAAAGGACGAGGTCATCGACGAGCTGACGGATACGCTGCAGAAGCTGATGAAATAGAGGTGCTTCCGATGAAATTTGATGTGACCGGGATGAGCTGCGCCGCGTGCAGTGCCCGGGTCGAAAAAGCGGTCGGCAAGGTTGACGGCGTGCGCCAATGCGCCGTGAGCCTGCTGACCAACTCCATGCAGGTGGAGGGCACGGCCTCGCCGGAGGCCGTCATTGCCGCTGTCAAGGCCGCGGGCTACGGCGCGTCGCTGCACGACACGGCCGCCGCCTCCGCGCAGGCCGCCTCCGCGCAGGCCGCCCCCGACGAAAAAACCCCCGCCGATGCCGAGCGCGCCGCCCTGCGCCGGCGCCTGATCGCGTCGCTGGTCTTTCTGCTTCCGCTGATGTACGTGTCGATGGGGCACATGATGTGGGGTCTCCCGCTGCCGCCCTTCCTCGCGTCCGACCACGTCGCCATGGGTCTGATTCAGCTGCTGCTGACCGGCGCGGTCATGGTCGTCAATCAGAAATTCTTTATCAGCGGCACGAAGGGTCTGCTGCATCGCGCACCGAATATGGATACGCTCGTCGCCCTCGGTGCGGCGGCCGCCTTTGGCTACAGCACGGTCGCGCTGTTTGCCATGTCCAATGCGCAGAGCCGCGGCGACATGCCCACCGTCATGGCCTACATGGAGGAGCTCTACTTTGAATCCGCCGCCATGATCCTGACGCTCATCACCGTCGGAAAGCTCCTCGAGGCGCGCTCCAAGGGCAAAACGACCGACGCCATCCGTTCGCTCCTGCGCCTCGCGCCCAAGACGGCCACCGTCCTGCGCGACGGCAGGGAGGTTGAAATTCCAGCCGCCCAGCTGCGGCGCGGCGATATTTTCCTTGTCCGCCCGGCGCAGAGCATCCCCGCCGACGGCATTGTCCTCGAGGGCGGCGGCGCAGTCAACGAGGCCGCTCTCACCGGTGAGAGTCTGCCTGTCGACAAAGCCCCCGGCGACACCGTTTCCGCCGCCACACTGAATCAGTCCGGCTTCTTAAAATGCGAGGCCACTCGCGTCGGCGAGGACACCACGCTCTCGCAGATCATCCGTATGGTCAGTGATGCTGCGGCCACCAAGGCGCCGATTGCCAAGGTCGCAGACCGCGTCTCCGGTGTGTTCGTGCCCGTTGTGATGGGCATCGCCCTGCTGGCCACGGTCATCTGGCTGCTCGTCGGCAAAAGCGTCGGCTTCGCGCTGGCGCGCGGCATTTCCGTGCTCGTCATCAGCTGCCCGTGCGCGCTCGGCCTTGCCACGCCCGTGGCCATCATGGTCGGCAGCGGCGTGGGCGCCAAGAACGGCATTCTCTTCAAAACCGCGGCCTCGCTGGAGCAGGCAGGCAAGATCCAGATCGTCGCCCTCGACAAGACCGGCACCATCACCGCCGGCGCCCCCGCCGTGACCGACGTGCTCCCCGCTCCCGGCGTTTCCGAGGACGAGCTGCTGCGTTCGGCGCTGGCGCTGGAGCAAAAAAGCGAGCACCCGCTGGCCAAGGCCGTCGTTGCCCACTGCGCCGCGCCGGACGCCCCCGCGCTGACGGACTTCCAAGCCCTTCCCGGCAGCGGTCTGTGCGGCGTTGTCAACGGCGAGACGCTGCGCGGCGGTAACGAGGCACTGATGGACGCGCACCTGACTCTGCCCGAGGCCAGCCGCGCCGCAGCGCGCCGTCTTGCCGAGCAGGGCAAAACACCCCTGTTCTTCAGCCGCGGCACGGTTTTTCTCGGTCTGATTGCCGTGGCCGACACCATCAAGGAGGACAGCCCGGCTGCCATCGCGCAGCTGCACGAGATGGGACTGCGTGTCGTGATGCTGACCGGCGACAACGAGCGCACCGCCAAGGCCATCGGCCGCCAAGCGGGCGTGGACGAGGTCATCGCCGGCGTCCTGCCCGACGGCAAGGAGGCCGCCATCCGCAAGCTCATGCAGCAGGGGAAGGTCGCCATGGTCGGCGACGGCATCAACGACGCGCCCGCCCTGACGCGCGCCGATCTCGGCATCGCCATCGGTGCGGGTACGGACGTCGCCATCGACGCGGCGGACGTGGTGCTCATGAAGAGCCGCCTGACCGATGTTCCCGCTGCCATCCGTCTCAGCCGCGGCACGCTGCGCAACATCCATGAAAACCTCTTCTGGGCGTTCTTCTACAACTCCCTTGGCATTCCGCTGGCCGCGGGCGCGTTCATTTCGCTGCTCGGCTGGCAGCTCAGCCCGATGTTCGGCGCGGCGGCCATGAGCCTTTCGAGCTTCTGCGTCGTAACCAACGCCCTGCGCTTGAATCTGTTGAAAATCTACCCCAACCAGAAATCGAAAAAAACGAAAAAGGAGAGCAAACCAATGAAAAAAACCATTAAAATTGAGGGTATGATGTGCGGCCACTGCGAGGCGCACGTCAAAAAGGCACTGGAGGCGCTGCCGCAGGTGGAAAGCGCCGTCGCCAGCCACACCGACGGCACCGCTGTCGTCACCCTCTCCGCCCCCATCGACGACGACACCCTCCGCCAGACCGTCGAGGCCGCCGACTATAAGGTCACCGGCATCGAATAAGCAAAAACGAACAAGAACAGGACTGCCGTTTCACCGGCAGTCCTGTTCAGACTGTCAAAAAAGTCCGTAACCGTCAAAATCGGCTCACGTTTTGATGGATTTTTGTTCTCTGTGTTTTGATTTGCAAAAACAGAGTATTCTGAACTTTGTAACCCGAGAAAAAGCTTGCTTCGCAAGAATTTTGACTTACTGCGCAACTCACGCCCTAACGTACCTTTGTACGCCGACGGGCGTGAGTTGCTTGTCTTCCGAACTTTTTTGCAGTCTGCCAGCGTGTCGAAAAGGGTTTTCCGACACGCTGAACAGGACTGCCGTTTCACCGGCAGTCCTGTTTGTGCATTAGTCGATTGCTGTAATGGTCGGCGCAGCCCATGTCTTGAGCGCCTCCATATCCGGCGTATAGATGCGCAGGAACAGATGGAAGCCGCCGTCACCGACCGGGAGCCAGTTCGTCGTGTCTGCCGGCGCGTCCTTCGACAGGATCACATCCACAGAGCCGTCGTCATTCCGCTTCAGCCCCGAGCGGTCGTTGATGCAGTAGCGGTCGATGGGGTTATCGATGAGGAAGTCGTCGTCGCCGTATGCGGTGATCGACCAGAAGCCGCCGTCAAGAACCTGCGGATCGCTCTCAAAGTGGAGCAGATAGGACTTCTCTCCCGTCAGGGGATTCCCGCCAGCGTCCGTATCCGTCTTGGGATACAAGGCGACCTCCACGGTGTTTGCTCCAAGCCCGGCGATCGCCACCAGCGCACGGTAGGCATATTCTGTACCGAAATCCCCGATCGGCGCGCCGAAATAGCTCCACTGTCCCAGCTTGTTGGAGTACTTCATGCCCTCTGCCGCAAGCTTCGGCCGAAGACCCTGAAGCATCTCCTGCCAGCTCGTCTGCACATCCCCGGTCAAAACGGCTGCGTCAAATTTCATACCGGGGCCAACGCCGACTGCCGCGAGCTTTTCCAGCAGCTCTGCGTCGGCAGCGGACGGCGGGTTGCTCTCCATCAGTGCGTTTGCCTTGCTGAAGAATGTGACCGGATCCAGCGAGAGGACCTTGTTGACGGGAACATAGTTGTTTTCCTCCTGATAGCTCCCCTTCGGGGGCTGATACGCTTCTTCGCTCAGGTAGGCGGACAGCGGCAGGAGCTTCATGCCCGCCTGAATGGCATAGACATTCGGAAGATCCGCCTCACCGGAGAGCACAGTTCTGGTGATGGACCACGTCATAGCGGTAGGAACATCGATGCGGACCACATCCTCCGGCAGGTCTCCGCTCCAATTTGCGCGCGTGATCGCATAGGCGCCGGCACGGTCGAGGACAGCGGCGGTATTCGTCCATGCGTCAAGCACCTGCACCTTGCAGAAGCGATCCGTTTCCGGCAGCACATAGACCATCGGCTCCTCGCTCAGGTCGTACCACACCTGTGAATAGATGGTGTCCACATTCGGGCTTACCACATTTTTGAACTGCGCGTTGGCAAGCGCCACGCCGTGCATGAACTGATTGACCGGCGCCTTGCCGGGCACGGGCTCCTCCGTATTCGTTGCGGAGGTCTTCGTCGCGTCCATCAGCACCAGCGGGAATGCGTAAATGTACGCCTCCTCGATGGTTTCCCACACATCTCCGGCAGGCAAAGCGTCCTCCGGCTTGGCAGTCCCCGCACAGCCGGACAGCAGCACAGCCATGCAGAGCAGCAGGGTTGCGATTTTCTTCATAATTTCCTCCTTATCTTGAATCTCTTGTTCGGCAGTCGGTTTTTGCCGGTTTTCCTTACGGCTCGATGATGTTGAAATACAGCTCAAAGGCGGCCATGCTGTCACAAAGCGTTTGGAACAGCGCCGCATCACCCTTTTCAACGGTGACGAGTTTTTCGATATTCTCCTGGTTTCCGCTTGTGATAGCGAGGATCCCGATCCGGGGCGTGGAGATCGTCAGGTCGGCGTCGTCCGAAAGTGCATCCTTATAGTACAGGAGCACGCCGTGGTGGATCTTCAGCAGGTAATCGTCACCATCGGTCAGCTTGAGGTTTATGGTGAAGGAGCGGTTTTGGAGCTTTTCCGTGTCCATAACGATACCCATGTAATCCAGCATGGTCTGCGCGTCCATGCCCTGTGCGGTGGAGCCGACGCCGAGCTTGGCAGCCTTCGGGTATTGCCCGGTGCCGTTTCGCAGCTCAAAGGCTGCCGCAAGGTAAGCGTTTCTCCATGCGCCGGACTCCGCCTGATACCCAAGCTGCTCGAGCGCATCTGCGCACAGGCAGCGCGCCTCCCGGTTTTCCGGGTCGGCAAATACCAGCGTGTTCGTGATCTGCGCGACCCACTGATACTCGCCCTTTTCATAATCGG
>CAKTZP010000028.1 GCA_934636045.1 uncultured Oscillospiraceae bacterium
GGGTGTAGCTCATCCGGTAGAGCGCCACCTTGCCAAGGTGGAGGTAGCGAGTTCGAGCCTCGTCACCCGCTCCAAAAAAACAATAAGGAACGCCGACGCGTTCCTTGTTTCATATCCGGTGCCGTGGCCAAGTGGTAAGGCAAAGGTCTGCAAAACCTTCATTCGGCAGTTCAAATCTGCCCGGCACCTCCAGAAAAAAGGACTTGCGAAAGCAAGTCCTTTTTTCAATAAAGCCTGTTCCTCCGGAGATACTTTTTGATAAAGGATTGCATCCCTATGTGCAACCTTTTTGTGTAACTAAGGGGTCAGGGTTTTCCCCTGACCCCAACCTTTACGATAGAACCTTTTATGATAGAACTCTTTTGGCCGCCGGATTTGAAATCGGGCGGCTTTTTCTATTGAAGAGATGGCTCTCTTGACATGGGGGCGGCGAGGCCGCCAACGGCTGCGCTGAGAGCCTTGCGTCCTATGCACATAGGCAAAGTCAGCACAATAACCGTCCTGCATTCGCAGGGTGGGGCGGTTTCTTGCCGTATTTTATCGGGAAATACGGGGATTATAATCGCGCTACGATGCAAAAATATTCGTAAATAAATTGGAATTTTCAACAATTGTCAATATTTACAAAGAAAACACGGGTTTCAGTTGAAAATATATACAAATAATTTTTGCACAGTAGCGTGAAAAAGTGATACAATACCTAGAGAAATGGTAAGTGTTGTAACCGCAGGACTTTCCAAATTTGTGACAAAGGGAGCGATGATATTGAAACAAACCGGAAAACGCTTGCTTGCAGTGCTGTTGGCATTGGCACTGTGTCTGAGCCTATTCCCAGTGATGGCCTCGGCAGAGGAAGCTGCCGAGCCGAAGCTGATCACGAGCTTTGAAGAAACCTTTGAGGATGTGAACGGCAATTACAAGCTGGCCAAAGACATCACGGTAACATCATGCTACGGGATAGCATTTAACGGAACATTTGACGGCGATGGACACACCATTACCATCAATATCGAGGGCGAGGGCGACTATCTTGCCATGTTTACCCAGCTGGGGAAAGATGCGGTCGTCAAGAATTTCGTCGTTGATTCGGCGACGGTGCTCAATCCGAACCGCAGCTATATCGCTGCGATCGCAGGCGAATCGAGCGGCACGATTTCCGACATTCATGTGAAAAAGCTCAACGTATCCGGCATGACGGAGGTCGGCGGCTTGGTCGGCGAGCAGAAAGCGGGAGCGACCCTGACGCGCTGCAGCGTGGATGAAGGCACGATAACAAAGACTGCGTCATCCGACGCCAGCTTCGGCGGCCTTGTTGGCTTAAATGCCGGCACGGTGAGCCTCTGCTCGGCGGGCGTGACGCTGGATCATAGCAATGCACGGGCGTATAATGACTACACCGGCGGCATTGTCGGCAAAAACACCTACTACGGTACAATCACGGACTGCTACTTCAATGGCACCCTTACCGATGGAAGCAAGAAGAGCTACAAAATCGGCGGCATTTGCGGCGATGCAAGCGGCACGATCAAGAATTGCTATTTCAGTGGTACTTTGACAAGCACAGCCGGCACTAAGAATCCGATTACCAATACCAGTGTTACCAACTGTTATTATCTGGATACCTCGTTTACAGATTCTACAAACTATGGCACCAAGAAGACCGCAGAAGAATTTGCCTCTTTGGCGGCGACGTTGGGCACGGAGTGGGAAGACGGCTCGGCTGGGTTCCCGGTTTTGAGCTGGCAGACTTGGCTGTATTCCAACACCGCGGTCAAGTACAAGGTGGAAACCTACCTTGAAAACCTCGCGGGCGACGGCTATACGCTCAGCGACACGGCGGAGGTCAAGGCCGAGCCGGACACCACGGTGACGGCAGAGGCAAAGGCGGTCGAGGGCTTCACCTTCGATACGGACAATGAGAACAACGTCCTTTCCGGCAAGGCCTCGGCCGAGCTGGTGCTCAAGCTCTACTACACCAGAAACAGCTACACTCTGACGTGGGACACCGGCGACTATGCGATTTCGAGCGCTGAGGATGCCTACACCCACGGCAAAGTGAAATTCGGCACGCCGATTGTTGCACCGAAGGTTGCCGCTACCGGCATGAGCGTCAAGTGGGACAAGGAGCTCAAGACCATGCCCGCCGCGGACACCAAAATCACCGCGTCTTATACGCCGGCGGTTTACGATGTGAACTGGAACGCCAACGGCGGTTATTTTGAAAAGGACAACGGCTGGGGCGGCACCGAGCAGGTCGAAACACTGAAGTGGACGAACTACGGTTCCTCCGGCGGCGCGATCTACGGCCAGACGCTCGGCAAGTATAAGTGGAACGAAAACTCCACCTCCTTCTCCAACCGCAATCTGCCGGTCCCGGCCCATAAGTCGAAGGTTTTTGACGGCTGGTACACGGCGGCCGATGGCGGCGAGCTGGTAACGGCGGACACCGTCGTGACCGAGCCTGCGGACGGCAGCTTTACTTACTACGCCCACTGGACGGACGGCTGGACGGTCACGTTCGACCCGAACGGCGGCTACGTCAACCCCAAGACTGCACTGGTCAAGAAGGGCGCGGCCATCGGCAGCACCAACATCCCCACGCCGACCCGCACCGGCCACACCTTTGACGGCTGGTACAACGGCAAGGACAAGCTGGAGGCCGACACGGTCATCGATGGCGACGTGACCTACACCGCCCACTGGACGGTCAATACTTACAAGCTGAACTTCGATGCCAACCGCGGCACCGGCACGATGCCCGCGCAGGAGTTCAGCTACGGCGAAAAGAAAGCCATCAGCAAGAACCTCTTCACCCGTGAGGGCTACCGCTTCATCGGCTGGACGAGCTCGAGCTACAGCTCCACCGTCTACTACGAGGACGAGGCGGAATACACCTTTAATAGTACCTACAACCAGACCCTTTACGCCGCCTGGGAAGAGGTGAAGTACCGCCTAAGCTTTGAACTCGCCCCGGCCGATGCGACGGTCGTGGTCAAGAACGCAAACGGCTCCACGCAGAGCGCGACGGACGGCGTTTATAACCTCAGCGAGGGCAAGTACACCTACACCGTCAGCGCTTACGGCTACGAAACGGAGACCGGCGAGATTGATCTGACCGAGGACACCGTGAAGTCCGTCAACCTGACGAAGATCCCGACCTACACGGTCACCTTCAGCGTCACGAAGCCCGAAGGCACCGGCGAAACGCAGATCACCGTTACGGACGCGGACGGCAAGGTCATGACTGCTGACGAAAACGGCGTTTACAACCTCATGGCAGGCAAGTACAGCTACCTCGTCAAGGCAAAGGGCGCAACCAAGGCCAAGGCCGACTTCACCGTTGAGGACGAGGCGCTGACCTTCGATATTACCCTCGATGTTCAGGAAGGCTGGGACGGCGAAACGATGACTGAGCCGCACCAGATCACTGCGGAGGAGGCTGTCGGCGAATATGACGGCATGACCGGCTGGTACCGCATTGAGAGCGGCGAACAGCTGGCGTGGTTTGCCAACAAGGTTAATAACGTCAGCGGCTACAATGCCAATGCTGTACTGGCCAAGGACATCGACCTCGGCAACGAGCTTTGGACGCCGATGGGCAAGGATTATAGCTATAACTTTACCGGCATTTTCGATGGCAACGGCCACACCATTAAAAACCTCTACTGCGAGGGCACGACCTATCAGGGTCTGTTCGGCTACAACAAGGGCACGGTGCGCAACCTGACCGTCTACGGCGATGTAATGCTGAACGCTTCCAGCGAGAGTGGCAGCTATGCCAACGCTGGCGGCATCTCTGCCTACCAATACGGTGGAAAGATTGAGAATTGTGCGTCCTATGTGAATGTTACCAATGAGCATGCCAGCGGCCGTACCGGTGGTATTACAGGTTATGCAAGCAGCAACGCAGCGATTACCGGCTGCTACAATGCTGGTACGCTGACCGGCGGCAGCGCTGCGGCCGGTATCGTCGGCTATTGTGGCGATGCAAAGATTACGGATTGCTACAATATTGGTACGCTGATTGGCGGCGATAATGTGACGGAAACTTCCTACAACTTTGCGCAGATTTCCGGTATTGCCAGCAGCATCAGCGACTATTCGAATCCCACCATTACCAACTGCTACAACGCGGGTGAAATCACCAACACCGAAAACTACTCCCGCATCGGCTCGCTCGTCGCTACGCGCGGCGGCGCGACCCTGAGCAACTGCTATTATCTCACAGTTGACGGCCTCAAGGCAGTCGGTAACGGCCTGTCCGACGGCTGCACAGTAGTCACGGCGGAGGAGCTTGCGTCCTCTGAGATGCCCGGCAAGCTGGGCGAGGGCTACAAGGCCAACACCGGCTGCAACAACGTTGCGCCGCTGCTGACGTGGCAGGCTATCCCGGAACACAGCTTTAATGCTGTTGCTTCCGATGTAGAGAGAACTCCCGCCACCTGCACCGAGGCGGCAACCTACTACGTCAAGTGTGATGTCTGTGGCGCGGTCAGTGATGAAGAATTCGTCACGGTCGGCAAGCCCAACGGCCATAGCTTCACCACCAAGGCCTCCGACCAGAAGGCGTCCGACGCGACCTGCACGGAGCCTGCGAAGTACTACGTTAAGTGCGACAACTGCGACGCAGTCAGCGACACAGTGACCGTCGCCGTCGGTACGGCCAACGGCCACAGCTTTACCACCAAGGCCTCCGACAAGCTGGCCAGCGCAGCTACCTGCACGGAGCCTGCGAAGTACTATGTTAAGTGCGACAACTGTGACGCAGTGAGCGAAACCGAGACTGTCGCCGTCGGTACGGCCAACGGCCACACCGAGGTCATCGATGCAGCCGTCGAGCCGACCTGCACCGAGCCCGGCAAGACCGCGGGCAAGCACTGCTCCGTCTGCAACGAAGTCCTCGTTGCCCAGCAGGAAGTTCCGGCCAAGGGTCACACCGAGGTGGAGGACGCGGCGGTCGAGCCGACCTGCACCGAGCCCGGCAAGACTGCGGGCAAGCATTGCTCCGTGTGCAACGAAGTCCTCGTTGCTCAGCAGGAAGTCCCCGCCAAGGGCCACACCTATGAAAACGGCGTGTGCACCGTCTGCGGCGCGAAGGATCCGGACTACGTCGCGCCGGCGTGGAACAACCCCTTTAACGACGTTGCCGAGGGTAACTGGTTCTATGAGGGCGTGAAGTTCGTCCACCAGAATGGTCTGTTCAACGGCACGGCGGCCGACACCTTCAGCCCGAACGCCCCGATGACGCGCGGCATGCTCGTCACCGTCCTGTGGCGTCTGGACGGCAAGACCGCGCCGAAGGCCGCCTGCACCTTCACCGATGTGGACGCGAAGGCCTACTACGCCGACGCGGTCGCGTGGGCGGCAGAGAACAGCATCGTCAACGGCATCGGCGAGAACAAGTTCGACCCCGAGGGCGAAGTGACCCGCGAGCAGATCGCCGCGATCCTGAGCCGCTATGCCGAGAGCAAGGGCGTCGACACGAGCAAGCGCGCCGAGCTCGCTTCCTTCCCGGATGCGGACAAGGTCAGCGCCTATGCAAAGGATGCAATGGCTTGGGCGGTCGAGAACGGCCTTGTCAACGGTATCAAGAACGGCAGCGAGACCACCCTCGCCCCGCAGGGCACCGCCACCCGTGCACAGGTCGCGGCCATCCTTGCGCGGTACGTGCAGAACACCGCAGAATAATATTTCCACCCATCTCGCAGCGGGTATTTCCATACCCGCTGCGAGAGCCGGTACAGGGACACAGTTTTTATTTGGTACCTTATGACGCCGCTCCCCACGGCGTCCGGTAAAATAAACGCATTCGCATCTCCCCGCTACAAAAAAAGAAAAGGAGAACAACGCATGAAGAAATTCTGTGCATGGCTGCTTTTGCTGGCCATGGTTCTTTCCGTTCTGCCCGTTGCTGCCTTTGCGGCCCAGCAGTCTGACGCTGCGCCGGTCGTGGAGGAGACGGCTTCCGGAAAGAAGAGCCTCGGCTATAAGAGCGAGAGCTTTGCCGAGGATAACACCTATCAGTATGCCGACGACGAAACCGTCCGCGCGATCGTCGTTCTGGAGGATGCGCCCGCCGTGGAGGCTGCGCCGTCCGACACCGGCCGCTACACCCGTAGGCTCGAGAGCGCGCATCAGAACGTCCGCCGCGCGATGCGCGGCATTTCCTATGAAATGGCCTACGAATTTACCACGCTGCTCAACGGCTTCAGCTGCGACGTGGCCTACGGCGATCTGGACAAGATCGCGGCCATCGACGGCGTCGAGGCGGTCTATATCGCCAACACCTACGCCGTTCCGGACGTCGAAACCGGCGAGGCGACCATCCAGATGGTCAACGCCGGCGGCGCGACCGGCAACACTGCCGCCAACGCCAAGGGCTACAACGGCGACGGCACCGTCATCGCCATTCTGGACACCGGCATTCGCCTGACCCACGAGGTCTTCCGGAACACCGACCTGCTGAAAAACCCTGCGCTGACCGAGGCCGACGTGTCCAAGGCCAACGCCGCGGGCAAGTATGTCAGCGACAAGATCCCGTTTGCCTATGACTATGCCGATAAGGACAGTGACCCTACGGACAATCAGGGACACGGCACGCACGTGGCGGCTATTGCTGCGGGCTACAAGACCGGCGACGACGGCGCGGTGGAATTCACCGGTGCGGCCCCGGCGGCACAGCTGCTTGCAATGAAGATCTTCCGCGACAGCTCTACCGGCACCAGCTCGGATATTTACTTTGCCGCGATGGAGGACGCCTATAAGCTCGGCGCGGATGTCATCAACATGTCCATCGGCGCGCAGAATGGCTTTACCTATGACTCCGACCTTGAAACGGTCGTCTTCGGCAACATCTATAAGCGTCTGTCTGAGGCGGGCGTGGTCGTCTGCGTCGCAGGCGGCAACGAATACTCCATGGTAAAGCATTCGAAGGACGGCACGGTCGGCGCGGAATACACCGACTACGGCACCGTCGCTTCCCCGTCCACCTACACCGGCGCGGTCTCCGTGGCCTCCGCGGATAACGCGGCCTACCTGACCTATGTGCTGGAGATCGGCGGCGACGAGAGCAAGCTCGTGGCCTATGTTGACTCCTCCAACGAAAGCTCCACGACTGCCGGCCTGTGGTATAAGAAATTTGCGGGCACAACGCAGGAGTATGTGGTCGTCCCCGGCGCCGGTGAGCTGAAGGACTATGACGGCCTTGACGTGACCGGCAAGATCGCCCTGGTCACCCGTGGTTCGATCAACTTTGAAGACAAGGTCAACAACGCCGCCGCCAAGGGAGCGGTCGGCTGCGTGATCTGCGACAATGTCGACGGTCTGCCCATCAGCATGCAGATCAGCAAGTTTGCCATTCCGGCCATTTCCGTCATCCGCAGCGCGGGCGAAGCGCTGAAGAACGCGGAAAAGAAGACCATCACCACCGTGGCTGACCGCGTGAACGTCGAAAGCGAGAACACCGACGGCGCGTATACTTATCAGATGAGCGACTTCTCCAACTGGGGCTCCGACCCGATGCTGGAGATCAAGCCGAATCTGACCTCCATCGGCGGCAATGTCTATTCCGCCGTCTGCACCGGCGACGGCGACTACGACGTCTACTCCGGTACCTCCATGGCGACCCCGAACCTCTCCGGTACGTATGCAAATGTCCTGCAGTACCTCGAGGGCAAGGGCGTGACCGACAAGATCGAGCGCGCCAAGCTCGCCACCGCGCTGCTGGAAAGCTCCGCGACCGGCCTCGGCGGCTTTGACGAAGACTACAACTACTGGCTCTATTCCGTCCGCAAGCAGGGCGCTGGCCTTGCCAATGCCGACGATGCGATCAAGGCCTATGAATCCGGCTTCTATGTTGCCGACCCGCTCAAGGAGCTGGGCGACGACAAGGCCAAGACCGGTGTGCTCGAGTTCTCCGTGGAGCTCGTCAACAACACCGACAAGGCGCTGACCGCGACCCCGAGCGACTTCGTAATGGTCGACGGCCTGACGACCGAGGGCGAGGGCGACGAGGCCTACACCTACAACGCCATGCGCCCCGCGCTGTACAGCACCGCGCTGGGCAACACCACCACCAAGGCGACCTACACCGTCGGCGGCGCTGCCGTGACGGAGGTTGCGCTTGCCGCGCATTCCAAGGCGACCGTCAACGTCAGGCTGGAGCTCGGCAAGGAAGTGCTCGACCAGCTGGCGCAGTTCAAGAACGGCACCTATGTCGAGGGCTACATTGCCTTCAACGATTTTACCAACGGAACGACCCAGCAGGCGACCTTCCTGAGCTACTACGGCGACTGGACGGCAGCACCCGTGCTGGAGGCGACGGACTTCCGCGATCTGGCTGAGGCACAGCTGTACTACCGTACCGAGCTCAAGAACAAGGTGGCGTACGTCGATGAAGATGGCACGCCCGTGACCTACGAAGACCTCGGATGGGACGGCAAGGAGCTGCTGGACTACTACACCAGCCCCAACATGGGCTACCTTGTCAACAGCGAGACCGGCAAGGGCATTGCCTATCCCGGCGATAATATGGCGCTCGATGTGGCCTACAACGAAAAGCACATTGCCCTGACCACTCCGCTGAACGACGCTGACTACGTCTGGGCGGACACCCTGTATCTGCTGCCCTTCCAGCTGCGCAACGCAAAGCATCTGGTCATGACCGTCACTAACGCCGAGACCGGCGCGATCTATGCGAAGGACGACACGCCCTACGTGCCCAAGGCGTACTACGACGACGACAGGGGCTGGCAGCCGAACGGCCTGTTCACTTGGAACGGCTGGGACACGACCACCAAGAGCTATGTCCCGTCCAACACCAAGGTGCACGTCCAGTTTGACGCGCAGCTTCCGTACAACGACGTCTGGCAGGAGAACGCATGGAGCTTTGACCTGACCGTCGACTCCACCAAGCCGACCATCGACAGTATGGACTATGACGCCGCCGAGGGCAAGCTGACCGTTACCGCGACCGACAACCAGTATATCTCCCTGATCTACCTCAGCGACATGAGCGGCAATGCACTTGATGCAGTCGGCTTCTCTGAGGATGAGGCCGGCAAGACCGTGACCGCCGTCTTTGACGTCAAGAAGATCACGCAGTATTATGACTACGTCAGCGTTTCCGTGCAGGACTACGCAACGAACGAGGTCGAGGATGTCAAGACCTTCGTCGAGACCGGCAAGCCCGCCACCATCACCCTCGTGACCCCGGCGGCTGAGACCGAGGTCGCTGCTACCACCGGCACGACCTACACGCTGCCCAACTGCAGCGAGCGCTACGACGGCTACAAGTTCGTCGGCTGGTCGACCAGCCAGATCTCTAAGGTCGATGACCTGAACAAGGCCGACGGTGTCTACTACCGCACCGGCACGAAGCTGGCCGTCCGCGGCAACACGACCCTCTATGCCGTCTTTGCCAACGGCCAGAACGAGACGGTCGACTACTACGACTTCTACATCCCCAGCGCATGGGGCGGCTACGAAGGCATTTGGGCGCTTTGCGGCATGAATGTCAACCAGTCGACGATGCGCTATGACTTCTCCCAGCCGTTTGCGATGAACCAGACCGGCCGTGCGGTCGACCTGCTTAACGAAAGCACCACCGAGGTCAGCACCGCCAGCGCGGAGTTCCGGACCAGCGAAAAGACCATCCGCTTTGAGGTCAAGCGCTCCGGAACGGACACCTACACCCTGCGTAATCTCGTCTCCGGTCAGTATCTGACCGTCCAGAACGGCCAGCTCGCCTTTGCGGACACGCCGGACGGTAATTCTAACTGGATCTTCGATCCCGGCTCGAACTACAACATGCTCCTGCGCAACGCCGCCAACAGGGATCTGATTGTCCTGTATGACGAGGAAAGCAGCTTCCGGGTTTACGACAACACGCAGCTCATCGCCGGCACCGGCGCGCTGCCCGAACAGTATTACCGCCTGTACGTTTACTACTGCGACGAAGCCTACACCGAGCAGAAGGAAGAATTTGTTGCAAGCTATTACACCACCAAGCCCGGCATGGAGGATCATGAGCACACCGTCGTGATCGACGCGGCGGTCGAACCCACCTGCACCGAGCCAGGCAAAACCGAGGGCAGCCACTGCTCCGTCTGCGGCGAAGTCCTCGTGGCGCAGAAGGAAATTCCGGCCAAGGGTCACAGCTTCGAAAACGGCGTGTGCACCGTCTGCGGCGCGAAGGATCCGGACTACAACGCGCCCGAGACCCCGTGGGTCAACCCGTTCAAGGACGTTGTGGAAGGCCAGTGGTACTATGAGGGCGTGAAGTTCGCCAGCCAGAAGGGCCTGTTCAACGGCACCGCGGCCGATACCTTCAGCCCGAACGACCCGATGACCCGCGGCATGCTCGTGACCGTCCTGTGGCGTCTGGACGGCAAGACCGCGCCCAAGGCGGCCGCGAGCTTCACCGATGTGGACGCCAAGGCCTACTACGCCGAGGCGGTGGCATGGGCGTCTGAAAACGGCGTGGTCAACGGCATCGGTAACAACCGCTTCGACCCCGAGGGCAAGGTCACACGCGAGCAGATCGCCGCAATTTTGTACCGCTATGCCGAGAAGAAGGGCATCGACGTGACCAAGCGCGCCGACCTGAGCGTCTTCCCGGATGCGGCCGGCGTCAGCTCCTATGCAAGAGTGGCCCTGAGCTGGGCAGTCTCGCACGAGCTGATTAACGGCCTTGCCGAGGGCGGCAAGAGCTACCTTGCCCCGCAGGGCAACGCTACCCGCGCGCAGGTCGCCACCATCCTCGCGCGCTACGCGCAGAACATTGTGAAGTAATCAAAGCCCATCCCATCGCATTTTGTCCACCCGGCAGCGCGGCGTTTGCGCGCCGCGCTGCCCCTGACCACTGAAGGAGAAACGAATGAAGAAATTATGTGTATGGCTGCTGCTTGTGGCCATGATCCTCTCCGTTCTGCCCACCGCCGCATTCGCGACGGAAAAAACGACGGAGGAGACGGAATCCACCGGCCAGCAGGTTGTCAACGCACTGCTTGGCATGCACGAGTCCACGGCAAAGCCCATCGAGCAGGAGGAAAATGAGATCGATCCCGAGCAGATCGTCCGCGTGATCGTCCTGCTCGACGAATCCGAGATCCCCGAAGGCGGCCGCCCGACCCGCGATGCGCAGACCCGCATGCGCAGGGCGCAGGCCACCGTCCAGTCCCGCATTTCCAGCCAAGTGCTCGGCGGCGAGGCGGTCGATGTGAAGAATAGCTACGCGACCCTGACCAACGGCTTCTCGGCGGACGTGACCTACGCCCAGCTGCAGGAGATCCGCGAGGTCGAAGGTGTTGAGGCTGCCTTTATTGCGCCGACGTTTGAGCTGGACCCGGACATGACCACCAGCAACGGCATGATCGGCGGCGGCTATTCCAACACCACCGGTTATAACGGCGAGGGCACCGTCATCGCCATCCTCGACACCGGCGTTTACATGGCGCATGAGCTGTTTCTCGATGCGCCGAAGAATCCCCGCCTGACCCGCGAGGACATTCAGAAGGCGCTGGACGAAAACGACATGAACTGCGAGAAGGATGCTCCGAATGCCGGCTCCTCCACGCTGTATTACAACGAGAAGATCCCGTTCCAGTTTGACTACGGCGATCATGACGCCAACGGCAACCCCATCGACGGCGACTCCGGCCACGGCACCCACGTTGCCGGCACGGCAGCGGGCAACGACGGCGTGAAGGCTGGCTTCAGCGGCGTTGCGCCCGAGGCGCAGATCCTCAATATGAAGGTCTTTAAGTCCTCCGGCGGCGCGTCATATGACGATATCGTCGCTGCGCTTGAGGACTGCATGGTTCTCGGCGTCGACTCGGTCAACATGTCCCTCGGCTCGGACTGCGGTTTCATTGAGTATGAATCGCAGGACGAATGGATCACCAACCTGATTAACGTCTTTGATCGCGTCGGCAAGAGCGGCATCTCCATGGCGGTCGCCGCCGGCAACGCCTATTCTGCGGCCTATAAGAACAACTACGGCGGCAAGGCGCTGGCCTCCAACCCGGACTACGGCAACGTTTCCGAGCCTTCGACCTACTATGAATCCCTCTCCGTTGCGGCCATCGAAAACGGCAGCATGGTCTCGCCGTATATCACCGTCGGTGAGCGCGATATCGCCTACTACGACGGCTACGATGCCGATACGCAGGAGATCACGACCACTTGGGCGCTGCGCACCATTGCCAACAAGGGCAGCCTGGAGTACGTCATGGTCGGCGGCTACGGCACGCCGGAGGACTTCGAGAAGGTAGATGTCAAGGGCAAGATCGCAGTCGTCCAGCGCGGCGGCGGCCTGTACTACGAGGCCAAGGCGAATAACGCGGCGGCCGCCGGTGCTGTCGCCATGATCGTTTACAACAACGAGCCGGGCATCATCTATATGTCCATCAACGCGTGGAAAATTCCGATTGCGTTCATCTCCCAGCAGGACGGTGCTTATCTTGCCAAGCAGGAGGACAAGCACCTGACCATTGGCGTTTCCGACAAGCTTGTGACCTCGCCGGTTGCCGGTATGTGCGATTTTACCTCTTGGGGCGCGACCTCCGAGCTGACGCTCAAGCCGGAGATCACAGCACCCGGCAGCAACATCTATTCCTCTGTTCCCGGCAAGAGCTCCTATGAGCTGATGTCCGGCACGTCCATGGCCTCTCCGCACGTCGCGGGCGGTATGGCGATCGTTTCGCAGGCGGTCAAGGCGAAGAACCCCGATATGAACGCCACGGAGCGCAAGCATCTGATTGACACCCTGCTCATGAGCACGGCGAGCATCGTCTATGACGAGGACACGCCCGTTTCTCCGCGCCGTCAGGGCGCAGGCCTGATGGATATCAACGCGGCCGTCAAGACCGAGGGCTACATCACCGTTTCCGGTATGGACCGCCCGAAGATGGAGCTTGGCGACGACGTGGCCGAGACCGGCGTGTATGAGCTGAAGTTCACGGTGCACAACACCGGCGACAGCACGCTGTATTATAACGCCTCCTCGCTCGTTCTCACCGACGGCACGAAGGAGGACGAGGACGGCAACGTTCTCATGACCGAAAAGGACGTATTCCTGCCCAGCACCTTCACGACCAATGTGGAAAACAATCTGGTCGTCGTTCCGGCGCATGGCGAGAAGGAAGTCGTCATCACCGTCACCCTTACCAATCCGAAGCAGGACCTTGCGAAGTTTGTCAACGGTGCATTTGTCGAGGGCTGGGCCGTTCTGAAGGCTGCCAACGCCGACGGTTCGGAGAACGAGGACGGCATCGACCTGAGCGCCCCGTTCCTTGCCTTCTACGGCGACTGGACGAAGGCTCCGATCATCGACTCCGGCTTCTGGTGGGATACCTTCGTGACCGAGGAGACCGACGCGCAGACCTACAACAACGAGGCGCTGCTCGAGTCCATGGAAAAGACCATGCACACCTACCTCGGCCAGAACAACTATGACTTCACCATTCCGTATCTGGCAGACCGCAACGCGATCTCCCCGAACAATGACGACTTCCTCGACTCCCTGACGTGGGTCTACACCGGCATGCTCCGCTCTGCCAGAACGCTGACCTACAAGATCACCGGCGAGGATGGCACGGTCTACTATGAAAAGACCGTCGACTACGAGCCGAAGTCCATCTATGATTCCAGTGCCTATCAGGTCGTCCCCGCCGGCGCCTTTACGGACAACGGCGACACGATCGACCCGTGGTACGGCACGGACAAGAACGGCTTTGCGCTTCCGAACGACACCAAGGCGACGGTCACCATCTCGACTACGCCGATCTACAACAAGCATGAATCGGCCAATCTTCGCGATTCGTGGTCGTTCCCCATCACGGTCGATACCGACAAGCCTGAGGTGCTCGATATGACCGTCCGCGAGTCTGAGGGTCGCTACTACGCGACGATCACCCTGACGGACAACCAGTACGTCGCCGCCGTCGTCCTGACCGATGCGAAGTACAGCAAGGTCTATAAGACCATCGGCGTCGGCGAGAACACGCCGGGCGCGACCACCGTCCTGAAGGACATCGACATCACCGGCTACGGCGAGTCCATCGGCCTGACCGTTCACGACTACGCGGGCAACACCCGCCAGCTTTATCTCCGCGCGAAGAACAACACCGACGATTACGCCGATGTGGAGGTCACGGACGATATGGTCCTCTACAGCGAGGACTTCCAGGGCAAGTGGCTGCCCGACGGCTGGTCGGTCGAGTCCAAGAGCAATTCTATCAAGGGTTGGATCCGCGACAAGGATTGGTTCGCGGGCGTCGAGGGCGACGAGATCGATCAGAACGAATGGCTCTACTCTCCGGCCTATGACCTGTCCGGCCAGAGCACGCCGACGCACATGATCTTCACCTTTAACACCAGCTACACCTACTGTGTCCAGTATCCGCACTTCAACGTCAATGTCTACATTTCTGCGGACAACGGCGCGAACTGGGAATCCATCTGGAACCTGCATGACTCCGGACTCTATGCCGACTGGACGAATACGCAGGCCAAGGTCGTCATTCCCGACGCCTATCAGGGCAAGTCGAATGTCCGCTTCGCCTTCGTCTATACCTCCACCAAGGGCGGCGCACAGTTTGGCTTCCGCGACATGAAGATCTATAAGGACCGCGCCGAGGACTACATTGCTGTCAACGCCACCGCAGGCGAGAATGGCACACTGTCCGCAACCGGCAGAGTCCTGGTCCGCAAGGGCACGTCCAAGACCTTTACCGCGATCCCGAACAAGGGCTACGAGGTTGCCTCCTTTGTGGTGGACGGCAAGGATCTCGGCGCCATCAGCTACTACACCTTCGAAATGGTCGGCGTGGAGCACACGGTGGATGTGACCTTCCGCGAAGCGACCGGCAGCGCCGCACATACGGTCAATGTCGAAGCAACAGAGGGCGGCAGCGTTTCGCCGAGCGGCGTGCAGAGCGTGCCAAACGGCGGCAGCCTTGCGCTGACGGCGACGTCCAACAGCGGTTATCGCTTCACCTCCTACCGCGTCAACGGCCGCCGCGTTACCGAAACCGCGACCTACACGCTGGAAAACATCGACCAGAACTACTACGTCGAGGCCCGCTTTGAGCTGATTCCGGAAACGCCGGAGGTGCTCTTCGAGCAGGACTTTGAGGCAGAGCAGTTCCCGCCGGAGGGCTGGGAGCTCGACAGCGCCTCGTCCGAGAAGACGACGTGGCGGCGTTACAGCTATGTCTACCTCAACAAGACGAAGGCTGCTTACGTTTCCTACGACGAAAGCACCACGCAGAATGAACGCCTGATCGCCCCGGCGGTCAACCTCATGGGCGCGACCGACACGAACCTCGAATTTGACTACGCGTTCTCGTACTATGCAGTCAAGCGCAGTGAGATGGTGTTCACCGTTGAGGCCTCGACGGACGGCGGCAGCACGTGGACGACCCTGTGGAACGCCAAGAATGCGATCGGCGATTCCGCGACCAGCTATGTCGTGACTGACCGCGCATTTGTCACCATCCCCGCGGCGCTGTGCACCGGCAATGTGCTGGTCAGCTGGCACTATGTCAAGCCCGCCGGTGAGGACACTTCCGGTATCGCGGCCATCGACAATGTGAAGCTCGAGGCCACCGGCGTTCAGACCGACATCGAGGGCTACGCCAAGATCACCGCGACGGCAGGCGAGGGCGGCGCGATTACGCCCGCCGGCCGCACCTACGTCAAGGAAGGCGAGAGCCAGACCTATACCATCACGGCCATGGTTGGCTACGAGATCAGCGACGTGCTGGTGGACGGCACCTCCATCGGTGCGGTCACGAGCTACACCTTTGAAAACGTGACCGGCTCGCACACCATTGAGGCCCGCTTCAAGGTTTCCAGCGGCGTTCCCGGCGTTTATTTCGCCAACGACTTCGAGGATGCCGACTTCCCGACCCGCGGCTGGAGCGTCGCCTCCAAGGCCACCAGCTCCATGACATGGGAAAAGGGCAGCCTGACGAACCTCAACAATACCTCTGTTGCCGTTGTGACCAACGACTATGAGGACTGGTCGAACTCCAACAAGCAGGATGAATATCTCATCACGCCTGCCGTCGACCTGACCGGCAAGAAGGCTGTTTTGACCTTCGACTTTGCGTTTGGCCGCTATGCAATTACGTCCGGCCAGATGAAGCTGACGGTAGAGGCTTCAACGGACGGCGGCGAAACATGGGATACCATCTGGAACGCGGCGGATATCCCGAATCTTTCGGGATGGTATTACAGCGGCTCCGCCGAGGTCACGGTTCCCACGCTCTACTGCAAAGAGAATGTCCGCTTTGCCTTCCACTACAGCCGCTCCAAGGACGCCGAGGGCGACAAGGCTGCGATCGACAACGTTGCGCTGAAGGATCCGAACGCCGACTGCGATCATTCCGAGACTGAGCTGCGCAATGCCAAGGATGCGACCTGCACCGTCGACGGCTATACCGGCGACACCTACTGCAAGCGCTGCGGCGCTCTGCTCAAGACCGGCACGGTGATCAAGGCCAAGGGACACACAGAGGTCGTCGACGCGGCGGTTCCTGCCACCTGCACCGAGGACGGCAAGACCGAGGGCAAGCACTGCTCCGTTTGCAATGAGGTGCTCGTTGCGCAGCAGGTTGTTCCCGCCAAGGGACACACCGAGGTCGTCGATGCGGCGGTTCCCGCCACCTGCACCGAGGACGGCAAGACCGAGGGCAAGCATTGCTCCGTCTGCAACGAGGTGCTGGTCAAGCAGGAGGTCGTCAAGGCCACCGGCCATAAGTTCGAAAACGGCGTCTGCACCGTCTGCGGCGCGAAGGATCCCAACGCGGTCAAGCCCGAAAAGCCGTGGGTCAACCCGTTCAAGGATGTTGCGGCGGACGCTTGGTACTATGACGGAGTGAAGTTTGCAAACCAGAAGGAGCTCTTTAACGGCACGGCGGCTGATACCTTCAGCCCCGATGCACCCATGACGCGCGGCATGCTCGTCACGGTGCTGTGGCGTCTGGACGGCAAGACCGCCCCGAAGGCTGCTTCAAGCTTTGCTGACGTGGACGCGAAGGCTTACTATGCCGATGCAGTCGCGTGGGCCGCTGAAAACGGCGTCGTCAACGGCATCGACAAGACCCATTTCGCGCCCGAAAACGAGGTCACGCGCGAGCAGATCGCAGCGATCCTATTCCGTTATGCGGAAAAGAAGGGCGCCGATACCGCTAAGCGCGCCGACCTGAACGCGTTCCCGGATGCGAAGAAGGTCAGCGCCTATGCCAAGGACGCGCTGAGCTGGGCGAATGCCAACGAGCTGGTTAAGGGCATGACCGAAAACGGCAAGGATTACCTCAACCCGCAATCGAGTGCCACTCGCGCGCAGGTTGCCACCATCCTCGCCCGCTATGTCCAGAATATCGTAAAATAAATCCGAACAAAAACCCGCAGCAGGCTTGGCCTGCTGCGGGTTTTATATCGGTTCAGCTTTCCATTTGCCGGCCGAGGAAGCCGGCGACGGTCTGGGCGAGGGTTTGCTCAGACGCCTCTGGAGCAGCGTCGTTTTCGCCCATCAGGAGCATGACGCAGCCCATCAGGTCGCCCTCGGCGATGATCGGCGCCGCAACGCCGAGGTGATAGCGCTCCACGCTCTCCGCGGGACGCAGACGGGTATCGCCGGAGTGATAACGGTAGCTCTTGCGCTGCTCCATGATCTGCTCGAGCTCGGCGGAGTTGCGCTTTTCCAGCAGGTCGCGCTTCGGCGCACCGGCTACGGCAATGATCGTGTCCCGATCTGCAACCGCCGCAATGTGCCCGGTGTTCTTTCCAATTGACTCACAGATCTGTGCCGCAAAGCTCTGCAGCTCTCCCATCGGCGAATACTTCTTAAAAATTACCTCCCCATCCCGCTCTGTATAAATCTCCAAGGGGTCGCCGCCGCTGATAACATGGACACGGAAAACCTTGTCCTCGTGGTTCCTTGAGGACTGGATCAGCGTGGTTTCGATATTTTCCGTGCCGGAATTAAAATTTACGATCTGCGCCTCGCCCTCGCAGCG
>CAKTZP010000029.1 GCA_934636045.1 uncultured Oscillospiraceae bacterium
CAGACCCGGCGGCGGCCTGCTGGGCTGCGCCGCAATACACCCATTGGGTGGGCGGCAGTGCCGCGTGGCTGCGCGACCAGCTTATTGCCGGAATCGACTATTACAAGTCCACCGGCGTGACTGCCCTGTATGTCACCTACGAGGCCGATCCGCGCGGCGGCTTCCAAGTCTATCTCCGCTATGCAACTTAATATCATCCGCGCGAGAGAGCCGTTTCCGGACAGGAAGCGGCTCTTTTCTATACCAATCTATCAACACGAGGAGGAGTTATGCACCGAAAACTGATTCCGAAGCGGGCGCTGGGCTTCCTGCTGGCGGCGTTGCTGCTGCTTTCCCTGATGATGACCGTCAGCGCCGCTACGTACACGACCGGCGACAATGTCCCGATTTATCAGGATTTTTGCACCATTTTCAAGCTGAAAGAACGCGACGCGGCGGGCTTTCCGTGGATGGCGACGAAGTACTGCCGCGCGGCGGAAAACGGGAACACCATCCAGACCGACGGCGACTGGCTGTACTGCATCGACTACTATGAGCACGCCAAGCACGGGCTGGTCAACGCGAAGGCTACGGCACTGGATGAAACGCCGCAATGGACGACCCTGTCAATCGCGGCCCAGCGCGGCATCACCCATGCGCTGATCTACGGCGGCGCAAATTATTCCAATGAGATCCACGGCTATGCGGCGACGCAGTTGATCATCTGGGAATATCAGCTCGGCAAGCGTACCGTGCCGACGGAAACCGTGTCTTTCTTTGCCGCGACGCTGGCGCAGAACACGCGTCTGCGGAGCTGCTATGACGGGATTCTGGCGCTGATGGCAAAGCATGACCTGCCGCCGTCCTTTTCCGGCTCTGAAATCGTCCTTTCCGGCTTCGGCCGGAGCTACGGCGTTACGCTGACCGACACCACCGGGCAGCTTGCGAACGATACATGGCGGGTCGTCAGCGGCGGGAACGGCATCGTGGTCGAGCAGAACGGAAACGACCTTTTCATTTATGCGACCGAGGCTGCCGGGGCGGACGCGGAGGTCAATCTCCGGATGTGCCGCAATCTGAAGGCCGCGACGGGCAACGCCGTCTGCGCCCTGACCGGCACCCAGCAAGCGCTGATCGGCGTTCCGCCCGACCCGGTTGTCGCGCAGCTCAAGGTCAAAACGCAGGCGACGGCGGATTTGGAGATCGTCAAAACGTCGGACGACGGCCATATTTCCGGCATTTCGTTTCAGGCGGAGCGGTGGGAATCCGGCGGCTATACGAGCATCGGAAGCTACACGACGGATGCCAACGGCAAAATCACACTGCCGTCCCTCCGCATCGGGGACAAATACCGGTTCCGCGAGGTAGTACCGGAGGGATATACGGCGGAGCAGGCCGAGCAGGAGATCACCGTGAAGGAAGGCAACAATACGCTGACCTTTGTGAACCGGCGCAGGCGCGGCTCCATCTCCGCATGGAAAAAGGATGCCGCCGGGGCGCCGCTGGCGGAGGTAACCTTCCTACTGGAGTATTCCGAAAACGGCGCGTGGAGGCCGGTGCAATATATGCCGGGCGGCGGCGCGGACGGAAGCTGCACCAGCGTGGGGCTTTCGGACGGCAAGCTGACGACCGGCAGCGACGGCAAGGTCGTTTTTTCCGGGCTTTGCCTCAATGTGCCGTACCGCCTGACGGAAGTTCGGACGCGGGACGGAAAGCTCCTGCTGACGATGCCGCTGTATGAGGACGTACTGCCCCTCGACGATACGCCGGATGTCTACGTTACCGCGATCAACAACACACAGATTCTGCTGCCGATGACCGGCGGCACAGGCCACACGCTCGTATCGCTCGGCGCTGCCCTCGTGGCGCTTGCCGCCGGTATGGGCGTTTTCCTTTTGCACCGAAAAAACAAGAAAACAAGTTAAGGAGGACTTGCACTAATGAAATATATCACCAAATTGCTTGCCGCAGGCCTTGCGGTTTTGATGCTTCTGGGGCTTTGCGGCGGCGCTTTTGCCGCGACGGGCGAAACGGCCGTCATCGATACGGAGCGCACCGGTTCCATTCATTTATATAAGTATGATCTGACGAACGCCGAAGCGGACGGCGTTTGGGATTCCAGCTACGTATCCACCGGCGTTGCCGACGAGGGCGGCGTCAATGCCGTCCTCGGAAATCCCGCCAAGGTCAACGACTTGGGCAACGGCGAGGTGTCCTATGGCTATGCGATGAAGGGCGTGGAGTTTACCTACCTGTGGCTCGGCAATATTACGACCTTTCATCATTCCGTGGAGAACGAGGACGGCACACGCGCCTCGGAATCGCAGGTGCTTTATTATCTGACGCAGAACGACCGCACGACGGCATTTCTGACGGCGATCGGGCTAGACTATGACGACTGCGTTCCCGGCGCGGCGATCATCCACCGCGGCAACCGGCCCAGCCGCTACGGCTTCGCGTCCCAAACCTTGAGTGCTGCCCTTTCCAACGCCCTTGCGACCAATGCCACGGCGGTGAAAAACGCGCTGGAGGCGCTCGTAAAGGACAACGGCACCGCAATGCCGGAAACCGACAGCTACGGACATACCGAAGCAGCGGAACTGCCGCTCGGCCTGTATCTGCTGGTGGAAACCCGCGTTCCCGAAACGGTTACGACCACCACGAATCCCTTCCTGCTTTCCGTCCCCATGACGGCCGTCAACGGCACGAACGCGGCAAACGGCGGCGAGGAATGGCGGTATGACATTACCGTCTATCCCAAGAACGCCACCGGCAATCCGACGCTGGAAAAAGCCGCGCGCGAGGCGGCGAAGGACACCGGCAAGAACAACGGCTCTGCTGCCGTGGACGACGGATACCGGCACACGGCGACGGCCTCTGCCGGGGATGCGGTGGAGTATCAAATCCGTTCCAAGCTGCCCAATATCACGTCGGCAGCGTCGTTCCTGACGGAGTATACCTTTGTCGATACGCTCAGCAAGGGCATTGCCTACAACAAAGATGACGTGCGCATCGAGATTTTTTCGGTCGAAGCCTGCACCGAACGGCTCGCCGCATGGACGCAGACGGACGAAACGCCGAAATTTACGGTTGCCTATTCCGACGGCGAAAACGGCGCGGCGGTGATGACCGTTTCCATGACGCAGGAGGGCCTGACCGAAATCAACACATCAACCGCGCTTTCTGCGCCCGGTATGGTTTCGGCGGGCTATGCCAACTGCTATCTCCGCATCACCTATGCGGCGACGCTGCGCTCCGACGCGGCCACGGTCATGGGCGACAGCGCCAACCCCAACGAGGTCACGCTGACATGGAAGCGCACGAGCAGCGACTACTATGATACGCTCCGCGATGACTGCCATGTGTATGCCTACGCCCTCGAACTGACAAAGCAGTTTTCCGACGAGGACGGCAATTTTGCCAATGTGGAATTTGTCCTCCGCAACGAGACGGACGGCTACTACGTCGTCGGGCAGCGCTTGGAGGAAAACGGTGTCTACTATGTCACCGGCCGCGCGGTGCAGGAAGCGGACGCGACCCGCTTTGTCCCGGACAGCGGCGGAAAAATCATCATCAAGGGACTGGAGGACGACGCTTACCTTCTTACCGAGGTCAAGACAGACAACGGCTATGTGCTGCTGGAAAGCGGCATTCCGGTAGAAATTATGACGGCGGATGGCGCGCCCTGCGGCGTTTGCGGCAAGGCGCTGCTGACGGCCTCGGCACAGGTGAGCGGCCGTGAAGTTATGATGGCCGAGGACGGCGGTTCCGTTCAGGCTGTTGTGCCGCTGACCGTCGTCAACACGCACGGCTTTGACCTGCCGGAAACCGGCGACAACGGCACGATGCTCTATACCATCGGCGGCATTGCCCTCCTCGCGCTGGCGGGCGGCTGCGTTGTGCTGCTGTTCCTGCCGAAAAAGAAAACGAAGCGGTCTTGATTCGATTTGCCGGTGCGGGCAGCCGTCCCCGGCATGGGAGGTAGCAACAATGCAAAAACGAAAAATCGCCGCTGCGGCGCTTTTGCTGGTACTGCTGGTCGGTGCGGCCATGACGGCGTACCCGCTGTTCAGCGTCCGGTATCATGAGCGGCATCAATCCGTCGTGCTAGCGGAATATCAGGAGACGGTGGAGGCGGCGGAGGATGCGGACCTGCAGGCGGCCCGGGCGGCGGCGCGGCAATATAATGAGCAGCTCCTTCTGGGCGTGGCGTTCGGCAAGGAGGCTGCCGAAGGACCGCGGTACGAGGAGCTGCTGAATCTCTCCGGCGACGGCATGATGGGATATGTGACGATACCGTTGATCCATGTCACCCTCCCGATCTACCACGGCACCGGGGCGCTCACGCTGGAAAAGGGCGCGGGACACCTCATTGGTACCTCGCTGCCGATTGGCGGCATCGGGACGCACGCCGTAATTTCCGCGCACACCGGCATGGCGACGGACAGGATGTTCACCGATCTGGGCGCGTTAAAAACCGGCGACCATTTCGTGCTTCAGGTGCTGGGGCAGGAGCTGTTCTATGAGGTTGACCAAATTCTGACGGTTTTGCCGACGCAGCTGAACGCACTGAAAATCGACGCGGCGCAGGACTATGTGACGCTGCTGACCTGCACGCCCTACGGGGTGAATTCGCACCGGCTTCTGGTGCGCGGCCATCGCATCGAGGCGACGCAGGCGGCGCGGCAGGTGATCGAAAATGCGGAGTCCATGCAAGGCGCTTCCACATGGGACGCGAAATACCGACAGGGCATCCGGATCGGCTGCGCCATTGCCGCTGCGATCGGCGCGGTGTTTGCTGCTGCGCTGCTGCTCAGAAGAAAGCGGGGGAAGAAATGAAACGACGAACGCTGCTGGCGCTCCTTGCCGGAGCGCTTCTTTTCTGCGCGGCTGCCCTGCTGGGCTACCCCACGCGCCGGACGCGGGTGATCCAGCAGGCGGAGCGGGAGGAAATCCGGGCGTTTTCCGCCTATCTGGAAGCACAACAGCCACCGATGGAGGAGCAGGAAACGCCGGTTCCGTTCGAGCAACTTTTGGAAGCCTGCCGGGCGTATAACGAGCAAATTTATGCCGAAGGGCAGTGCAATCTGGACGGGCAGACCATGCAGGAAGCGCCGCTGGAGCTTACGGAATACGGCTATGGGCAGGAGGTTTTTGCCGTTCTGTCCTGCCCGACGGTCGAATTGGAGGTCCCCGTCTATCTCGGCGCGAGCGCGGCGCATCTGAACCAAGGTGTCGCCGTCCTCGGTCAGACCTCGCTGCCTGTGGGCGGCGAGAACACGAACTGCGTCATCGCGGGGCATCGTTCATGGAATGCGGCTATCCGTTTTCGGGCGATCGAGGACCTGCAGCCCGGCGACCGGGTGTATCTCACAAACCCGTGGGAAACGCTGACGTATCAGGTCGTCGCCGCTGAAACGATACGCCCCGGCGCCATCGAAGCCGTGCAGATCAAGGCGGGGCGGCAGCTTTTGACCCTGTTCACCTGCACCGCCCCGAACACGCACCGCTATCTGGTGCTCTGCGAGGCGGTGCCGTAAACGCTGGCCTTGCTATTGTATAAATTTGGCGGCGCAGGCAAAACTATAGAAACTATCGTTACCAAGGAGGGCGCATATGGAGTACCGAAATTTTGACACGGAGCTGCGGACGGTGGACAAGGCGCGGCTGACCGATATCCGAAGCGTAAAAATCGACCCGAAGCTCTCCAAGCAGGAGCGCATCCGGAGCTTTGTCCGGCAGGTCGGGAACCCGTATTGTTACCGCGACGGCGATGTTGTGGTCGGCATCCGCTACGCCGATACGGAGATAACGCTGGAGGACCGGCTGAAGGCCTACGCCAGTGGGCTGAGCTGACGGGCGGCATCCTTGCCGGGAAAAGCGGCTGCAAGCTATAATGAGCGCGTCAAGAAAACGTCGGGTCATCCGACAGGGAGGAATGCATGATGCAGAAATCAACTTGCAGCCGCGCGATGGCGTACTACCGGCTTTCCAAGGAGGACAAGTCCAAGGGCGTCAGCGACAGCATCGAAAATCAAAAGAAGCTCATCAAAGCGTACATTCAGCGCAGCGACAACATCACGCTGGTGCGGGAGGTCTACGACGACGGCTACACCGGCACGAACTTTAACCGCCCCGGCTTTCTTTCCGTGATGAAGGCGGTGGAGGCCGGGGAGATCGACTGTTTGATCGTGAAGGACCTTTCCCGCCTCGGCAGAGAATACATCGAAACCGGGAACTATCTGGAAAAGGTGTTCCCGTCCCTCGGCATCCGGGTCATTGCCATCAATGACGACTATGACACCGACCATCCGAAGCAGTCCGATTCCCTGCTGGTGCCGATGAAGAACCTGATGAACGAAACCTATTGCCGGGAGCTTTCCATCAAGCTGCGGCGGCAGTTTGCCGTTCAGCGGAACAACGGCGAGTGGGTCGGCTCCTTCGTCAGCTACGGGTACTGCAAATCGCCGGAGGACCGGCACAAGCTGGTCATTGACGAATACGCCGCCGAGATCGTGCGGGATATTTTCCGGGCCAAGGCGCAGGGCTACAGCCAGACTGCGATTGCCAACACACTCAATGCTGCGGGTGTTCTCGCACCGTCGGAATATAAAAAGCAGCACGGCAACTACAAGTCCGGCTTTCAGACGGCGGAGAAATCTCTTTGGGGCGCGACGACGGTCACGACCATTCTGAAAAACCGCGTCTATATCGGCGACCTGATTCAAGGAAAACGCGGTACGCCCAATTTCAAAATCAAGGTCATGCGCGAGCGCAAGCCGGAGCAGTGGTCGATCGTGGAGCATAATCACACGCCCATCGTTGACCCGCTGCTGTTTGCGGCCGTGCAGAGGATGCTGGGCCGGGACACCCGCCGCAGCCCGGAAGCGGAGACGGTGCTGCCGCTGGCCGGAGTGCTTTTCTGCGCGGACTGCGGGCGCTCGATGGTTCGCCGGTCCGTGACGCGCGGAAAGAAGAAATTTTCTTATTACGTCTGTTCCGCCAACAAGCGCGGGTACGGATGCAGCAGCCACAGCATCCGGCAGGACACGCTGGAAAACGCCGTGCTGAACGCGATTCGAGTGCAGATCAGCACCGTCGTGGAGCTGGACGCGCTGCGCGCCTCGATTCAGGAAAGTTCGCTGCACACGACGCGGAGGAAGAAGCTGCGGCTGCAAATTGCGGCAAAGGAAGCGGAGCTGACGGGATACCGGGACTTCAAAAGCCGTCTGGTCGATTCGCTGCACGAGCATATCATCAACAACGACGAATTCACGATGATGCGCGACAAGTACCGCCGCTTGGAGCAGGAATGCAGTGCCACCGTGGACACGCTGTACGAAAAGCTGAAGGACCTCGACGCAGGCGGGGCGGCAGAACGGACGTGGGTGGAGCAGTATCTGAACTATCAGGACCTCACCGAGCTGCGCCGGGAGGCGGTGGTTTCTCTGATCGACAAAATTTTGGTTTTCTCCGACAAGCGAATCGAGATCACCTTTAATTATCACGATGAGATTCGCGGGGATATAGAGCTGATCGCAGAAGCGCGCGAGATGGGAGAGGTGAGCTGATGGCAAGAAAGAGCAGAGCGCAGGCCGCAGCGCAGCGCGAAACGGAAACCGGCATCGTCTGGAGGGCGGCATTGTATTGCCGGCTTTCGGTGGAGGACGGCGACGACATCGAGCAGAACTCCATCGGAAACCAGAAAAAGCTGGGCATGGCGTTCCTCGCGGAGCAGGCGGACATGGCCTTGGCGGACATTTTCACCGACCACGGATACAGCGGCATGAACTACAAGCGGCCCGGCTTCGCGGCGATGGTGCAGGCCATGGAGCGTGGGGCGGTAAACTGCGTCATTGTGAAGGACATTTCCCGCTTCGGCCGGGCGTATCTTCCCACCAGCGAATACCTTCAGCGCATTTTTCCGCTGAAGGGAATCCGCTTGATCAGCCTGAACGACGATTACGACAGCCTGAAGCCGAACGCGGATGTCGAAGGGCTGCTGCTCCCGTTCAAAATGATCCTCAACGACTCTTACGCGAAGGACACGTCCCTGCGCATCCGTTCGAGCATCGAGGTAAAGATGAACAACGGCACGTTCCTTCCGGCCTCCGGCAGCATTCCGTATGGTTACCTCCGGGACGCGGCGGGCAACACCTTTGCCATCGACCCGGAGGACGCGCCCGTTGTGCGGGAGATTTTTGAACTGCGGGCGGAGGGTATGGCGTTCCATGCGATTGCAAAGCATCTTACTGCAAAAGGGCTGCCCTCTCCGGGGCGGCTTCGCTATCTCCGGGGCCTTTCCAAGGACCGGCGGTTTGCCGCGGCGGAATGGACACGCGGGATCGTCCGGAAAATCACCGGCGACCCCGTGTATCTCGGAAACCGCGTCCACGGCAAGCTCAAGCGCGACCGCCTCGGCGAAGATAAGACCCCGCGCGACAAGTCCGAGTGGAAAATCCTCCCCGGCAGCCATCCGGCAATCGTCACAAACGAGCTGTTTGCCGCCGTGCAAACCGTGAATGAAGCGGAGCGCCGCCGCTGGGAAGCCTATGCGGAACACGCCAAGCCGGAGCTGGACTACCGCGATCTGCTGCGGGAGAAGGTCTTTTGCGGGGACTGCGGCGCACGGATGCTTGCAATGAAGCACGACCAGCGCCGTTCCAGCAAGCTGCCGCCGACCGTCATCTATCAATGCAACACCTATCAGTCCTCGAACAGGCGGAGCTGCGAGAGCCATTACACGCCGACCGCAGCGATCCTCACGGCGCTGCAAAGCGTGATCGAGCAGCAGGTTTTGCTCTCTGCGGATATGGAAGCCGGGCTGCGGCGGGCAGCGCGGACTTTCCCCAAGGCGGAGGACGGCGAGCTGCGGAGCATCCGGATGCGCCGCAAAAATCTGGAAAGCAAGCTGGAGCAGCTTCTCCGGAATCTGACGGACGGCCTGCTGGAGCGGGAAGAGTACGAATATATGAAGGCGCGCTATGCGCAGGAGCGGGACGACCTGCTCGAAAAAGAGCGCGAAGCGGAGCTGCGGGAGCTTGCAGCCAAGGAGGCCAGCGGCAGGGCGCAGCAATGGTACAGCAGCCTGAAAGCCTATGGCAAGCACCCGGAGCTGACCAAGGAGCTGGTGGACCTGCTCGTTGACCGGATCTACATCTATAAAGACAAGCGGATTCAAATCGTCCTGAATTACGGCGACCCGTACCGGGCAGTTGCATCCGCGCGGGCCGGAGAGGAGGCGGACGATGCCTAAGCTGCACGTTGCTTATCTGCGCCTGTCGATGGAGGACGGCGATGTGGCGTCCGGAAAATCCGACGAAAGCCAGAGCATCGCCTCGCAACGAGCCTGCATCCGGCAATATCTGCGCACGTACGAGGATTTGCCGCTGCACTTCGAGGAGATCATCGACGACGGATACAGCGGGACGAACTTTCACCGCCCCGGCATTCAGAGAATGTTACAGCTTGTGGAGGCGGACAAAATTGCGACTGTTATCGTCCGCGACCTGTCGCGCTTTGCAAGAAATTTTCTGGAGGCGGGGTATTATCTTGAGTTCGTTTTCCCTGCGCGCGGCGTTCGGTTCATTTCCGTCAACGACGGATACGACAGCGCCGAATACGGCGAGTCCACGGCCGGACTGCAAATCGCCGTTAAAAATCTGGTCAACCAGATGTACAGTCAGGATATCTCCCAAAAAATCAAGAGCGCGGTCGATCTGAAAAAGCGGAACGGGGAGTACGTCTATGGGACGGCTCCCTACGGCTATAAGAAGGGACCGCAGAAAAACACGATCGTCGCGGACGAGGAAGCGGCGCGCGTCGTGCAGCGGATTTTCGCCATGGCCTGCGACGGGCAGACCATCACGCAGATCTGCCGCCGCCTGAACGAAGAAGGCGTCCCAACGCCGTCCGTGTATTTGGCGGCGGTGCGCGGCAAGTATCCGACCCGCGCGTTCTGGACGTACGATTCGGTGCGGAACATTCTCGGCAACCGAATCTACACCGGCGATACCGAGCCGTTCAAGTCCCGCGTCGTCAAGGTCGGGAGCAAGCGCGTGAAGTCCATCCCGGAAGCGGAGCGCGTCGTCCTTCCGGACACGCACGAGGCGCTTGTCTCACGGGAAACCTTTTTCCGGGCGCGGGAGGTCGTGAAAAGCAACGTCAAAGCCCCGTCCAAGGGCGCGGCAAGCGTTCTGTCCTCGTTTCTGGTCTGCGGCTGCTGCGGCAACAAGCTGACAAAGGGGAAGCGGCAGAACAGAACCTTCCTCTGCGCCTCGGCGCGGTACTACCCGTCGTCGGACTGCAAAAAAGTCCGCTGCGAGGAAGAAAAAATGAAGGCGCTCCTCTTGAACTCCATCCGGCAGCAATGCAGGCTGGCCAATGAGCAGGTCAAGCTCATCCGTTCCGCCGCCAAGGTGCGGCAGAACGAGGCGGACAGCCTGACCGTCGGCCTTCGCCATCATCGCCGTGCATTAGAAAGCGCACAGAACGCAAAGATGGCGCTGTACGAGGAACTCATCGGCGGAAAGCTCGACCGGGAGGCATATCTGAAGAAGAAAAGTGCGCTGAACGAAAAAGAGCAAACCGCAAAGCTGCAGCTTGCTCTGTTGGAGGAACGGCGAAACGCCTTGGCGCGGACACAGGAGCAAAACGACGCCGTTCGGGAGGAACAGGGCGTTTTGTCCAAGTATCAGGACATTTCCGAATTGGACGAAAAATTGATGCGCGAGCTTGTAAAAAACGTAATTATCTATCCAAATGGGCGCGTCGAAATTGTTTGGAATTTCAATGATTTTATAAAAAAACGAACGGTTCAAATCGATAGAAGTTCTGAAAAATAATGTGTTGTCCCTACTTGACATCACCCATGTCCGGCAGTCCGATTTTGCAGGATGGGCGGCTGGTTGGGGCGGTGACGCATGTGCTCATCGACGATCCGGCGCGTGGCTATGGCATTCTGATCGAAAACATGCTCGCCGCGGCATAAAATTCAGAAACAAGCGAACCCGGAGGCAAGCAATGTGTGCTTGCCTCCGGGTTTCCTTCGGGCTTCGTCAAATTCGAAGGCGCCAGCAGCGGCGGGGTGGGGACATGCCAGCCTGCGCGGGGGGAAAGCCCGGTGTTATTGCACTGCCCGTTCCGCCTGCTTCGCCGGCTCGTGCTGCTCCGTGTGCGGGCGGAGGCAGGGGGCTTTTCGGTAAAAGAAGAGGGACAGCGCGGCGCCGACGATCCAGCCGATCGGCCATGCGCACCAGATGCCGGTGGCGCCAAGAGGCAGGCGCGAGAGAACAAAGGCAAGCATCACACGCAGAAGCAGGTCGGTAAAGGTGGCGGCCATGAACTGACGCATCAGGCCGGTGCCGCGGAGGATGCCGTCGGCGACCAGCTTGCTCGACGCGACAAAATAGAACGGCGAGAGGATGCGCAGGAAGACGATGCCGGTCGTCAGCGTTTCCTGACTGGGATTGTCGACGAAGAAATTCATCAGGCCGTTGCCGCAGGTGCAGTAGAGCACGACCAGCGGCAGACTGATGAGCCAGACCATGCGCAGTGCGGCGCGGAAGCCCTCGCGGATGCGCTCGGGCTTTTCGGCGCCGTAGTTTTGCGCCGCATAATTGGACACGCCGTTGCCCAGTGTGGTGAAGGAGGTGATGACCAGATTGTTCAGCTTGACCGCCGCGGAGTAGCCTGCCATGACCTCTGTGCCGAAGCGGTTGATGACGCTTTGAATCATGATGTTGCCCACGGAAATGAAGCTCTGCTGCAAAATGCTCGGGATGGCGATTACGGCGAAGCGACGGAAAAGGCGGAAGGAAAACAGTGCAGGGCGGCTCTCAACGGGAACCTTGCGCAGGCGCAGCAGAACGACCACCATGGCGAGAATGCAGCTGACGCCCTGGCAGAGGAAGGTCGCCCAGGCGACACCGGCGACGCCCATGTCCAGCGCCGTGACGAACAGGATGTCCATGCCGATGTTCGTCAGCGAGGACGCCGCCAGAAACAGGAAGGGCGTTTTGCTGTCGCCGAGGGCGGAAAAGACGCCGGTTGCAATGTTATAGAAGAAAACAAACGGCAGACCCCAAACGTAAATATTCAGATATAGCTCAGACGCGGGCAGAAGCTCGGCCGGAGTATTAATGAGGCGCAGCAGCGCGGCGCTGCACGTGACGCCGACGGCCATCAGCAGGATGCAGACGACGGCGCTGGAAAGCATGGCGGTGGAGACGGCGGTTTTCATGCTGCGGTAGTCCTTCGCGCCGAACAGCTGCGAGACGACGACCGAGCAGCCGATGTTGCAGCCGAAGGCGAAGGCGATGAAAATCAGCGTGATTTCGTAGCTGTTGCCGACGGCGGCGAGGGCGTCTTGCCCGATGAACTTGCCGGCGACCCAGCTGTCTGCAATGTTATAGAGCTGCTGGAAGAAGATGCTCCCGAACAGCGGGAGGCAGAATTTCCAGAGCACGGACGAGGGCTTGCCGACGGTGAGGTCCTTATTCATGCCGCGCCGCCTTTCTGCGCGCGGCGGAGGCCAACGACCGGGATTTGTTGCATTTTTTGAACAGCTTCATCGTTTCTTGCTCCATTTCCGATTGACGTTTTTCCAAATACGTATTATAATGCAAGCGGAGCCATGTGTAAAATATATATTTCGCATGGTATGATATCAAATTGATATGGAGAACGCCATGAATATCAGCTACGACGCGTACCGGATTTTTTATTGGACGGCGAAGTACCACAGCTTTACCAAGGCGGCGGCCGCGCTGGGCAGCAGCCAACCGAATGTGACCCGCGCGATCAAGAATTTGGAGCAGGCGCTGGGCTGCACGCTGTTCTTGCGCGACAACCGCCGCGTGGAGCTGACGCCGGAGGGCGAGATGCTGTATCGTTATGCGTCCGTAGCCTTTGAGCAGCTGCGTGCGGGCGAGGAGGCCGTGGTGCAGGGCGCCGGCTTGGAGGGAGGCGTGCTGCGCATTGCGGCGACGGAGGTGGCGCTGCGCGCGTTTTTGCTGCCGGTTTTGGCGCGCTTCCGCCGCGAGCATCCCGGCGTGCGCCTGCAGCTGTTCAACGGGGCGACCGCAGCGGCAATTGCGGAGGTCGAAAACGGGCTGGCGGATCTCGCGTTCGTGACCACGCCCGCCGACAGCGGCGCAAGGCTGCGAAAAACGCCTCTGCTCGAGGTGCAGGATGTGGCGGTATGCGGCCGGGCATATGCCGCATTGGCCGGCCGGGCGCTGACGCTTGCGGAGCTGGCGGCGCAGCCCATCATTTCCTTGGGCGCGGAGAGCTGCACGAACCGGTTTTATGCGCGGCTATTCGCGGCGCACGGGCTGACGTTTGTGCCGGACATTGAGGCCGCGACCTCCGATCAGATCCTGCCGCTGGTGCGCGCGGAGCTCGGCATCGGCTTTGTGCCGGCGCCGTTTCTGGCCGAGGCCGGAGCGGAGGTGCTGCGGCTGCGGCTGGCCGAGCCGCTTCCGCCGCGGCAGGTCTGCATGGTCGAGGCGCCTCGCCGCCCCATCGGTGCCGCAGCCAAGGTGCTCAAGCGCCTCTGCCTCGAGACCGCCCTCAGCCGCGGGGAAAGCAACGAATAAGAAAAGCCGCAGCGGCCGCTGCGGCTTTGTGTTGGATCGATTTTTAATAATCCCCCACGCAGGGGCAATACCGGTCGTTGCAATGTGGTTTGCAGCAAAACCGGAGGTGCCAGCAGCGGCGGGGTGAGGGCACCCCGCCCTACGCAGGTGGGGGCGTTTTTTGCAAGGTTCGTAATTGCGTCGAGTTACCCCCGCTGCGTAGGGCGCGAAATCCGGTTGCGGTGCCCAAAATTTGTGCGCTGCACTGACGGCGGCTTCAAATTTTGACCGCTGCCCCTCCTTATTGCTCGCTTCATCCGCCACAGGCGGCGCTCGCAAACGTCCCCCACATCGCGCCGCGAATTCCAGACGCAGAACTGGTGGCACCAGCGGCGGGGTTAATGGATTTCTTGTTCAAGTGTGTCGAATTCCGGGGTCGAGAAAAATTCGGCGAGGGTAATATCGAGGCCGTCGCAAATGAGCTTGATGGTGAGCAGCTTCGGATTGCGGCTTTTGCCGTAAAGAACATTTTTGACGCTCGACGGCGGCAGCGCGCAAAGCGTTGCCAGCTTGTTTACGCTGATATCCCGCTCCCCACAGAGCTGAAGAATGCGATTTTTGACCGCAGTGATGGTGTCCATAGCAATTCTCCCCTTTTTCGTCTAGCATAACGGAAAATACTGGACAAAATAGGCTATGCATGCTACTATTAGGCTATGGGTAGACGATGATAGAATTCCGGACGCAGAATCGATGGTGCCAGCAAGCGGGGCGTCGGGGACGCTGCCCCCTACAGGGGGCATGCCTCCGACACCGTACTGTAGGGGACGGCGTCCTCGACGTCCCGAACCTCCGCGCCGCAGTGCGCGTTGGATATGGTTTGCAGCAAGACAAAAGTGCCAGCAACGGGCGGATGCACCCGCAAGGGGTATGCCGCATCCGTAAGGCGGCATAGCCGCCAACGGCTGCGCTATGGGCATCCGCCCCTACGAAGTTTACGGGGCGGGGTGCGTGAATACGATGGTGCCAGCGCGGCGGGGTGAGGGCACCCCGCCCTACGCAGGGTAAGGAAGCGTGTGCGTAATACGGGAGTGCCTGCAAGGGCCGATGTGGGCATCGGCCCCTACGCATGGGTTGCGGTTTGCTGCGTTGAAGCTCGTGAGGACAAAAAACGTCTCTTTTGGAGCTCCAAAAGAGACGTTTTTGCTTTGTTTTTACTTCTCCTTCGCGTAGGCGACGACGATGCGGCGATGCGGCTCGGTGCCGGTGGAGAAGGTGGTGACCTCGGGGTAATCCTGCAGCGCGGCATGGATGATGTGGCGCTCGTAGGCGTTCATGGGCTCGAGGGTGAAGTTGCGGCGGTACTTGACGGCCTTGCCGGCCATCTTGCGGGCAAGCTGGCGGAGCGCTTCCTCGCGTTTGCGGCGGTAGTCGCCGGCGTCGACGCTGATGCGCAGGCGCGTCTCGCGGTCGCGGTTGACGGCGTAGCCGGTGAGGTACTGGATGGCGTCGAGCGTATCGCCGCGGCGGCCGATCAGCAGACCTGCGTCGCCGCCGACGAGATCGGCGCGGTAGCTCTCTTCGTCGAGCCGATAGGCGTGCGGCACGGCGTCGGAGCCCATGTGCTTGAGAAGACCGGTGAGGAAGGTCTCGACCTGTTCCTCCACGCTGCCGGGCTCGGCGGGAGCATAGGTCTTCGGCTCGAGGACGGGCTGCGGAGCGGCGGGCTTACGGGGCTCGGCCGGCTTGCGCGGCTCGGACTTTTTCTGCTCGGGCTTGGGACGCTCGGGACGCTCGGTGCGCTGCTCGGGGCGGCGCTCCTTCCTGGGCTGGTCGGGACGCTTTTTCTGCTCGGGCTGTTCCGGCTTCTTGCCGGGGCGGGAGATGACGCTGGGCGTCAGCTCGGGGCGCTCCTTCGGCTTTGAGCGGGAGGCGGAGGACAGCGCCGTCCTGGGGGCGGTGGGCTCGTCGGGCACCTGATAGGTCACCTTGACCTCCGCCGGGGACGCGCCGATGCCCAGAAAACCGGAGCGGGCATTCTTCAGGACCTCGACGCTGACGCTGTCGCGATCCATCCGAAGCTGCGTCAGCGCGGCCTCAATGGCAAGCTCGATGGTCTTGCCGGTGGTAACGATCGATTTTTCCATGATATCTCCTTACTGCTCGTCCGAGTAGCGGTCGGCGCGGTAGGCGCGGCCGCGGGCGTAGGGACGATTCTCCTCGCCGCCGGCGTTGGTGTCGGACGCGGTGTCGTCCGCCTCGCCGTTGGCGTTACGTTTTTTCGCAAATTCCTTCGCGGCAGCCTCCCGCTCCTGCTTTTCGCGGAGCTGCTGCTTCTTCTTGCTGGTGTTTTCGACGATGCCGTCGGGGTTCGCCTCGCGCTTGGCGGCGCGGATGCGCTCCTTTTCGGCCTCCTCGGCGGCGCGCTCGGCGGCCTGCTGGCGCTTGCGCTCGTCCTCGGCGTCATAGACCTTGCGATAATGGATGGTCAGGAAATAGTCCTGCACGATGCCGAACAGGGACTGGGCGATCCAGTAGATGGAAATGCCGAGGGGCATGATGAAGCCGAACCAGACCGAAACGAGCGGCATGAGGAAGTTCATGGCCTTGCCGGTCGACTGCGCGGAGGCCACGGCGGCCTCGTCCTTTTCGCCCTTGTCGTTTTTGATGACGGTGTTGTTCATCTTCTGGCCGATGAACATGGCAAGGAAGTTCAGCCCGCCGGAGACGATGGGGATCAGCGCGCCGCCAATCTCGTTCCATGTGGACATCTTCCAGACCTGCCAGCTCGGGGTCTGGCCGAGGTCGATGCCGAGGAAGGAGAAGTTGATGGACGTGGACTTGACGATGTCGGCAAACTGACCCATGTTGCTGGCGGCGGTGTACTGCCAATAGTAGTTGAGCTTGTCGACCTCGACGTTTTGCAGCGTGGCGACGGCGGTTTTGATGCTGGCGACGGTCGTCTCGTCGAGGTGGAGCAGGTAGGTCAGCGGCTCGCGGATGACGTTGTACAGCGGAATGAGCAGCAGCAGCGGCAGGAACGACCAAAGGCAGCCGCCCATCATGCTGACGCCCTCGTCCTTATACAGCTGACTGACTTCCTGCTGATATTTCTGCTTATCGTCGCCGCAGGCCAGCTCGATCTGCTTGATTTTCGGCTGCAGCCGGGAGGTTTTCATCATCGACTTTTTGCTCTTGGCGCTCAGCGGGAGCAGGATGAGCTTGAGTGCGAGGGAGAACAGAATCAGCGCAAGGCCGTAGTTGTCGAAGAAGTTGTAGAAAAACTCGAGAACATAGCCGAAGGGGATTTGGATGAACGGGATGTTGAACATTGACATTCTCCTCTTTTGTGGGTGGCGCAGCAGCGCCGGTACGGGTCACGGCACGGGGTCGTAGAAATCGCCGTGATAGAACGGGTTGCACCGCAGCAGCCGCTTGAACGTCAGCCAGCCGCCCTTGGCAGCGCCGTATTTCTCAATTGCCTCTAAGCCATACTCCGAGCAGGTCGGGATGAACCGGCATTTGCCCGGAAAGGCGGGGGAGATGTGCCTCCGGTAAAATCGGATGAGCCGCAGCAGCAGGCGCTTCATTGCGGCGCCTCCGTCAGCTCCAGACGCCGCAGCAGTGAGGTCAGCGCCTTGGTCAGTGTGGCGTGGTCGGCCTCGATGGCGGCGGAGCGGACGACGATTACGATGTCGTAGCCCGGCTTGGCCTCGTTAAGGCGGTAGACCTCGCGCAGACGGCGGCGGATGCGGTTGCGCACCACGGCGTGGCCGAGCTTCGTGCTGACGGTGAAGCCCAGCCGGGACACCTTCAGCCCGTTGCGCCGGCAGTAGACCACCAGCCAGCGGTTGGCAGCGGACGTGCCGCGATGATATAGCCGACGAAACGCCGAGTTTTCTTTCAACGAAACGGTATGCAGCATGGACAGGCGACCTCCCCGGCGGCAGGCAGATTGAGACGGCAGCAACGGACGCATCGGCGCGCGGAAGGCCTTCGTTCTGTCATTGCAAAAAGGGCACAGCCCGACGTGGCAGGCGCATGGAAAAAGCCCGAATTTGCAATGGCAATGGTTGGTTTTCCTCCGCGGGGACGCAGAGCGTTACTTTTTTGCGTGGATGCAGCAAAAAGGCGAATAGAGAATCCTCCATTCGCCCTCTGACTTGACATTCCAGCAGTACGGTGCGGTCACGTTTCCTTAGGCGGACAGGACAGCTCTGCCTTTCGCGCGGCGGCGGGCAAGAACCTTGCGGCCGTTGGCGGTAGCCATTCTCTTGCGGAAACCATGGACCTTGGCGCGGTGACGCTTTCTGGGTTGATAGGTACGCAGCATCTCGTGTACACCTCCTGTTAGATTATGCTCAACGGC
>CAKTZP010000030.1 GCA_934636045.1 uncultured Oscillospiraceae bacterium
GCTGCGGCGTTTCGATGCACCGCATCCATTCCGTCGTCCCTCGGCGCGGCCGCCGCGCCGCAAAGTAGACCGGAATGCTCAGCCCCGCCAGCACCGCCACGGCGCCCAGCAGGATCAGCAGCAAAACAGGAAAGCCTCGCAGATCCATGGAGAGTTCCTCCTCTATCTATCGTTTGTCTGTGTGTTGCAGGAGAGAGGTTGCGCTATGCGTGAGGGTTTGTCATGGAATCCAAAGTTGATCTTTGCGTAGGGCGCGATGCCCACATCGCGCCGCGAATTTCGGACGCAGAATCGATGGTGCCTGCACCGGGGCGTCACACCCGCAAGGGGTATGCCGCATCCGTAAGGCGGCACAGCCGCCAACGGCTGCGCTAACGACGCCGCCTCCTACAGGGGTGCACGGCTCCGACATCGTACGGTAGGGGACGGCGTCCCCGACGTCCCGAACCCTGTGCCGAGGGCACGCTGGAATGCGGGAATACGATATCAATATACCGGGTCAGGCGCCGACGGTCTGGTCGACACGTTGGCGGGAGAGGAAGGTCAGCAGCAGCCCGGCCGCGGACAGGACAAGGCAGAAAATCAGCATGCCGTTAACGCCGACCGTGTCGATCAGCACACCGCCGAGGACATAGGCCAGCAGGCAGCCGAGGGTATTCGTCGCGCCGAGGTAGGTCTGGCCCTTGACAACATTGCGGCGGTCGATGACCGTGCCGACGTAGTAGACCGAGCTGACGACCATGACCGCGAAGCCGAGCGCCTGTGTGACCTGCGCCAGATACAGGCCCCATGCGCCGGGCAGCACCAGCGTCAGCAGCAGCCGCAGCGTCATGAACACGCTGGAAACCAGCAGCCACAGATCGCAGCGCAGCAGGCGCAGCATCTTCGTGAACAGGAACATCGTGGGCAGCTCGATGAGCGCCGCGATCATCAGCGCCGTGCCCTGCAGGTCGGTGGCCGCGTTGGCGTCGGCAGCGGGGAGCTTGCTCTGTGCGATGCGGAACATGCAGTTGCTCAGGGCGTTATGGCCGATGTAAAGCAGGACGATGCCGACAAGAAGCACGGCAAAGCGAGGGTTTTTGCGGAAAAACTCGCCCGCGGAGTCCGGCTTTTGCTCCGGCTCGTCCTTGCTCCGGCTGTCCACCGCAGGGAAAAGCAGCGCCGCGGCCACCACGCCCAGCGCCATCACCGCGCCGGACAGGGGAATCGCCTGACGGCCGAGCCAGCCGATGAGCAGCGCGGCCAGCCGCGCGCCGAGGCCGAACCACGTTGAGCCAATGCCGCGCGCGAGGCCGAAATTGATACGGTAGCCGCTGTGGATGCCCGCCATGCCCAAGGCGTTGGCAAACGACGGCATGACCTGAAGCGCGACACACGACGCGGCAAACAGCAGCGCTGCAGCCGCCGTGCCGAGGGGCAGCAGAGTCAAAAGCGCGCAGATGGCGCTGCATGCCGCGGAGAGTATGAGCACGCGCCGCGCGTCCGTCCGCTCGGCCAGCGCCGTCAGCGGCGGCTGGAGCGCGAAGGACAGCCCCGTGGCGATGCCGAGGATCAGCCCGGCTAGGCTGTCTGTCAGCAGCAGGCGCTCGGTCATGTACTGGTTCGTATAGGAGAACATGAAGCCGTATTCCGCCCAGACGAAGAGCTGCACCATAGCGTATTGAACTGTAAAATTTTGTTTTTTGTTCATCTTATTACACCCTCAAAATACCAAGTTAAAAGCAAATCGGCAACCTCGCCATAGGACTGCATGCCGCTGTCGACGGAGAAGGCCTTCAGGTAGCCCTCATAGACCGAATCGTGGATCTCAATGGCCTTTTCGTCCTCGACGGCCTCGTAGTGCTTACTGCTGGCGCGGAAATCGTTCAGCAGCAGGCTGCTGCAGCCCGCAGCAACCTCCTGTGCGGCGGTCGGGTCGACCTTGGAAAGCGCATTGTAACAGTAAATATAAGCCAGATAGTAGCCCGAGTAGCGGAATTCCGCCCGGTTGCTTGCGTCACAGGCCAAAAACGCGGCGAAGTTTGCCTCATCCTCCCGCGCGAAGGCCATGCGGTGACCGATCTCGTGCGCCATCGTGAAGGGCATGGACGCCTGGAAGGTCGTGGTGCTGACGGTGCTCTCGCCGGTCAGACACACGAAGACACCCGTCGTGCCGGTCTTGCCCATCAGAGGGCTGGAAAGCAGCTTTTTCACCCGCACGGTTGAACCGTCGAAGCATTCGTACCGCTGCGCAAGAGCATTGTAGCCGTCGCCCGCGTGCGCGGCGAGGTCGGAAAAGTCGTACGCGACCATCACGCCGTCGGCATCGCGCTCGACCTCTGCGGCCAGCTCGTTGGCGCGGTCGCGGTAGTAGGCCGTGGCCTCCTTGAGCTCGGCGGGCGTGTACTGCCGGTCGGGCAGTCCGAGACGCTCGGTCATCGGCGGAGCATAGTAGTTCAGCCCCCATAACGCAATATAAAGCGTTACAAGCGTGCAGACCGAAAGCAGCAGCCCCGTCAGCCAGCGCACCATCCGCCGCTTGATGATCGCCCGCACCAGCGAGACAAAGAACCAAAGAATCAGCAGCGCCAGACAGAGCTCCCACAGCGCAAAGGGGAAAATCGAGGTGATCCCGGCCAAAACGCCGAGGACCCACCGCGAAAATGCGGGATAAAACGAGAAAAAGAGCGGATTTAAGTAGTTTGCCGCGAGCAGCAGCAGCGCGGTGAGCACAACCAGCGTGCCGGCGGAAATCAGACGCAAAATAGATTTTGTCATAGCAGGATATCCTCAAGAAATACGTGTTACAGGAGCAATTGGTAGAGCTCTGCGCCGCGCGCGAGCACGGCCTCGTCAAAGTCAAAGCTCGGGCTGTGCAGCGGCGCGCCGCCCGTTCCGAGCCAGAAAAACACACCCGGAACGCGCGCCTGATAGGCGGAAAAATCCTCCGTGATGGCCGTCGGCGTCGCCTCGGCGATCGGAAAGCGCGCGCGCGCTCGCGCGAGCAGCGCCGCGTCATTGGTCACCGGCGGATAGCCCTCGCTGCAGTGGATCGTGATGTTACAGCCGGTCTCGGACGCGATCTGCGCCGCGATCCCGTCCAGCGCGCCGCGTATGGCGAAGAATTCCGCATCCTCGAGGCAGCGCAGCGTGCCCTCCAGCCGCGTGCGGTCGCTCACGGCGTTGCGCACCGTGCCGCTCTCCATCCGCCCGAAGCGGAGGATGCAGTCGTGCTGCTCAGAGAGCTTGTAAAGTGACGAAATCAGGCGCATTCCGGCCGCCAGCGCGTCGCAGCCGTCGCGCCAGCGCGCAATGTGGACGCTTTTGCCGGTGATCTCGGCGGTCAGCTCGCACGAGCGCGACATCAGCCCGCCCGCCTTGGACGCGACGACGCCCGCCGGAAGCTCCGGCCAGAGGTGCAGACCGTAGATTTCGCGCACGTGGTACGTTTCCAGCAGCCCCGTGCGGCAAATCGGCTCCGCGCCGCCGGTCGTTTCCTCTGCAGGCTCAAAGATCAGCAGCACGTTACGGGATTGCTTGTGCAATGCTAGATGGTCGGCCAGCGCCAGCAGCATGGCCATGTGGCCGTCGTGGCCGCAGGCGTGCATTTTTCCGGGATGCTGCGAGGCGAAGGGCAGGCCGGTCTGCTCCGTCACGGGCAGCGCGTCCATGTCGCTGCGGAAGGCGACGGTCTCGGCCGCGCCGAAGTCGAAGTAGGCGCAGACCGCGTCGCCGCAGGGCGAAAACACGCGGCACGGCAGCGCCGCCAGCCGCGCGCGCAGATACGCCGCCGTCTCCGGCAGCTGCCAGTCCAGCTCCGGGATCCGATGCAGCGCCCGCCGGTCAGCAGATAAAGACATAAGAAAACCTCCAGCGGTGAAGTGATCGAGCATCATGAAAAGATAGCGCATAGGGGCGGACGCCCGCAGCCGCCCGGCCGGCACAAGCGATTTCGCAGCCGGGGTCTGCAATCGGATGGCCGGGAATTCATTGATCATAGTATACCGCATCCTGCAGGGATTTGCAAGAACTGCTTTTTTGCCGGAACGGGTGGAAATCCGGCGCGGGATGCGCTATAATGGTCGCAGAAAACGGAAGGAGGGGGTCGCATGCAGCGGCAGCGGCTATATTTGTCCGGCATGGACGCCGGAGCGGCGGAGCTGGCGCGCCGGGAGGGACTGGGGCTGGAGCTGACGGCCTTCGCCTACGCGCCGAATCTGACGGATGAAACGCAGCTTCAAATTGCAAAAGCGCAGCTTTCCGGCGTGGCGCGTGCGTGGCTGCATGCGCCGTTTGCGGAGCTGTTTCCGTGCGCGATCGACCCAATGGTGCGCGAGGTTGCAAAGCGGCGCTTGCGCCAGACGCTCGGGGTTGCGGCACAGCTCGGCGTTTCCCGGCTGGTTGTCCATGCGGGGTTTGTTCCGCATGTGTATTTTCCGGAATGGTTTGTCGAACAAAGCGTCATTTTCTGGAGGGAATTTTTGCGGGATGCACCGGAAACCCTTTGCCTCGCGCTGGAAAATGTGATGGAGCCCTCGCCGGAGATGCTGGTCGAGATCGTGCAGCAGGTCGATGACCCGCGGCTCGGGCTGTGCTTCGATGTCGGCCACGCGAACTCGGAGGTCAGCCGCATGCCGCCGCTGGAATGGCTCGCGCCGATGGCGCCGTGGCTGCGGCACTTCCACCTGCACAACAACCGCGGGGGCGACGACCTGCACGCCCCGCTCGGCGAGGGGACGATCCCCATGGCCGAGCTCCTCGCGGCGGCGCAGCGCCTGTGCCCGAACGCCAGCTTTACGCTGGAATCGCAGAACTGCTCGGCCTCGCTTCGCTGGCTGAGGGAACACGGAGAGCTGCAATGACACAGGATGAATTCAATTCCGTAATCAATCAAATTGCGCCGCTGGACGAGCAGCTGCTCGACCGGGCACGCCGCCGGCAGGCCGCGCTTGCCAAGCCGCCGGGCAGTCTCGGCGCGCTCGAGGACTACGCCGTCCGGCTGGCGGGCATCACAGGGCGGCTGTGCCCCAAAATGGACCGCTGCTGTGTTCTGGTCTTCGCGGCGGATAACGGCGTGGTCGCTGAGGGCGTTTCGTCCGCGCCGGCCTCGGTCACGCTGGCGCAGACAATTAATATGACGAAACATATCACCGGTATGTCGGCGATCGCGCATCACTTCGGCGACGAAATCTGCGTCGTCGATGTCGGCATCGATACGGAGCGTGAAATTCCCGGTGTCCTGCCGCGCAAAATCCGCCGCGGAACGGGGAACATTGCGCGCGAAGCGGCCATGACGCGGCAGCAGGCGCTCGATGCGCTCGGCGTCGGCATCGATGTGGCGCGTCAAGCGGCAAAGGAAGCCGTAACCGCCGTTGGCATCGGCGAAATGGGCATCGGCAACACGACGACCTCCGCGGCCGTCCTTGCCGCGCTGACCGGCGCGGCGGCGGAGGACGTGACCGGGCGCGGCGGCGGCCTGACGGACGCGGGCTTCGCGCGGAAAAAAGGGGTGCTCCGGCAGGCGCTGGCGCTGCACAGCCCCGACGCGGGCGACCCGGTCGGCGTGCTCGCGGCCGTCGGGGGGCTCGACCTTGCGGCCATGACGGGCGCGTATCTCGGCTGCGCCGCGGCGCGCGTCCCGGCAGTGGTGGACGGTTACATCTCTATTGTTGCTGCGTTATGCGCTGTTCGCCTTTGCCCTGCCGTGCGCGATTTTCTCTTTTTGTCCCATGCGTCCTATGAGGTCGGCTACCGGCTGGCTGCGGCAGAGCTCGGACACGAGCCGTGCTTGCTGCTGGGCATGCGGCTGGGCGAAGGGAGCGGCTGCCCGATCTTCTTCCGTGTTTTGGAGGCGGCGTGCGCCGCAATGTCCGATATGGCGACCTTTGAAGAAGCAAAAATTCAGGACGATTACCTTGCGCCCATCCGCGCGCAGGACAGCTTTACGGTGAGAAAATCATGAAAATTTTACTTGTCGGCGGCAGCAAGAGCGGCAAGAGCATGCACGCGCAGCGCCTCGCCCGTGCCCTGTCCGGCGGCGCGCCGAGGTACTATTGGGCGACCATGGAGCCGACGGACGGCGAGGACCTGGCGCGCATTGAGCGCCACCGGCGCGAGCGTGCGGGCTGGGGCTTTGCCACCGTCGAGCGCGCACGGACTCTCCCCGCAGCGCTGCCCGGTCTGAGCGCGCAGGGGACGGTGCTGTTTGACAGCGTGACTGCCTGCCTCGCGGCGGAGATGTTTCCGCCGGAGGGTGCGCCCGACGCGGACGCGGCGCAGCGCACTGCCGCCGAAATTTTGGCGGTGAGCGAACATTTTGCCAATTTTGTCTGCGTCTGCGATGCAGTTTGGAGCGATGGCGCGGTCTACGACGAGTGGACGGAGCGCTATCGCCGCGGCTTGGCCATGGTCTGCCGCGCGCTGGCCGGGCAATTTGACGTGGTTGCGGAAATCACGGCGGGACTGTCTGTGATATGGAAAGGAAAAAACCTTTATGAGACGATTGCTTGACGGCCTCGGCATGGCATGGGGGATGTTTTTGGCGATCCCATGTCCTCTGCGCCGCTGGAACGAGGACGCGCGGGAGCAGATGCTCCTGTGGCTTCCCGGCGTCGGACTGCTTGTCGGCGGCATCTGGGTCGGCCTGTTTTTTCTGCTGCAAAATGCGGTGGCGCCCCTGCGGGCGCTGGTGCTGGCGGCTGCGCCGTGGCTTGTAACGGGATTTATCCATCTGGACGGGTATATGGATGTCTGCGATGCGGTGCTTTCCCGGCGGGAGCTTTCCGTGCGGCAGAAAATTCTGAAGGACTCGAACTGCGGCGCCTTTGCCGTCATCGGTATGGTGCTGCTGGCGCTGGCGCAGTGGAGCTTGTTTTTTGCGGCGGACGGCGGCAGCTGGGTGGGGCTTCTGTGCATCCCGGCTGCCACGCGCGCGTGCGCTGCGTTGGCGGTTCGCGCCCTGCGCCCGATGGGAACGAGCCAGTATGCGGCATTAAAAGGCAAAAAGACTGCCGTGACCGTGCTGCTGGCCCTCGTGCTTGCGCTGTCTGTCGGTTTGCCGCCGGTGCTGGACGGCAGCTTTGCCCCCTTGGCCGCTGCGGCGGGCTATTGGCTTGCAGTCTGGTACGGCGGCCGCCAGCTCGGCGGCATGTCCGGCGACGTCTCCGGCTTCGCGCTCACGCTCGGCGAGCTGGCGGGCGTGGCAGTCTGGGCTTTGGTGAGGTGAAGGAAATGCATTTGATCATCGGCGGCGCCTATCAGGGGAAATTAACGTGGGCAAAGACGACATACAACATTGCAGAGCATGAGACGCTTGATCTGACGCAGAATGACCCCATTCCGGGCTATCGCTGCTACATCCATCTCGAGGCACTGACGCGGCGCGACGAGCACCCGGAGCGCTGGCTTCCGGTGCTGGAAAGCGCGATCGTCCTTGCCCGCGAGATCGGCGGCGGAATCGTTCCGCTTGATCCTGCGGAGCGGGCGTGGCGGGAGCGTCACGGCGCAATGCTGCAAACACTTGCCGCGAGGGCGGAGCGCGTGACGCGCGTCCTTTGCGGCTTAACGGAGGAGCTGAAATGAAAATCTATCTGCTGCGCCATGGAGAGACTGAGGGAAACCGGAGACTGCTTTACTATGGCTCGACAAATCTGCCGCTTTTGCCGGAGTCGATTGAAAAATTGCAACAAAATGCCAAGAATTACCCGCATGCGGGAAAATATTATACCAGCGGCATGCTGCGCACGGAGCAGACCTTTTGCGCAATTTACGGAGACACGCCGCACACGGCGCTGCCGGAGCTGCGTGAGATCGACTTCGGCCGCTTCGAAATGCATACTTACGAGGAACTGAAAGACACGCCGGAGTTTCAGGACTGGGCGCTCGACGCCGAGCACAAGCCCTGTCCCGGCGGCGAGAGCGCGGTCGGCGTATCCGAGCGCTGCGTGCGCGAGTTCGAACGCCTGCTGGCGCGCGGCGAGGATGCCGTCTGCGTCGTCCACGGCGGCGTGATCACTGCAATTTTAATGCACTATTTCGGTGGCAGTCGCTATGACTATAACATTGCTCCCGGCCACGGCTGCTGCATCGACGCGCCGGACGGCCGCCCCGCGCGCTGGCACCCCGTCCCCGAAGAAGAGACCGCCCTGACGGAGCAAGAGATGGTGGACTGGGCGGTGGAAGAGGGCTTTGCCGCCGCGGCAATCGTGGACACGGACGAGATCGTGTTCGACCCGATGTTCCGCCCCTACTGCGAGGAAAACCTCTGCGGACAGTACGGCGCGAATTACTCCTGTCCGCCCGACTGCGGCTCGCCGGAGGCTATGAAGCAGCGCATTCTGGCGCACAAAAGGGCGCTCGTGCTGCAAACGATCTGGCAGGTGCAGGACTATTCTGACATGCCCGTCATCAAGCAGGCGAAAAAATCGCATAACGCGTCTGAAATCCGCCTTGTGCAGCGCCTGCGCGCCGCGGGCTGCGACGGCGTGATCGTCGGCGCGAGCGGCTGCGCCCTTTGCAGTCCCTGCGTTTTGCCGAAGGGGGAGCCCTGCCGCTTCCCGCGGCTGCAATATTCCTGCATGTCTGCTTACTGCATTTTTGTCCGCAAACTGGCCGAAAAATGCGGCATGGAATACGACTGCGGCGAGGGCCTGCTGGGCCTGTTCGGCCTGTATGCCTTCGATTAGAAATGAAAATCCGAAGAGCCTCTGATGAGACCCGCCGCCGGCGCATGCGGATTTCATCGGAGGCTCCCTTGCAATTTCGGCAAAAAAATGCTATAATATTTTCTTAACCGGCGGAGAAAAAATTGCCGCTGCTGCGCCGCCTGCGGCTTGGCGCAGAATACCCTTCCATCACTCAGAACCGGAGGAATACGCCCTTGAATACGACCAATACGAAAACAGCGGTCATCGCGCCCGGGGAGCTGCACCGTCAGGAAGCATTTTGCGGCATGATACGAGACTACTGGACAGGGCAGGGCGTCACGCCCGTCGCGTGCATCGACACCTACGGCTGCCAGCAGAACGAGGCCGACTCCGAGCGCATCCGCGGCATGCTGGAAACGGCGGGCTACGGCTTCACGGACACCGAGGAGGGCGCCGACCTCGTCGTGATGAACACCTGCGCCATCCGCGAGCACGCCGAGCAGCGCGTGTTCGGCAATGTCGGCGCGCTGACGCACACAAAGCGCCGCCACCCGCGGCAGAAAATTTTCCTCTGCGGCTGCATGATGGGACAGCCCGCAGTCTCCGACCGCATCCGCCACTCGTACCCGCACGTGGACGGCGTCTTTTCGACGCACCACCTCTGGCGCTTCCCGGAGCTGCTGTGGGGCGTCCTCTCAACGGGCAAGCGCGTCTTTGCCGTGGAGGATTCCGCCGGCTCGATCGCGGAAAATATCCCCGTCAGCCGCACAAGCACGCTCAAGGCGTGGGTTTCTGTCATGTATGGGTGCAATAATTTTTGCTCCTACTGCATTGTCCCCTATGTCCGCGGCCGCGAGCGCTCGCGCCGCCCGGAGGATGTGCTCAGGGAGTGCCGCGAGCTGATCGACGCGGGCTATAAGGAGATCACGCTGTTGGGGCAGAATGTCAACTCTTATGGCAAGGATCTCGGCCTCGGTGTCGATTTTGCCGATCTGATGGCGCAGGTGGCGCAGCTGCCGGGCGAGTTCCGGCTGCGGTTTATGACGTCCCATCCCAAGGATGCCAGTAAAAAGCTGTTTGATACGATTGCAGCCTATCCGAAAATCTGCAAGCAATTTCACCTGCCGTTCCAGTCCGGAAATGACCGTGTGCTCAAGGCGATGAACCGCCATTATGATACGGCGCAGTACCTCTCCCTCGTCGATTACGGACGGAGTATCATGCCCGAGCTTGTCCTGACAAGCGACGTGATCGTCGGCTTCCCCGGGGAGACGGAGGAGGAGTTCGAGGACACCGTGCGCCTGATCGAGCGCGTGCGATATGACGCGTTATTTACCTTTATTTTCTCTCCGCGCGGCGGCACGCCCGCGGCAAGCATGCCCGACCCCTTCACGAAGGCCGACAAGAACCGGCGCTTTGACCGCCTCTGCGCCGTGCAGAACCGCATTTCGGAGGAAAAGCACCGCGCCTACATCGGCAGAGTCGAGCGCGTGCTGGTCGACGGGCGCGACGGCGACCTGCTGACCGCCCGTACCGACGGCGGCCGCCTCGTTCGCCTGCCCGGCGACGAGACGCGCATCGGGCAGTTCCTTGACGTCCGCATCACCGGCTGCACCACGTGGAGCCTGAGCGGAGAGGCAATTTAACGAACAATCAACCGGCAGAAGTATATTAGAATTGTAACGTAGAAAGAATTAGAACGGAGGACATAGTATGGCCGAGCTGACGCCAATGATGCGACAATATCTGGAAATCAAGGAGCAGCACAAGGATTGCATTCTGTTTTTCCGCCTCGGCGATTTTTATGAAATGTTCTCCGATGATGCGCGGCTGGCCTCAAAGGAGCTCGACCTGACGCTGACCACCCGCGACCGCGGCAAGGACAAGGCCGACCAGACCCCGATGTGCGGCGTGCCGTACCATTCTGCGGAAAGCTACATTGCGCGACTTGTCGCAAAAGGATACAAGGTCGCCATCTGCGAGCAGCTGGAAGACCCGGCGCTGGCCAAGGGCTTGGTCAAGCGCGACATCACCCGCATCGTCACGCCCGGCACCGTGCTGGAAAGCTCAATGCTCGACGAGAGCCGAAACAATTATTTTGCGTGCGTGTTCGGCGAGGACGGCTGCTACGGTGTGAGCTTCTGCGACATCTCAACGGGCGCGTTTTACGCGACGTATTGCGAGGGGCCGCAGGCCATTGACCGCGTGATCTCCGAGCTGGGGCGCTTCGCGCCGGCGGAGGTGCTGCGCGGCGGCACGGCCCTCGAGAGCGCGGAGCTGAACGACGCTTTACAGAATCGTCTGAACTGCTGCGCCGACGCCGGTGCTGCCGTTTTATTTGACGATACGGCCACGCGCGAGACGACGGAAAGGCAGTTCGGAAAATCCGTCGCCGACCTCGGCCTCGGCGAAAAGAGCGTCCTTTGGCGCAGCGCGGGCGCGCTGCTGCGAACGCTGCGGGAGCTGCAAAAGGTCGGCCTGTCACATGTGCGGACACTGGAGTTTTACGTCAGCGGCCGCTTTTTGGAGCTGGATCTGACGGCGCGGCGAAATCTGGAGCTAACGGAAACGCTGCGCGGCGGCGAAAAGCGCGGCAGCCTCCTGTGGGTGCTCGATAAGACCAAGACCGCCATGGGCAGCCGCATGCTGCGCAGCTGGCTGGAAAAGCCGCTGCTCAGCCCGAAGCGCATTGCGCAGCGGCTCGACGCCGTCGAGGAGCTGACCGGTGCGACGCTCGCCCGCGAGGAGCTGCGCGAGCAGCTGGCAGAGGTGAGCGATTTGGAACGCGCTACCGCGCGCATCGTCACCGGCGCGGCCAATGCCCGCGACCTGCTGGCGCTCGGCAGCGGCTGCGCACCCCTGCCGGCGATCAAAAATACGCTGTTACAATTTAAATCGACGCTACTTACAGTGCTTTATGACGAGCTTGACGAGCTGACCGATCTGACCGCGCTGACCGCGGCGGCCATTGTCGACGAGCCGCCCTTCACCGTCCGCGAGGGCGGGATGATCCGTCCCGGCTACAGCGACGAGCTCGACCGCTTGCGCGATATCGTTTCCGGCGGCAAGGGCACGCTGGCGCGCATCGAGGCGGAGGAAAAGGAAAAAACCGGCATCAAAAATCTGCGTGTGGGCTACAATCGCGTGTTCGGTTACTATATTGAGGTTGCAAAGGGGCAGGTCAACCTTGTGCCCGACACCTATATCCGCAAGCAGACGCTCACGAACGGCGAGCGCTATATCACGCCGGAGCTCAAGGAGCTGGAAAGCACGATTCTGACGGCGCGTGACCGCATTACGGCACTGGAGTATGAGCTCTTCAACGCGATCCGCGAACAGTTTGCAGCGCAGGCCGCGCGCGTCCAGCGCACCGCGCAGGCTGTCGCGTGTATAGACGTGCTGGCAAGCTTTGCCGCAATCACCGTAAAGCAGCATTACTGCAAGCCCGAGATCGACCTCTCCGGTGAGCTGGACATCCGCGACGGCCGACACCCTGTGGTCGAGCAGGTGCTGAAAAATGCCCTCTTTGTCCCGAACGATACCCGCCTTGACTGCGAGAACAACCGCTGCGCTATCATTACGGGGCCAAATATGGCAGGTAAATCGACTTATATGCGCCAGGTTGCGCTCATTGTCCTGATGGCGCAGATCGGCTGCTTCGTTCCGGCGCGCGCGGCGCGCATCGGCATCGTTGACCGCATCTTCACGCGCATCGGCGCGTCGGACGACCTTTCCATGGGAAAATCGACCTTCATGGTAGAAATGTCAGAGGTCGCGGAAATTTTAACTCACGCGACAGAGAGAAGCCTCCTGATCCTCGATGAGATCGGCCGCGGTACTTCGACCTTTGACGGCATGGCCATCGCGCGCGCAGTGCTGGAATACGCGGCGGATAAAAAGCGCCTCGGCGCAAAGACGCTCTTCGCCACGCACTACCACGAGCTGACCGACATCGAGCGCGAGCTGCCCGGTGTACGGAATTATAACATTGCAGTGAAAAAGCGCGGCACGGACATCGTCTTCCTGCGCAAAATCATTCCCGGCGCGGCCGACGATTCCTACGGCGTTGAGGTCGCCAAGCTGGCGGGTCTGCCCGAGCGCGTCATCCGCCGCGCCCGCGAGCTGCTGCACGAGCTGGAAAACGGCGCCCCCGTCCGCACCGTCACCGTCGCCGCCGACGACCAATTCTCCATCGCCACGATGGAAAACGACGCCCTGCGCAAGAAGCTGGAGTCCCTGAACGTCGAAACCATGACCCCAATCGAGGCCATGAACGCGCTGTTCGAGCTGAAGAAGATGATCTGAGCGTGGGGTATGTGTCTGACTGCAAATCGGAAGTGTCTACCGCGGCGCGATGAGGGCATCGCGCCCTACGCAGAGGCTGCGCCGCTGCACCATCATAAAGCAATTTAACAAAATTAATTTATAATTATGTCAACAAGATTATGTAAACTATTCGAGGTGAGACAGAATGCCGAAAATTCAGTGCCTTTCGCCGCAGCTGGCGGATATGATCGCGGCGGGCGAGGTCGTGGAGCGGCCGGCGAGCGCCGCGAAGGAGCTGGTGGAAAACGCCATCGACGCCGGCGCGAAGCGCGTTACAGTGGAAATAGAAAACGGCGGAATGACCTTTTTGCGCGTCACGGACGACGGCTGCGGTATGGAGCCGCAGGACGCTGAGACGGCGTTTTTGCGTCACGCTACAAGTAAGCTTCGCCGCCCTGAGGATCTGGAGGCCATCCATACCCTCGGCTTCCGCGGAGAGGCGCTGGCGGCCATCAGCGCCGTTTCGCGCATCGACCTTTTGACCAAAACGCCCGATGCCGCCTACGGCACGAGCCTGCATCTTGAGGCCGGCACCGTCACCGAGCGGGGCGAGGCTGGCTGCCCGGACGGCACGACCATCATCGTGCGCGACCTGTTCTTCAACACGCCGGCGCGCCTGAAATTTATGAAACGTGACACGATTGAGGCATCCGTGCTTTTGACCACGGTGCAGCGGCTGGCGCTGGCGCATCCGGAGGTCTCGCTGCGGCTGCTGCGCGACGGGGAGGAGCAGCTCTCTACCCCCGGCGACGGCGAGCTGCTCAGCGCCGTGCGCGCCGTCCTCGGGCGGCAGGCCACGAAGGAGTTGACGCCCGTCAGCAGCCGCTGGGAGCGCTACGAGCTGACTGGTTACGTTTCTAAACCGAACGCCACGCGCGGCACGCGCGGAAACCAGCTGTTCTTTGTCAACGGGCGCTGCATCCGCTCGGTGACCATGACCACCGCACTGGAGACGGCGTACCGCAACCAATTGATGGTCGGACGTTTTCCGTACTGCGTGCTGTGCCTGACCATGCCGGAGCATCTGGTCGACGTCAATGTCCACCCGGCGAAGGCGGAGGTCAAATTTCTGAACGAGCGTGACGTGTTTGAGTGCATCCGCTACGGTGTTCAGGGCGCGCTTGACCGCGCCGACGGCCGCGTGCCGATGACCCTCCCCGGCCAGAGGCCGGAGCAGGAGGTGGCCCCTCCGACCGGCGTCCGGGAGCTCAAAACTGCATCCCCGCGCCCGGTGCAGAGCGCGGCGAGCGCGCCGTTTTTCCGCACGATGACCGCCGAGGAATACCGCGCAGCGGCGCAGCTGCCGCGCGATATGTCACGCGTCCAACCGTCAGACGCCGTGCTGCGCTCCGTGGAGGCGCAGGCCGCGCGCAAGGCGCCGCCCGCCGCCGGTGAAACGCTGGACGAAAAACCGCTTGCGCCCGAGCCTCCGGAGCCGACGGCGCCCCCTGCACCGGTGCAGTCTGCCCCGGCGCCCGCCGCGCAGCCCGACCCCAGCCAGCGGAGACCGGAGCGTGCGCCGCAGGCACCGATGCAATCCGAACCTGCCCCCGCGCCGGAAATGCCCGAGGCCGAGGAGCTGACCCTTCCCGTGGGCAGCGCGCCGGACTACCGCATCGTCGGCGAGGTGCTCAACACCTATATTATCGTGGAGCAGGGACGCGAGGTGCTGCTCATCGACAAGCATGCGGCGCACGAGCGCATCCTCTTTGAACGGCTGCGCGCCTCGCAGGAGCCGGTTTTGTCGCAGTTTCTGCTGGAGCCGATATTATGTAAACCTGAACGCGAGGAGGCCGCCGTGCTTCTGGACAACGAGGCGCTTCTGACCCAGTGCGGCTATGCGATCTCCGATTACGGTGACGGCACGCTTGCCATCGGCCAGCTGCCCGCCGACCTTGACCCGGCTGACGCCGCCGCGACGCTGACCGCCCTCGCGGGCGACCTGCTGGCGGGCAAGCGCGCCGACCCGACTGAGCTGCGCGACAGCATGCTGCACACGATTGCTTGTAAAGCGGCAATCAAGGGCGGCTGGCACACCGACGAGAGGGAGCGCGCCGCGCTCGTGCAGCAGGTGCTCAGCCGCCATGACCTGAAGTACTGCCCGCACGGCCGTCCGATCTGCGTCGTCATGACCGCCGGACAGCTGGAGCGGCAATTTAAGAGGGCGTAAAATGGATCGAATGCTTTGCATCGTCGGCCCGACTGCGACCGGAAAAACACGCCTCTCCGTCGCTTTGGCGCACGCGCTGAACGGCGAGATCGTCTCGTTTGACTCCATGCAGGTCTACCGCGGCATGACCGTCGGCACGGCCGCGCCCACGCCGGAGGAGATGGAGGGAGTGCCCCACCATCTCATTGGCATCATCGACCCGCGCGAGTCCTTTTCCGTCAGCCGTTACGTGGCGCTGGCCGACCCCATTGTGCAGGACATCCTGCGCCGCGGCAGGACGGCCATCCTTGTCGGCGGCACGGGACTTTACATTGACTCTCTCGTGGCCGGGCGGAGCTTTGCACCCAGCCCGGACGACGGCCGCCGCACCGCGCTGGAGCGGCAGGCCGATGCGCTTGGCATGGAGGCCATGCTCGAGCGGCTGCGCGCCGTCGACCCCGAGACGGCGGCGACGCTCCACCCCGCCAACCGCAAGCGCGTGCTGCGCGCGCTGGAGGTGTATGAGCAGACCGGCGAGCCGATCTCCGTCCACAACCGCCGCACGCAGGCGCTTGCGCCGAGGTATGCGCCGGTCTGGCTGGGACTGGACTATCAGGACCGGGCGCTGCTGTGGCAGCGCATTGCGCTGCGCGCCGACCGGATGCTGCAAAACGGCCTGCGCGAGGAGCTGGAGGCACTGCTGGCGCTCGGCCTGCCGCCGGACAGCACCGCCCTGCAGGCCATCGGCTACAAGGAGCTGCTCGACGACCCCGCCGATGCGCGCGAGAAGATCGTCCTGCGCTCGCGCCAGTACGCCAAGCGCCAGCGCACCTGGTTCCGCCGCAATCCCGCCGTCCGGTGGCTCTATGCCGACGGCCGGGATTTTGATGAAATTTTCTCCGACGCCCGACAGCGTATTCCCTTTTTCGACACCGCCGAACGCTAAAATATAAGTATCACACAGGGGCTGCGGCCCTGAAGAAAGAAAAGAGGTACTTATATGGCAAACACAGAAAACCTGCAGGATCTGATCCTCAACGAGGTGCGTAAGGAGCACACCCCCGTCACCATGTTTCTGATGAACGGCTTCCAGATGAAGGGAATTGTGACCGGCTTTGACAATTTTATTGTCATGCTCAGCTCGGAGGGCAAGCAGCAGATGATCTACAAGCATGCGATCTCGACGCTGGTGCCTCTGCAGCCCATCCGCGTTCCCGTGTGATGGGGCTGAGCAAGCACGGGCCGCTCTATCGCAAGCTGATCTGGATATCCCTCGCGGTGCTGCTGTGCGGGTATGTGCTGTGCGCGGCACTGCTCGGCGGCGGCGTACCGGAAACGGTGGCCGCGAGCGTCTGCAAAGTCGGAGACGGGTGTACCGTTTCCGGCTTTGTCGTTTTTTTTGAAAAAACCGTCGCAACGGCGGGCGACGTGCCCGCCGTCTCCACCGGCGCGCGCGTCAGCGCCGGACAGTGTGTCGCGTGGCGATGCTCCGACCGGGCGGCGGGGGAGGAAAAGCGCGCGCTTTTGGCGCGCCTTGCGGCGCTGACCGCGCCGACGGCCGGCTCCGATGCCGAGATCAAGGCGGCGCTGCACGCGCTGACCCTCGCCCCGACGGCGGAGGGCGCGCAGGCGCTGCGCGATCAGATTCTCCGCCGCGAGGCCGTGTCCGCTGACCCGGAGGCGCTTGCGGCGGCGCGCGAGGAGCTGCGCACGCGCGCGAGGGCGCTGGAGCTGCCCCCTGTTTGCGCGCCCGAGAGCGGATGCTTTGCCGAAAAGGCGCCGAGCGTTGTGTCGCCTGCGGCGCTGCAGGGGCTTTCGCCCGCCGAATTTTTGCAGCTGCGGTCGGAAACGGCGCGCGTCTGCTGTCTTATCACGGACGACCGGTGGTATTTTGCCGCCCTGCTGCCCGAGGCGCGCGAGCTGCTGCCCGGGCAGACGCTGGAGGTGCGCCTGACCGATGCGTTGACGGTGGAAATGACCGTCGAGCGCGTCAGCACCGCGCCGGAGGGGTGCCTGCTTGTGCTTTCCTCCCGTGCGCATCTGGCCGAGGCCGCCGCGCTGGGGCAGGTGCGGGCGCGGCTGCGGTTTTCCTCCTGCGAGGGGCTGCGCGTGCCCAAGGCTGCCGTGCAGTACCGCGACGGGCAGACCGGCGTGGACGTCCTCGTCGCCGGACAGGTCAAATTCAAGCCGGTCACGCTGCTCTGCGAGCGCGAGGACGATTTCCTCGCTGCCCTGACCCCCGGCGACCCCGCCGCCCTGCAGCCGGGAGATGAGATGGTGGTCTATTCGTGACCGCAGCGGCGGCGAAGGAATAAGTAATCGTAAAGCGGTAAAAGGTGTGGTGCGCCTGCGGCACGATTGAATTTCGCGCCTTTGGCGCGAAGGCAACCCCTCAGTCACGGCTACGCCGTGCCAGCTCCCCTTACACAGGGGAGCCCTAAGGAGCGTACCGGCCAAAGGCTCCCTTGTGTAAAGGGAGCTGGCGCGCAGCGCCTGAGGGATTGTGTCCTTGCGAAGCAAGGACGGCGGGCGGAGCCCGCCAAGCGATACCGGCACAAAG
>CAKTZP010000031.1 GCA_934636045.1 uncultured Oscillospiraceae bacterium
GGCCGTGGCCGTTCTTGTCGGTGCAGTAGGGAGAGGTTGCGCCGGGGCCGCCCCAGATGGACGAGCAGCCGGTGGCATTGGAGATGTACATGCGGTCGCCGAACAGCTGGGTGATCAGGCGGGCATAGGAGGTCTCCGCGCAGCCTGCGCAGGAGCCGGAGAACTCGAGCAGGGGCTGCTTGAACTGGCTGCCCTTGACGGTGAGATCCTCCATGTCGGCCTTGGGCGCGACCTTGGAAACCATGTAGTTGAACACATCCTGCTGATCAAGCTGGCTTTCCTGCGGGACCATGGTGATGGCCTTGGTCGGGCAGACGCCGACGCAGACGCCGCAGCCCATGCAGTCGAGCGGGGAGACGGCCATTGCGTACTGATAGACGCCCTTGCCCTTGCCAGCCTTGACGGGACGGATCTTCGCAGCGGCGGGAGCGGCGGCAGCCTCCTCCTCGGTCAGCGCGAAGGGACGGATGGTAGCGTGCGGGCAGACAAACGCGCAGTTGTTGCACTGAATGCACTTGTCGGCGTCCCATTCGGGAACGGTGACAGCAACGCCGCGCTTCTCATATGCGGAGGCGCCCAGCTCAAACTGGCCGTCCACATGGTCGACGAAGGTGGAAACGGGCAGGGAATCGCCGTCCATCTTGTCGATGGGCAGAAGGATGTTCTTGACCATCTTCACGAGCTCGGGCTTGCCCTCGAGCACGGTGTCGTCAGCCTTGTCCTCTGCAGTTGCCCAGGAGGCGGGAACATCGATCTTGGTGTAAGCAGTTGCGCCGGCGTCGATGGCGTTCCAGTTCTTCTCGACCACGTCCATGCCCTTCTTGGCATAGGAATGCTCAGCGGCGTCCTTCATGTACTTGATGGCGTCAGCCTCGGGCATGACCTTAGCCAGAGAGAAGAAGGCGGACTGGAGGATGGTGTTGGTGCGCTTGCCCATGCCGACCTTGATGGCCAGGTCGATGGCGTTGATGGTGTAAAGCTGGACATTGTTCTTGGCAATGTAGCGCTTTGCATCGGCGTGCAGGTGGTGCTCCAGCTCCGCCAGATCCCACTGGCAGTTGATCAGGAACACACCGCCGGGCTTGACGTCGTCAACGATCTTGAAGCCCTTGGTGATGTAGGACGGGTTATGGCAGGCGACGAAGTCGGCCTTGTTGATGTAGTACGGGCTCTTGATGGGCTTGTCGCCGAAGCGCAGGTGGGAGATGGTCACGCCGCCGGTCTTCTTGGAGTCGTACTGGAAGTAGGCCTGCACATACTTGTCGGTATGGTCGCCAATGATCTTGATGGAGTTCTTGTTTGCGCCAACGGTGCCATCGCCGCCGAGACCCCAGAACTTGCATTCGATGGTGCCTTCCGCTGCGGTGTTGGGGGAGGGCTTTTCCTCAAGGGACAGATGGGTGACATCGTCGTTGATGCCGATGGTGAACTGACGCTTCGGCTCAGCCTTTGCCAGCTCTTCATAAACGGCGAAGACGGAAGCGGGAGGCGTGTCCTTGGAGCCGAGGCCGTAGCGGCCGCCGATCACGGGGATCATCCGTCCGGCGTTTGCAAGCGCGGTCACGACGTCGAGGTACAGCGGCTCGCCCAGAGCGCCGGGCTCCTTGGTGCGGTCGAGAACGGCGATCTTCTTGCAGGTGGCGGGGATCGCCTCGAGCAGACGGTCGGCGCGGAACGGACGGTACAGGCGAACCTTGACAAGGCCGACCTTTTCGCCGTGCGCGTTCATGTAGTCGATGACTTCTTCGGCCACGTCGCAGATGGAGCCCATTGCGATAATGACGCGGTCAGCGTCGGGCGCGCCGTAGTAGTTGAACAGCTTATAATCGGTGCCGAGCTTGGCATTGACCTTGCCCATGTACTCCTCGACGATTTCAGGCAGCGCGTCGTAGTACTTGTTGCAGGCCTCGCGGTGCTGGAAGAAGGTGTCGCCGTTTTCGTGCGAGCCGCGCATGGCGGGACGCTCGGGGTTCAGGCAATGCTTACGGAACGCATTGACGGCGTCCATGTCGCACATTTCCTTCAGGTCCTCGTAGTCCCAGATGGCGATTTTCTGAATCTCGTGGGAGGTGCGGAAGCCGTCAAAGAAGTTGATGAACGGAACGCGGCCCTTGATGGCGGCCAGGTGCGCAACGGCGCCGAGGTCCATGACCTCCTGCGGGTTGGTCTCGCAGAGCATGGCAAAGCCGGTCTGACGGCAGGCGTAGACGTCGCCGTGGTCGCCGAAGATGTTCAGCGCATGGGTCGCGAGGGTACGAGCCGAGACGTGGAACACGCCCGGAAGCAGCTCGCCGGCGATCTTATACATATTGGGGATCATCAGCAGCAAGCCCTGCGAAGCAGTGTAGGTGGTGGTCAGCGCACCGGCGGCGAGAGAGCCGTGCACGGTGCCGGCAGCACCCGCTTCAGACTGCATCTCAACAACCTTGACGCGGTTGCCGAAGATGTTGAGGCGACCCTGTGCAGACCATTGGTCAACGTTATCGGCCATCGGGCTGGAGGGAGTGATGGGATAGATGCCCGCTACTTCGGTAAAGGCGTAGCTGACATGCGCGGCGGCGGTATTGCCGTCCATCGTCTTAAGTTTTCTTGCCAAAATGAAATACCTCCTGAATGTGTTTATACTCAGACAGCTCCATTCTATCACCGATTCCCGTTTTTGTAAATCAGAAAAACCTTCCGAATTACATGAAAGATGGAATTTTGACGAAAAATTTACGAATCCGTGCCTGCCGTCGGCTGAGGAGACGGGCAATTTGTCGCCGCAGCGGAAAAATCCTTGTAATTTGGCGAGATTTAAGGTATGATAGAAAAAAAGTCCGCGTGCTGCGCGGAACGTCGGTCGGGAGGGAAAGCGCATGATCAGTCTGGTCGAATCACTGGGGCTCAACGGCATCAGCGGTTATCCGGTAGCGGTCGAATGCTTTATTTCCAGCGGGTTGCCCGCCTTTGAGATTGTCGGCCTGCCCGATGCGGCGGTCAAGGAGGCGCGCGAGCGTGTGCGCGCTGCCATCAAGAACAGCGGCTTTAAATTTCCCGTCAGCCGCATTACCCTGAACCTTGCGCCCGCCAATACGAAAAAGTCCGGCACGCTCTACGACCTGCCGATCCTGATCGGCATCCTCGCGGCGACGGAAATTTGCCGCTTGCCGAAGCAGCGCGCCGCGTTTCTCGGCGAGCTGAGCCTTGAGGGGCGGCTGCGCCCGGTCAACGGCGTGCTGCCGATGACCATTGCGGCGCGCAGGGCGGGCTTTGAGACGATCTATGTCCCGGCGGCGAACGCCCGCGAGGCAACGCTGGCCGGAGAAATTAAGGTCATCCCCGTGCAGACCGTCCGACAGCTGGTTGCGCACCTGAAGGGCGAGACGGAGATCGAGCCCGAGGCACCGTGGACACCGGAGGACGACACGCTCGACCTGCCGGACTTTGCCGACGTCAAGGGGCAGGAGAATGTGAAGCGGGCGCTGGAAATTGCCGCCGCCGGCTCGCACAATGTGCTTCTGGTCGGCCCGCCCGGCTCGGGCAAGAGTATGCTGACCAAGCGCCTGCCGTCGATCCTTCCGGATATGACGCGCGAGGAGGCGCTGGAGGTCACGCAGATCCATTCGGTCATGGGGCTTCTGACGCCGGATGCGCCGCTCATTCGCCGCCGTCCCTTCCGTAGTCCGCACCACACGATCTCCGCTGCGGGGCTGACCGGCGGCGGCACCGTGCCGCGGCCGGGCGAAATCTCGCTGGCGCACAACGGCGTGCTGTTTCTCGACGAGCTGCCGGAATTCCATAAGGAGACGCTCGAGGTCATGCGCCAGCCGCTCGAGGACGGCGTGGTGACCATTTCACGCGTGAGCGGAACGGCAGTGTTTCCGAGCCGCTTTCAGCTCGTTTGCGCCATGAATCCGTGCCGCTGCGGCTGGTACGGTGACCCGTCCGGGCGCTGTACCTGCACCGAGGCGTCGGTGCGGAGCTATCTTTCGCGCATCTCCGGCCCGCTGCTCGACCGCATCGACATCATTATCGAGGTTCCGGCGCTGAACTTTGACCAGCTGCGCAGCCATGCCGAGCCGGAGCCGTCCGCCGCGGTAAAGCAGCGCGTTGAGGCCGCGCGCGAGGTGCAGAAAACGCGCTTTTCCGGCGGAAAATGCAATTGCAACGCCAACATGCAGACGCCGGAGCTGAAGCGCTTCTGCAGCCTCAGCGAGGACTGCGCCGCGCTCATGAAGCAGGCCTATGACGCGCTGGGGCTGACCGCCCGCAGCTATGACCGTATTCGCAAGGTCGCCCGGACGATTGCGGATCTGGACGGAAGCCCGGAAATCCAGCCGCAGCATATCGCCGAGGCGATCCAGTACCGAACCTATCAATTTTCGCAGGATCGAGGAACCTATTATGAATGAAATGTTTTTGCTCAAGCTGGGCGAGATCGTCCTCAAGGGCGGCAATCGCTTCCAGTTTGAAAACCGCCTGAAAACCAACGTCTGCCGCCGCCTGCGTCCCTATGGCGAGTTCAGCGTGCGCATCTCGCAGTCGACCGTATTTGTCGAGCCGCTGAACGAGCAGTGCGATTTGGACGGCGCATGGGATGCGGCGCACACCGTGTTCGGCGTGATCAGCCTCTGCCGCTGCCGCGCGTGCGAGAAGGAGCTCGACGCGATCTTTGCGGCCGTCAACGCCTACCTCGGCGACGAGCTGCTGGCGGCAAAGTCTTTTAAAGTAGAATCTAAGCGCTCGGACAAGCGCTATCCGCTCAACTCCATTCAGCTCTCGCAGGAGATCGGCGGCCGCATTGCCGAGCAGTATCCTGCGCTGAAGGTCGATGTTCACCACCCGGATTACACGGTTTATGTGGAAATCCGCGACCACGCGGCCTACGTCCACGGCCCGGCGGAGCAGGGCGCGGGCGGACTCCCCACCGGCGTCGGCGGCCGTGCGATGGTGCTGCTCTCGGGCGGCATCGACTCGCCCGTTGCGGGCTATATGATCGCCAAGCGCGGCGTGGAGCTCGAGGCGGTGCATTTCTTTTCCTATCCCTACACCAGCGAGCTGGCTAAGGACAAGGTGCTCGAGCTTGCGCGCCTGATGACGCGCTACTGTGGCCGCATGACGGTCAATATCGTCGGCTTTACCGAAATTCAGGAAGCCATCCGCGACAACTGCCCGGAGGAGTATTTCACGCTCATTATGCGGCGGTTTATGATGATGATTTCCGAGCGCATCGCCCGCGACCACGGCTGCGGCTGCCTCGTGACCGGTGAAAATTTGGGTCAGGTCGCCTCGCAGACGATGGAGGCCATGGCGGTGACCGGCGCGTGCGTCGACCTGCCGATTTTCCAGCCGCTCATCGGCATGGACAAGGAGGAAATCGTCACGATCGCCCGTAAGATCGGCACGATGGAAACCTCCATTTTGCCCTATGAGGACTGCTGCACGGTCTTCACCCCGCGCCATCCCAAGACCAAACCGACCAAGGCACAGGTCGACCGCGCGTGCGCCAAGCTGGACTTCGACGCGCTCATCGAGCGCGCGCTGGCCAACACGGAGCTGGTCAAGGTGCGTTACCATGGATAATGCAATGCGAGAACAGGCGCGCAGCGTGATTTTAACGTTGACGACCGTCGGCAGGACGCTGGCAACGGCGGAGAGCTGTACCGGCGGACTCCTCGGCGCAGCGCTGACGGAGATCCCCGGCGCATCGGCCGTCTATCTCGGCGGTGTGATCTCGTACGCCTATTCCGTTAAGGAGACGCTGCTCAGCGTTGACCGTGCGCTGCTGGAGCGAAAGGGCGCGATCTGCCCTGAAGTGGCCTGCCAGATGGCGCGAGGCGTGCGCGAACGGCTGCATGCCGACCTCGGCGTCGGCATCACCGGCAACGCCGGGCCGGGCACCGACCCGCAGAACCCGAATGTCGGCGAGGTCTATGTCGCCGTGAACGACGGCCTGCAAACCGTCTGCAAAAGGCTCGATCTACAAGGCGACCGCACCGAAAACCGCCGCGCCGCAACCGCCGCCGCTATGCAGCTTTTGCTGGAGGTGCTTGCAAAATAGACAACAGCAGCCCCGTTTCGAAATTCGAAACGGGGCTGCTGTTTGATCTGTCAATTTGATTTGTCGGACATGATCTGATCGTATTCCTCCTGCGTGATCAGACCGTCGCGGAGCTGGTCGTCATAGAGGGTGTTCTGCGACCTTGCCTGTGCCTCCCGCTTGGCGGCGTTGCTGTCGGTGTCCTTGGGGTTAAAGAGCTCCTTCCCGCCGGAGAAGAAGACCGCCGCGGCGTAGACTGCCAGCATGAGAAACGCCGTCACGGAGAAGCTGTAGACAGCGCCCCGCAGCAGACCGACCAGACTCAAGCCGATATCCACAAGCGCCAAAATGTTGAGCACCTTGCCGCGTTCCTTTCGCGCTGCCAGAGCAGTGATACCGAGGATCAGCAGGATAAGGAGATGATAGATGTTCCGAACAAGGGAGAGCATCATTGTGGTAATCGGATAGTAGAACATATTCAGGAAGAAATGAATGCAGCCGTACACGGCGTAGGCAAACAGCGCGAGAAAGACGACGCCGCAGAGTTGGGTAACGGTTTTCTTGTTCATGCTTATTTCTCCAATGCACAAAGATTTTTGGGCGCGAATTTTACGGTGTATTCCTTGCCGGGCTCACAGCAGTCGATGCAGATACCGCGCAGGGGGACGTCCTGCCCGACACCGTAGAGCGGCAGCACCAGCTGTGCCGTGCCGCAAAGACGGTCGCCGTCGTAGATTTTGGCAATGACCGTGCCGTCCGCGACGGCGGGAACATCGTCAAAGATCTTAAAGTCCTCCTCCAGCGAGGCAAGCGTGCAGACCATTGCTGCGCCGGTCTCGGAGACCAGCACGTCCGTGTGGCTGAAGGTGATGTGACGGAACAGCTCGTCCTTCGGTGTCTCGGCAACGAGCTTGAGCTTGAAGTCTGCGATCTCCTTTTCAATCTGCGCCGCGTTGCTGCTGTTGTCGCCGGCGGAGTTCTTCACGAACATATAGGCGGGCATGGCGTTGCGCAGACGCTGCTCGTTCTGTGCGCGGATCTCCATATTCTGCCGCTGGATGTCGAGCGCTGTGGAGACGCCGGCGCCGAAGCCCGCGATGCCATTGGCAACGCCGCCCCAAGTCGCCCAGTCCCGCTCCTTCTGCTGTCCGCTGCGTAGGAGCATATCGGCATATTTGCTCTGTGAAATTGCCTTGCTGCGCAGCTCGGCGGCGCGGTCGGTCAGCATGGCGATGCGCTTATCCTTGCCGGTCAGGTCGGCGTAGCGGTTGAGCGCCTCAAATTCCTTACGCTCCTCGGCACGCTTTTCGTCCAGCGCGTTTTGGCGCTGGCGTTCCGTGACGACCTTGTGGGCTTCCAGACCCTCCTGATACAGCGCTTCAATGCCGTTCGGGAAGGCCACGCCGTACTTCTACGCCAAAAGCTGCGCACGCTGGCGGTTCTTTTCCAGCGAAAAATCGTCGTAGCCCGCCAGCACACATTCGACAAAGAAGCGGTCAAGCGGGGTCGCGCCGATGGCTTCTGCTGCCTTTTGCTTGGCCTCCTGCCGGGTTACGGCGGTCTTTTTCCGCCCGACGAAGCCCAGCACGAGGCTGAGCGCAATACCGGCAAAGCCAAACACGACCATGGTCGGCGAGCCGTTCGGCATATCCCTCGCGGGGTTCGCGCCGATGCCGATCAGACCGCCGGAGAGCGCCAGCAGCGCGCCGAGGCCGACCGTTTTCATCTGCCGCCCGCCGATCCAGCCGATACAAATTACGAGAGCTCCGAGGATCAGCGCAATCATTCCGATTACCGTCATCTCCGCTCACTCCTTCCCGCCGTACTGCGCCAGCATTTCGCTGACCCACTTGTTTTTTGCGACCAATGCATTTTTTCTGTTCGCTGCGATCTGCGCCCGATTGTCACAGGCATTGCGCGCGGTGGTGGAAAATGCGCCGCCGGTGATGGTCGATCTCGCAAAATACTCCGCTTGGATTTCATCCTCCAGCTTGGCAATCGCAGCCTTGGCTTCCTCATTCTGCACGCGGAGCTCATGCAGAAGCTGCTGTTTCAGGTTCATAGCTCTTCTCCTTTTTTTCTTTTTCTGTCCATCGGGTAATTGTAGCAGGGAAGGGGGGAAAAATCAACCTTCGTTACAGGCTATTCTGTGAAAATGTAACAAAAAAAGAAGAATGACAAACCATAGTTTGCAAAAAAACTCCCGCATCCGACAGGATGCGGGAGGAAAAAACAAGATTACAGAGCCTTCTTTGCGGTCTCGACGAGCGCGCCAAATGCGGCGGAGTCGGCGATTGCCAGCTCGGACAGCGCCTTGCGGTTCATCTCGATGCCGGCCTTCTTCAGACCGTTCATGAAGCGGGAATAGTTCATATCGTAGGGCTTCACAGCAGCGGAGATACGGGCGATCCACAGACGGCGGAAATCGCGCTTCTTCTGCTTGCGGCCAACATAAGCATAAACGCCGGACTTCTTGACGGCCTGCTTGGCCATCTTAAAGTGGGTCGACTTGGAGCCCCAGTAGGACTTTGCGAGCTTGAGGGTCTTATTTCTTCTCTTGCGCGTCATCATCGCGCCTTTTACACGTGCCATTTCCTATATCCTCCTCTACCGATTATTTATACGGGATCATCTTTTTGATGGCGTCAACATTGGTGACGTCTGCGTAGGTCGTGCTTCTCAGACGACGGCCGCGCTTGGTGTCCTTCTTGGTGAGGATATGGCTCTTGAATGCGTGTGCTCTCTTGACCTTACCGGTCTTGGTGAGATTGAATCTCTTCTTTGCACCGCTGTGGGTCTTCAGTTTCGGCATGGGTACTTCTCCTTTAGTAATTATTTTGCAGCCTTCGGCGACAGGAAGATCGACATATGTCTGCCGTCGAGCTTGGGTTTTTTGTCCAGATTGGCAACCTCGGCACAGCCCTCTGCGAATCGAATCAGCAGCTCCTCGCCGATGTTGGTGTGCGCCATCTCGCGTCCGCGGAAGCGAACGGTAACCTTCACGCGATTGCCGTCCGAAAGGAACTTGATCGCGCTGCGCATCTTGGTGTTGAGGTCGTTGGTGTCGATGCCGGGGGACATACGAATCTCCTTGATTTCCACCACGCGCTGATTTTTCTTGGCTTCTTTTTCCCGCTTGAGCTGATCGAAGCGGAACTTGCCGTAATCCATGATTTTGCAGACCGGGGGAACGGCGTTCGGGGAGATCTTGACAAGATCCAAATCCAGTTCCTCTGCCATGGCCAGCGCTGCTTCGGAGGTAACGATGCCGACCATTGCGCCGTCTGCGCCGATGAGTCGTACTTCCTTATCCCGAATTTCCTCGTTGAGCTGATGATCTAATTTGCCGATGGGAAAGCACCTCCGTCTCCATAGAAACAAAAAATACGGATGCCGACGGCACCCGCATCGAACCCGCGCAAAGCAGCGCAGAATACTCGATATCAGACCTCTTCGCATGGCTTGAGGTGAGGACGGGTCGCCGACCTTCTTCGTTTTGCGGTACGATTATAACATCCGCCCAGCGGTTTGTCAAGGACTTTTTTATGTTTTTTAGTCCCACGCGCAGCAGCGATGCTGTGATAGGCCTTTTCAAAGCGGAAAAACTGTGCTATAATGATGGGTAGAAGGATACTTACCTTTTTCTGCCGCGCTAGGACGGCAGGACTTTTGATCAAGGAGCGAAAGCAATGAAAAAACTGATTTCTTTTGCGGCGGTGCTTGTGCTGCTGCTTGCCCTTGCGGGCTGTGTACAAGACGAGCCGCTGCCGACCGAATCGGCCGACCCCACCCAGACCACAACCGAAGCACCGACCGAGCCTTCGACGGAAGCTCCCACCACAGTACCGACCGAAGCGCCGGAGACCGTTGTCTGCGCCGTTTCCGGACAGGGCGCAGCGCTCTACCGCAACGATGTCGGCGAGGTCTGGCTCAACGCATGGGTCACGGTGCGCAACGACGGCGACGCGCCCGTGCAGCTTCCGCCAATGGATCTGACGGCAAGTGTGAATGGCACGGAGCTCAAGCGCCTTTCCGGCGTGACGGCCTACCCGAATGTGCTCGCGGCAGGGGAGAGCGCCTGCTACTATGATGAGGTGCGCGTGGACACCGACCAGACCGGCGCAGCCGAGCTGACCTTTACTCTTGCGCCGGAAACGGCGGAGGAGGACAAGCTCGTGCGCTATACCGTCTCAGAGACGCAGCTGCGCGACTCGGTCTATGGCGGCCTGACCCTGACCGGTAAGGTCAAAAACGAGACGCGAGAGGACAGCAAGGGCATGGTCTGCGTTGCGGCGGTGCTTTACGATGAAGACGCTGCGGTGCTGGGTGTCCTGTACGCCTATCTGCCCGACAGGCTGGCCGCCGGACAGAGCGCCGACTTTACCCTCGACAGCTTTATGCTCCCCGCCGACGTCCGCAGCGACACCGTCGCCGATATCCAAACCTTCGCCTATCCCGTATAAAGACAGAAAGGAGGCGCGGCCATGCGTCAAAGACCGATTGCCGTGTTTGATTCCGGCGTGGGCGGCATCAGCGTGCTGCGCGCGCTGCGCCGGGAGCTGCCGGGGGAGAATTTTCTCTACTTCGGCGATTCCGCCAACGCGCCCTACGGCTCCCGCACGACGCAGGACATTCGCCGCCTGACCATGGCGCATGCCGCATGGCTGCTGGACGAGGCCAAGGCGTTGGTGCTCGCGTGCAATACTGCCACCTCCGCCGCCATTGACGACCTGCGCGCACAGTATCCCGACCGCATCATCATCGGTATCGAGCCGGCGCTCAAGCCTGCGCTGCGTGCCTTTCCCGGCGGACGCATCGTGGTCATGGCCACGGAGGCTACGCTCCGTGAGCAAAAATTTGCCGCGCTGATGGCGCAGTATTCCAATGACTGCACGATTGTTAAGTGCCCGTGTCCGGGACTGGTTGAATTTGTCGAGCGCGGCGAGCTGCACGGCGCTGCAGTCGAGCAGGAGGTGCGCAGGAGGCTTGCGCCCGCGCTGACGCCCCGGCCGGATGCCGTGGTGCTGGGCTGCACGCATTTCCCGTTTTTGAAGGATGCCATTCGCACTGTGGCCGGGCAGGAGCTGTGCTTCTTTGACGGCGCGGAGGGAACGGCGCGCGAGACAAAACGGCGGCTTGAAGACCACGGACTGCTCCTGCCCAAGACCGCAGGGGGGCAGGTTACGCTAAAGAATAGCGCCGCCGCCCCGGCGCTCACGGCGCTGGAATGGCAGCTGCTGAACGAGCCGTAACGAATAAAACGACCGGAGACAGGAACGATCCTGCCTCCGGTTTTTTGTTAAATCAGTTCAAAATGCCGCAGGGCGTTGGCGACACCGTCATCGTCGCAGTCGTCGGTGACGTAGTCAGCGGCGGCCTGCGCATCGGGCGTGGCGTTTCCCATGGCGACGCCGATCCCGGCGGCCTGGAGCATGCCGATGTCGTTTTCCGAATCGCCGAAGGAGATGCATTCTTCCGGAGAAAGACCGTAGCGTGCCAAAATGCCGAGCATGGCGTTGCGCTTGCCGCCTGCCTTGGACACGACGTCGTGTCCGATGGGGAACCACTGCGTGGCGCAGCAGCCCGGCGCGGCCTCCATGGCCGCTGCGACGCGCGCCCGCGGCAGAAACAGCACAAATTTATAGATTGGGTGCGCCAGCATTGGGCGCAGGTCGCCAAGCTTCGGCGGCGTCGTGTGGATGGCCGTCAGTGCCTCGGAAACAAGGGGCGTGATACGGTTCATGCGGCTTTCATCCGCGCTGACCGCCCAGCAGCTGCAGCCCTCGCGTTCGACCCAGTTGACGATGGCCGCGGCGTCCTCCTGCGGGATGGGCGTGCCGTAGAGCAGCTGCCCCGCGGCGTCGTAGGCATCCTGCCCGTTGTTTGTCAGGTAGCCGTCAAAGGGCATACCGTCGAGCAGATGCTCTGAGACGATCTCAAATTTTGACCGTCCCGTTGCAATGAAGCACAGCACACCGGCCGCACGCAGCTTTGCAAGGGCCTCCCGCGCCGAGGGCGGGCAGACCTTGGTCTTCAGCGAGACCAGCGTGCCGTCAATGTCAAAAAATGCTGCTTTTATCTTTCTCATGCGCACTCCCGTCAGCTTGCTGTGATGGTAACCCTTCCGTCAATGACGGTCAGCGCAATGGCGGAAATGGGGGCCTCGAAGCTGTCGATAATCTTTTCGGCAATGCCGTCCTCCAGCTCGCGCTGGATGGTGCGGCGAAGATTGCGAGCGCCGTAGGTAACGGAGTAGGAGACCTTGACCAGATGATCAATGATGCTCTCATCCCATGTCAGCGCGACACCGCGCTCGTCAAGATTGGCCTTGAGCTCGCCCAGCATGATCGCTGCAATGCCGCGGAAGTTCTCCTCACTCAGGCGGTTGAAGCACACGATCTCATCCACGCGGTTGAGAAACTCCGGCCGCAGGAATTCGGACAGCGCCTTCATGGCCTTGTCCTTGCTCTGCTCGGACACGCTGCGTCCGAAGCCGACCGAGCCGTCCTTTCGGTCAGAGCCGGCGTTGGAGGTCATGACGATGACGGTGTTTTCAAAGTTGACCACGCGGCCCTGTGCGTCGGTGATGCGGCCGTCGTCCAAGATTTGCAGCAGGACGTTCAGCACATCCGGGTGTGCCTTTTCCAGCTCGTCGAAGAGAATGACGCTGTAGGGCTTGCGGCGGATCTTTTCGGTCAGCTGACCGGCCTCGTCATAGCCGACATAGCCGGGAGGCGAGCCGATGAGCTTGGAGACAGAGTGCCGCTCCATGTATTCTGACATATCCAGCCGCACCAGCGCGTCCACGGAATTGAACAGCTCGTCGGCCAGACGCTTGACCAGCTCTGTTTTGCCTACGCCGGTTGAGCCGACAAAAATGAAGGAAACCGGGTGCTTTTTGGAGGAGATGCCGACACGGTTGCGGCGGATGGCGGAGCAGACCGCGGCAATGGCTTCGTCCTGCCCGACGATGTGCTGCTTGAGCCGCTCGTCGAGCGAGCGCAGCTGCTCATATTCCTGTGCGCGGATCTTGCTGGCGGGAATTTTTGTCCAGAGCTCGATCACGCGGGCGAGATTCTCGATGGTCAGCACCGGGGCGGGCTTGGCCTCCAGCTCGGCAATCTCGCTGTCGAGGCGGCAGATGTTGCTGCGCAGCGTGGCAAGACGCTCAAAGCTCTCATGCTCCGTGTCCTCGGTCAGCAGCCTGACCTCGAGCTGGTAGTCGTCGCGCTCCTTGCGCTTTTCGGCAAGGTCGGAAATTTCCTTCGTATGCAGGTTCAGGTCGGAGCAGGCCTCGTCGAGCAGGTCGATGGCCTTGTCCGGAAGAAAGCGGTCGGTGATATAGCGCTCCGAGAGGATGACGGCCTGCCGCGCGATCTCCGGCGTGACGCGCACACCGTGATAGAGCTCGTAGTAATGCGAAATGCCGCGGATGATCGACACGGATTCCTCGATGCTCGGCTCAGCGACCGTGACCGGCTGAAAGCGGCGCTCCAGTGCGGAGTCCTTTTCGATATACTTCCGGTATTCGGCGAAGGTCGTCGCGCCGATGACCTGAATTTCGCCGCGGGAAAGGGCGGGCTTCAGGATATTTGCGGCGTTCATCGAGCCCTCTGCGTCGCCCGCGCCGACGAGGTTGTGCACCTCGTCAATAACGAGAATGATATTGCCGCAGGCCTTGATTTCGGTGATGAGGCTCTTCATGCGGCTTTCAAACTGGCCGCGGAACTGTGTTCCTGCAACGAGAGAAGTCAGATCGAGCAGATAGACCTCCTTGTCGCGTAGCTTGAACGGCACGCTTCCGGCCACGATGCGCTGCGCCAGTCCCTCGGCGATGGCCGTTTTGCCGACACCGGGCTCGCCGATGAGGCAGGGGTTGTTCTTCTGGCGGCGATTGAGGATCTGAATGACGCGCTCGGTCTCCGTCTCACGGCCGATGATATTGTCCAGCTTGCCGTCGCGCGCCTTAGCGGTCAGGTTCAGGCAGTAGGTGTCGAGGAATTTGTGCTTTTTGTTTTTCGGCTTGTCGGGAGCGGGCTCCTTGTGCTCTGTCGTCTCCTCCTTTTTGGGCAGATCGCTTCCGCCGAACAGGCGGTTCATGTGCGGGAAGGTGGCCGTGCGGCTGCCGACCTCGTCGTCATCGTCGTCGTCCGTGTCCGGCTGCTGCATCAGCGACATCATCTCGCCGCTCAGCGCCTCAAGGTCGTCATCGGAAATGCCCATGCGCTGGACGATATCGTCTACCTGCTTGATGCCAAGCTCCTTGGCACACTTGAGACAAAGACCTTCATTGGTCGTCTGGCCGTTTTCGACCTTCGTGATGAAAATCACGGCGACGTTCTTCTTGCATTTGCTGCAAAGCTGCGGTTTCATTGGGGGATACCTCCTAACTGGGGAAAATCATGGGATATAGCGCGCGGCAGTGCCGCCGGAAATACACCAGACGGTACCGTCGGGGCAGAGACAGAAGGCCTCTGACGGGGCAGTGCTGCCGCACGGGGAAAGCTCACGCGTCATTACGCGCAGAGAATCGTCAAATTGAAGGGCAAGATACGCACCGCAAAGCGCGCCCTGCTGCGGCTCGGCATCGACGGAGGCAAAGGCTGTCTGCATACCGTCCGCAGAAAGCACCTGCACCGTACCGCCCGCCGCAGCGAGGATGCTGCGGCCGTCGTGCGCCAGCAGGCGGCCGGCGGGAAGGGCGTGCAGCAGCGTGCCATCCATGCGGTAAAGATACAGACCGGTATCGGTGCTGACGCAGAGCGTATCGTTCGACAAAAAGCAGCTGGTCAGCGGCACGCCGTCGAGCGGCCATGTCGTTGGTGCCTCCTCCGCGTCCGTGCGATAGAGGCAGAGGGTGCTTTGAAAGTCGAGCCTCTCTTGTCCGAGCGCCGTGACAGCGACCAAGGCCGCGTCCGGCGAGAGCGCGCAGGTGTTCAAAAATGCGGTTTTCGACCGATGACGGAAGCGCAGCGCACCGTCTGTGCCGTAGACCTCCAGCACCGCGCGGCTGTCGGGCGCGTCAAAGAGCAGGGCGTAAGCGCCGTCTCCGGCGACGGAGGCATCAAAGAGCGCGCCGTCCGCTGCACAGAAGTTCGGCGCCGGCGAGCCTGACCAGAGGGCAAGATCCTGCCCGGCGGCGTCAAAGACCAGCAGACGCTCACCGCAGGAGCGGAAGCGCGGCGCGGCAAACTCGATGGGATACTCCGCTGCCGTGCCGTCTGCGTCATAGACGAACAGTGCATGCTCTGCGGCACAGAGCAGCCGTCCGTCCAAGGCGGCGAATGTGCCGTCTGCGACCGGGAGCTCCGCAGGGGAGAGCAGCTGGCGCCGCAATGGGTCGAGCAGCGGGGTCGTGAGCGATAAGATCAGGAAAAAAACGGAAAAAATCAAGGCAAAGGCAATGCCGAAGCAAAGCCATGGGCGGTTTCTCTCTGTCTGCGCCGTGCGATGCACGTTAACGGACATGAAACACTTCCTTTCCATCGTCATACCAGAGCTGCGTCATGAACAGGCCGCCCGGCGGAACCGTCGGCCCGGCGGCAGTGCGGTTGCCGCTTTTCAAGATCGCGCCGATCTCCTCCGGGTCGATTTTGCCCTCAGCGGCGTAAACGACCGTTCCGGTCATTGCGCGTGCCATATTATAAAGAAAACCATTTGCACAGATGCGGCAGAAGATGAGTTCACCCTGCCGCTCTACCTCAAAATGGTGCACCGTGCGCACCGTGGACTTTACATCCGTACCGACCGAGCGCACGGCGGCAAAATCATGTGTCCCGACGAATTGCTCCGCAGCGCGGCGCATGATGCGCTCATCCAGATGCTTGGGATAAAACCACGTGCGGTTGACATAGAACGGGTCGCGCATGCGCGAATTATAAATTTGGTAGGTGTATTCCTTGCGCACGCAGGAGCCGATGGCGTTAAAGCCGTCGTGCACCTCGCGCGCGTCATAGATCAGAATATCCTGCGGAAGATGTGTGTTCAGCGCGTAGGGGAGACGGTCTATTGGGATGCGGCTTTCTGTCCGGAAATTAGCGACGTAGACGCGGGCATGCACTCCGGCGTCCGTGCGGCCGCAGCCGGTCAGATGCACCGGGTGGCCGACGACGCGCGCGGCGGCAAGCTCAATCGTCTCCTCTACCGTGCGGGCGTTTTTCTGGATCTGCCAGCCGTGGTAGGCCGTGCCGTCGTATTTGAGAAACAGGGCGATATTTCGCATGCGCAGCCCTCCCTATAGCCCAAAGCAGCGCAGCACGATCACGCCTGCAAGCACCGCCGCGCCGATGAGCAGCGCGACAATGTCGCCTGTGCGGAAGTGCAGCTGCTTGAGCTTTGTCCGGCCCTGGCCGCCGTGGTAGCAGCGGCATTCCATCGCCGTAGCCAGCTCATCCGCGCGGCGGAAGGCGCTGACAAACAGCGGCACGAGGATCGGAATCAGCGCCTTGGCGCGCCGGAAGATGTTGCCGGTGTCAAAATCCGCACCGCGCGCCTTCTGCGCGGAGATGATCTTGTCGGTCTCCTCAATGAGCGTGGGAATGAAGCGAAGCGCGATGCTCATCATCATCGCCAGCTCATGCACGGGAAAGTGCAGCTTCTTCAGCGGGGAGAGGAGGGATTCCAGGCCGTCCGTCAGCGCGATCGGCGAGGTCGTGTAGGTCAAAAGGAACGTGCCCATGACCAGCAGCATGATACGCAGGACGAGGAAAAATGCGTTTTTCAGGCCCTCCTTCGTGATGCGAAAAACCCACCACTGCACCAGAACCTCACCGTCAGTGAAAAACAGGTTCAGTACGGCGGTGAAGAGAATGATGATGAGCAGCGGCTTGAGCCCCTTGAGCAGCGCCTTCGGGCGGATACGCGAAAGCACGACCACGGCGACCAGAAACGCCGCCATCAGCCCATAGGAGGCGAACCATTTGCATAAAAACAGCGCCACGATGTAGACCACGACCAGCAGGAGCTTCGTGCGCGGATCAAGCCTGTGCACGACCGTATCTCCCGGGAAATACTGGCCGAGAGTAATATCCTTAAGCATTGCGTCCGGCCTCCTTTTTCAGTTTAAGGAGAGCTGCCAGCAGCTGCTCGATGGTGTAGATTGAGCCCTCTATCCGGGCGCCCTGCTCACGCAGCGCGGCAGCTATCTGCGTCGGCGCAGGAACGGACAGCCCGATATCCGAAAGCTCCTTTGGATTCGAGAACACCTCTTCGGGCGTCCCGTCAAAGCGGATGCTGCCGTGATTAAAGACAATAAGCCTGTCGGCGATG
>CAKTZP010000032.1 GCA_934636045.1 uncultured Oscillospiraceae bacterium
CCGTCGTTTTTCCGTTGATCATGCCGATGGCCGCTTCGTCCGCAATAATGGCCGAAACCGTCTCCTCCGGCGTGTCCGAGGGGGTGAGGATTTCATAGTCCTTGTCGAGCAGATTTCCGTCCACAAAGTGCAGCACGGCAAAGCAGGCCTTCGCCTCGCTCTGATAATAGCCGATCACGTCGGTGTTGGCCATGGTTCCGGCCGTCACAAGCTGCTTTTCGCCGAGCGCTTCCACGGCCTTGAGCCGGTCGCGCAGGACTGCGGCCTGCTCAAATTCCAGCTGCTCGGCCGCTGCCTCCATCTCCGCCCGCAGAGCACGGGAAAGCTCCTTGTGCTTACCCTGCAAAAGCGCCACGCCTTGCTCGAGCAGCGCATGGTACTGCGCCTGCTTTTTTTCCGGGCGGCACCATCCGTCGCAGAGATTCATTTGAAAATTCAGACACGGTCGCTCCTTGCCGATGTCGCGGGGAAATTTCTTCCCGCAGCGCGGCAGCCGAAGGATGGTGCGAATGGTCTGGATCACCTGCTGCGTGCGGCCGCGGCTGCCGTAGGGGCCGAAATACTGCGCGCCATCGTCCGCGGTACGGTTGGCCAGCGTGAACACCGGGTAGTCCTCCCGCAGATCGACGCGCAGGTACGGATAGCCCTTGTCATCCTTGAGCAGGATGTTGTACTTGGGCAGATAGTGCTTGATGAGCGAGCATTCAAGCACCAGCGCCTCAAACTCCGTTGCGGCGGTAATGGTCTCAAAATGGTCGACCTGCGAGACCATGCGGCGGGTCTTGGTATTATGCGACGCGGTATCCTGAAAATACTGCGAGACGCGATTTTTCAGTTTTTTTGCCTTGCCGACATAGATGACCGTGTCGGCGGCGTCCTTCATCAGATAGACGCCCGGCTCATACGGCAGCGAATTGGCCGCCAGCTTCAATTCCTCGCGTGTCATGCTGTTCCCCGCTCAAAAAATCAGTTTCTTAAAAAACCTGTCCCAAACGCGGGCGTTTGGGACAGGCGGCTTGCATGGATCAATATACGTCCTTTACCAGCATTGCTGCAAGGCACTTGACCGCGGCCTCTTCGTCGGGACCCTCGGCGATGAGACTGATCTCCGTTCCGGTCGTGATCCCCATGGAAAGCACGCCCAAAAGGCTCTTCGCGTTGATCTTGCGATCGTCCGCCTCGACCCAGATGCTGGAGCGGAATTCGTTCGCCTTCTGGATAAAATAGGTTGCCTGCTTGTTATGCAGCCCGGATTCACATGTTACGACGGTTTTTTCTGTGTACACGATTGTCACTCCTTCGGCTTCGCTATTATCATCGCGAAATACTACTTGATAATATACGAAAAAAATTCCGGTTTGTCAACCAATTTCCGAATATTTTACGCCAGCTCTGCGATCGTTACGCCATCCTCGCCCTCGCCGTAAACGCCGAGGCGATAACGCTTGACCGCGCGGTTGTGCTTGAGCTCGTCCTGCACTGCCTTGCGCAGGACACCGGAGCCCTTTCCGTGGATGATGCGCACCTGCGAAAGATTGGCCAGCATTGCGCCGTCGAGGAAATTCGACAGCACGGCGACGGCCTCCCCTGCCGTCATGCCGCGCAGATCCAGTTCGGTCGGTGCGGGGCGATTGCGGAATTCACGGGCAGCGCGCTCGACGATCTTCTTTGTCTGCTGCTGCGCATCCTCGATGAGATAGACCTCCTCGGGCTTGGCCGTGACCTTCATAATGCCTGCCTGCAGCTGATAACTGCCGTCGGAGTTGATGGCCAGCACGGATGCGCGCGTACCAAAGCGCAGCAGCTCCACCGTGTCGCCGACCTTGATCGCGCGCGTAGGCGCAGGGCGCTCGGGCGCGGTCTGATTTCCGGCAATGGCGTCCTCGGTTTCGTTGAGCTTGCGGCGCAGCTCGGTCTGCTTGGCATTGATACCCTGCGTGTCAGCGCTGTCCTTGAGCTGCTTGCGCAGCTGCTTGAGCTCGTCGGCGACCTCATTGGCGCTCCGCCGCGCCAGATCGACGATGGCCTGCGCCTCAGCACGGGCAGCGCGCATCGCCTTTTCGCGCTCACGCTTGATCTCGTCGTAGTACGCCTCGGATTTCGACTTCATCTGCTCGGTCTCGAGCTTCAGACGCTCGGCCTCCAGCTTGGCCTGCTCCATCTGCTGGCGCTGCTGCTCAAGCTGGTTGAGTACATCCTCAAAATTCTTGTCGTTCTCGCTGACCATGCTCTTGGCCTTGTCCACGATCACATCGGAAAGCCCCAGCCGTTTGGAGATGGCAAAGGCGTTGGATTTGCCCGGAATGCCGATCAGCAGCCGGTAGGTCGGCCGCAGGGTCTCCACGTCAAATTCACACGAAGCGTTCATAACCCCGTCGGTTCGCATGGCATAGAGCTTAAGCTCGGCATAGTGCGTCGTCGCTGCGACGCGGCTGCCGCACTGGCGGCAGAATTCGATGAGCGCCATGGCCAGCGCCGCACCCTCGGCCGGATCGGTGCCCGCGCCGAGCTCGTCAAAGAGCACGAGCGTCTCGTCGTCGCACTGGTTGACAATCTCAACGATATTCTTCATGTGCGCCGAGAAGGTGGAAAGCGACTGCTCGATCGACTGTTCGTCGCCGATGTCCGCCAGCACGCGCGGGAATACCGAAATCACGCTGCCGTGGTCGGCGGGGATGTGCAGGCCGCACTCCGCCATCAGCGTCAGCAGCCCAAGTGTCTTGAGCGTAACGGTCTTGCCGCCGGTGTTCGGGCCGGTGATGATGAGCGTGTCAAAATCCTTGCCGAGCCGCACCGTAATGGGTACGACGGTCTTCTTATCGATCAGCGGGTGTCGCGCGCGGACAAGCTCGATGCGCGCGTCCGTACGCACCTCAGGCTCCATGGCCTCGAGCTTGCCCGAATAGCGCGCCTTGGCAAAGACTACGTCCAGCTCGACCAGCATCTCATAGCTTCGGCAGATGCCCTCGCGGAACGATGCCGCCTCAGCGGAAAGCTCGGCCAGAATGCGCTCAATCTCCTTTTTCTCGCGCAGCAGCAGCTCCCGCAGGGCGTTGTTCGCGTTGACGGCGGACATGGGCTCAATAAAAAACGTGCTGCCCGTGGACGAAACGTCGTGCACAAGGCCGGGGATCTCGCTTTTATACTCGCTCTTGACCGGCACAACGTAGCGGTCGCCGCGCAGGGTGATGATCGGGTCGCGCAGATACTTTGCATACGACGGCGAGGAGATGATTTTTTGCAGGGAGTCCTTCACCTTCGCGCTCTGGATGCGCATGTGCCGGCGGATGTCTGCCAGCTCACTGCTGGCCGCGTCGGCGATCTCCTCTTCGGAGATGATCGCGGTCGTGATTTTTTCCTCCAGATAGCGGTTGGGCGAAAGCTCTTGGAAATAAACGTCCAGCACCGTCTGGGTGTAGTCGCCGTTATAGTATGCCTTTGCCGTGCGGATGCACTTGAGCACCGCGGCAATGCGCAAAAGCTCCGTCGGAGTCAGGCATCCGCCGCGGTCGGCGCGCTCCAGCGACGGCGCGATCTCCGTCAGGCCGCCGAAGGACGGCGAGCCCTTGAGCGACACCAGCTTGCACGCTGCGCTGGTCTGCCCAAGCGCAAGGCGGATATCGTCCGCGTCGTCCATCGGCACCAGTGCAAGGCAGTGCTCCTTGCCTGCCGCGCTCTGCGCGCAGCCGGCCAGCTGGGCAAGAACGGCGTCCAGCTCCAGCTTTTTCAGTGATTTTTCATAGAGTTCTGTCATAATATTCTTCCTCAAAGAAAGAGAGCTTTATAGCTGTCCAGTGTATAAAACCCGCGCTCAAGGCGCATGGTAAGGTAGCCTTCCGTGATGCTGTTGAGCTCGCGCAGGGACGTCTCGGAAAGCTGAAAGGAAAACAGACGCTTCGGGTCGCCCGCCGCGATAAAGCGCATGGCCGCCAGCGTCCCGGGACTGACCGGCATACGGATACCCTCCAGCTCCGGGCTCCGGCAGGTCGAGCACTGCAAAACGCCCTGCGTGATGTTAAAGCGGTCGCTGTCCTCCCGTCCGCAGACGGCACAGCCGCGCAGATCGGGCAAAAAACCGGAAATGCACGCCAGCCGCAGCTCAAAGACTGCCTTGACCAGCGCCTGCGGCCGCTTGAGTCTTGCAAGCGCATACAGCGCGTTGAGCAGCAGCGACAGCAGCTCCGGCATTTCGTCGCCCTCCTGCGCCACGGCATCCGTCAGCTGGACAAAGTACGAGGCAAGGTACAATCGCTCGATATCCTCCCGCAGCTCAGGGAACATCTCCTTCGTGACCGCCTCGGTGATGACATAGCGGTCGCGCGTCTCGAGCACCGTGAACTCCGAATAGGCCAGCAGCTGGCAGGCCGAGCGCATGCGGCTGCGGCTGCTTTTGACGCCTCGGGCGCGGAAGGTACGCTTGCCGAGCTCCTGCGTCAGCACGGTCAGGAGCTTGTCGTTGTCCTTATATTCAATTTCACGCAGCACAATGCCATTGGTCTTGATGTACATTCTCCGTCTCTCGGCGGGCAGCTCAAAGCTTCCGCCCGTCCGCTTTCTCCTTCCCGCGCCGGTAAAGCAGATACGCCTCCGGCGCACCGGTGTCCAAAAACAGCTGCCAAAACACGTCGTCCGTCATGCCCTTGTCCTCCGTTCGGTTGGTAGGATTAGCGTTTGGAGGAACGGCAAAAACATACGTTGTAAAAAATGGCTTATTGATATCCGAAGTTGCGGATCAAAAAGTCGCTGTCGCGCCAGTTTTCCTTGACCTTGACCCAAGTCTGCAAAAAGACCTTTGTGCCCATAAACCGTTCGCAGTCCTCGCGGGCGGCGGTGCTGATCTTCTTCAGCATCGCGCCGTTTTTGCCGATGATGATGCCCTTATGGCTTGCCTTTTCGCAGTAGATCGTCGCGTCGACATCGATCACACCGTTGTCGCGCTCGGAGAACTTCGTAATTTCCACCGCCGTGCCGTGCGGAATCTCGCGCTCGAGATTCCACAGGAGCTTTTCGCGGATGATCTCGGCGATCACCTGCCGCTCCGGCTGGTCGGAGGTGATGTCCTCCGGGAAGAAGAACGGGCTGTCCGCCGCGTACTTTTCGCACTCGGACAGCAGCGTCTGCACACCGTCGCCAAATTTTGCCGCAATGGGAATAACGGCGTCAAACTCGTGCGCCGCAGAATACACCGCGATCACCGCCAAGAGGTTTTCCTTGTCCTCGACAGTGTCGATCTTATTGATCACAAGGATGGCAGGGAGCTTGCTTGCCTTGATCTGCGCGATGAGCGCCTCCTCCTGCGGGCCGATGCTTGCGATGGGCTCAACCAGCAACAGCACGACGTCCACATCAGCGACAGACTCCTTCACGACGTTGACCATATAGTCGCCCAGCTTGGTGCGCGGCTTGTGGAAGCCCGGCGTGTCGATGAACACAAGCTGCGTGTCTCCGCGCGTGATGATGCCGCAGATGCGGTTGCGCGTCGTTTGCGGTTTGTGCGAAACAATTGCGATCTTCTCCCCGACAAGGTGGTTGATGAGGGTCGACTTTCCGACGTTCGGACGGCCGGCAATGGTGATCATTGCAGATTTCTGGCTCATTTCGTTTCTCCTTGGTAAAATTCAAAATACATCTGATCCTCGGCCTTTCTCTCGTGGCCGCCGTCAACACGACCGACCACGCCGCCCATTCTGCGGTAAAAGCCCTGTGCCTTCGTATTGTGGATATTGCAGCCGCAGAAGAACTTGTCCAGTCCCCGCGTGCGGCAGATCTCGCGCATCCATGTAAAAACGCGCTTGCCGAGTCCCTGCCCCTGATAGCCGGGCAGAAGATACAGTGCATTCAGGCACAGCGAAAAGTCCTTATATTTTGCGCCTGGGAATGCGCCATAGTAAAAATATCCCGCACAATTTGTCCCGTCCATCAGCAGGAAGACGGTCTGCTCCGCAATGCGCTTGGCATCGTTGCGATGGTGAAAATCATAATCGTAGCAATCGATTTTTTCGTCCTCATAAATGCCGCGGTAGGTTGCGTCCCACGCCCTGCGGCGCGTTTCGGACAGCAGCGGGATATCCGCCGCAGCCGCTCTGTGAAATACAATCATCGCTGCAGCCCCAGCTTTCCGGCAATGATCTCCTCGCGGATGCGCATCTGCCGTTTCATCTCGCCCTCGTCCACATGGTCGTAGCCGAGAAGATGCAGGATCGAGTGGATGGTCAGATAACCGACCTCGCGCCTAAGGGTATTACCGAAGCGCTTCGCCTGATCCTTGGCGCGCTCGAGCGAAATGCACATATCGCCGAGCGGCAGCAGCCCGGTCTGCGGATCGACAAGGTCGGAAACGTCCTCCGGGAACTGCCCCGGTGTAAACTGGAACATCGGGAAGGACAGCACATCCGTTTCCCGGTCAATCTGACGCGTGGCATTATTGATGGCACGGATACCGGCGTCGTCTGTGACAAGGACGTTGATCTCGCAGGGCACATGGACTCCCTGCTCGGCCAGTGCCACCGTGATGCAGCGGTGAAGATGGATGGTCAGGCCGGGATCCCGGTCGCGCTTGTTGGAATAGCGGACGTAAATTTGATGCTTCATTTGTCTGTCTTCCTTCTGTAAACCTTTTTCTGCGCGGGAAGCTGCTTTTTCTCTCCGTTTTCATAGGCGGCGATGATCTGCTGCACCAGCGCATGGCGCACCACGTCGCTGGCCGTCAGGCGGCAGATGGCAATGTCCGGAATGTTCTCCAAAATCCGCACCGCATCCTTCAGACCGCTGGTCTTATCCGACGGCAGGTCGATCTGCGTGATATCGCCGGTGATGACGATCTTTGAGCCGAAGCCAAGGCGGGTCAGGAACATTTTCATCTGCTCGCGGGTGGTGTTCTGCGCCTCGTCGAGGATGATAAAGCTGTCGTCCAGCGTCCGGCCGCGCATGTAGGCCAGCGGCGCGACCTCGATATTGCCGCGCTCGAGGTATTTCTGATAGGTCTCCGCGCCGAGCATGTCATACAGTGCGTCGTACAGGGGGCGCAGATACGGGTCGACCTTGTTCTGCAGATCGCCGGGCAGGAAGCCCAGCCGTTCGCCCGCCTCCACCGCCGGACGCGTCAGGATGATGCGGTTGACGGTCTTTTCGCGGAAGGCCGCCACGGCCGCAGCAACGGCAAGGTAGGTCTTGCCCGTACCGGCCGGGCCGACGCCAATGGTCACGGTGTTTTTGCGGATGGCCTTCATATACCGCTGCTGGCCGAGGGTCTTGGCCTTGACGGGGCGGCCCTTGGCGGTAATGCAGACCACGTCCTTGGCCATTTCGTTGATCTTGTCGTCGTTTCCGGAGGAAACAAGGTCGATCAGATACCGCACCTTCTGCTCGTCGATGGTCTCGCCCTTGGCAGCCAGCGTCAAAAGTCCCTCGATGGCGCGCGCGCCCTTGTCGGCAGCTTCCTCATCTCCGGTCACCTTGAGCTCGGTGCCGCGGTTGGTGATTTTTACGCCATAGGTCTGCTCGATGCGCTTGATATTTTCGTCGAATGAGCCGAACACGTTGATGATCTGCTCGATCCGTTCGGCATTGATGATCCGTTCACTCATGGGGTTCTCCTTCGTAAATTGCGTTGATGGGCGAAAGCCGCGCCAGCATCTCGCTGCACGTTGCCTCGCAGCGCAGGATGTACAGCGCGCCGCCCGTGTCCAGCCGGTAGTCCGCCTGTTCGATGCGCCCGGCCAGCATTCCGGCCTGCGTCATGTGGACAAAGGCGTCCTCCAATGCGGTCTGTGCCGTCTTTTTCGGCTTCGGCACGGCAGCCGTCTCATACTCCCGCCAGCGCTCCGTCTCCCATCGCACCGGAAACGCATAGCCGGGCAGGGTCAATTCCTTCACGTTTATCATTTTATCACAAGTCGTACCGGGAATTCCACTGTTTTCCCATAAATTTATTCTTTTTCTTCCGAGGACGAGGGTCGTTCGCGTCCATTCACGGCCGGTGTAACGTTTTTCCTGCCGCACGGACGGGGTCACAAGGGTCTGTGAGCGCCATGTCCGGCCGTAGATTTCCCCCTGCGCACAGACCGCGCGCAGGTAAAGTCCGTAATCCTCCACGCCGGAAACCAGCACCTGTCCCGCACGCACCGTGTCCCCCACCGCACACAGGCGCATGCCCTCCAGTACCGAGGTCTCCGTTACCACCCCATCTCGCACGGCGATCAGATTGGCAGCGGGATACGGCGCGTCGGCAGATGGCGTGCTCTGCCGCTCGGTAACAAGAACGTACAGCTTGCCGCCCGAGCGGTTGACTGCCGCCCATGAAAGCTCCGGCACACGGTTGAGCAGCTCGTGCCGCACCTCCTTATACGGAATATCCCCCGCCCACGCGCCACAGGAAATTCCCTGCTCCTCTAAGGCGCGGCGCACAATCTCCGGCCGTACGGTCTCGCAGCCGTCGATCTCGATCGTCCAGACGAAGGATTGCAGGAAAAACAGCAAAAATACCGCCGCGCTGACCCCAAAAAGCAGCAAAGGACGGTGCAGCGCCAGCCGGATTATCTGCCGCAGTCCCCGCTGCCGGAGACACTCGACGGTGCAAAACGCGCGCAGCCCTACCGTCTGCGCCCGCTGCAGCGCGCCCGGCCGGATGCTGACGCAGTAGTGCAGCGCATCCTCCCGGCAGATATCCCAGAATTCGACCCCCGCGCAGTTGAACGCGTTCAGGCAACCCTCCGGGCAGGCACCGGTGATGCGCACGCGCGCCTCTCCTAAGAAAAACCGCACCGCGCCCATCATTCCAGCTCCACCGCGAAAATTGTTCCCCGCACCTCCACGCAGCGGCGCGTCATCCGCGCAATGGTCAGCGCGCTTCCGCGCACGCGGATGCTCCCGCGCCGTACGGCAACGCACACCAGCTCCGGCGTGTACTCCACAATGCCGCAATGGTTCTCCACCCGCACCATCGTCCGGCCGTGCAGCTCCGTCAGCGGCACAGCCGAAAGCGCCTCCGCCGGGAGGTCGAGGCGTTCGCTCACACTCTTATGCTCTCGTTTCATTTTATCACCCGCTGCATTCTATGCGCAAGAATCGCGCGCCTTGCGCATATATTCCGGTGGGTGATCTTTTGTGAAACGAACGCTCCTTTCGCTGCTGACGCTGCTCGGCGGCATGACGATTCTGGTGCTCTTCCCGCAGGCGGCAGCGTCCGGCGCGGTCGAGGGGCTGCGGCTGTGCGGCGCGTCGCTGCTGCCGGCGCTGTTCCCGTTCTTTGTGCTCACGCGCTTTTGCGCCGTGCTGTGGCAGTATACGCCGGGGCCGGTTGCAGAAGCGCGGTTGCAGCGCCTCTTCGGGCTTGGCGGGGCCTGCGTCCCGGCGCTGGTGCTGAGCTTTGTCGGCGGTTATCCCGTAGGCGTGAGCACGGTCTGCGAGCTCTACCGCAGCGGGCGGCTGAGCAAGCAGGACGCCGAGCGCTGCCTGACCGTGTGCAACAACTCCGGGCCGGCGTTTTTTGTCGCCGTGCTGGGTGCGGGCGTTTTCCACAGCGTCGCGGTCGGTCTGCGGCTTTATGCCATTCACGTAGCCGCCGCGCTGCTGTGCGCACGGTGCTTTGCCCGGCCGGGCGCGCCGCAGCTGCGCATCCGGCGGCCGCAGGCAGCGCCGGTCGGCGCGGCGCGCGCCTTTTCCGACGCGATCACCGGCGCATGCACGGCCTCGCTGCAAATCAGCGCGACCGTCGTTCTCTTTTCCGTTATTCTGGCACTGCTGCGGCTCGTGCCGGGCGCGGCACGGCTGACGCCGCTGATCGGGCTTTTGGAGCTGACGAGCGGCGTGGTGCGTCTGACGGATACGCCGCTTTCCTTTGTTACGGCGGCGTTTTATATGGGCTGGGGCGGGCTGTGCGTCCATTTGCAGGCCATGGCGCTCTGGGGCGACCTGCGTCCGCGGGGATATCTTGCAGAAAAGCTGCTCCATGGGCTGCTATCAGCAATTTTTGCCGTCGTTTTCCTTCATCCGGCGCCGTTTTCCCTGCTGAGCACGGCCGTGCTCTGTGCGCTGTGCATCCTTTTTCCGACGCTGCGCAAAAAACGGGCTGGTAATCTGCGCAAAAATGCGTTATAATGCAGCCAGAGGTGAAATCAATGCTGTTCAGAAAAGATATTGCGCGTGCCTGCGCCTATTGCACGCATGCAGCGCGGTTTGATGAGGACGCCTGCGTCTGCGACCGCAAGGGCATCGTCCCCAGCGACGGCTCCTGCCGCCGCTTCCGCTATGATCCCCTCAAGCGTGTCCCCTCCCGCCAAAAGCCGGCGGATTTTTCGGAATACGATGAGGTCGATTTTTCCTTGTAATGCAACCGGCGGTTGTGTTTTCCCGCCGGCGGAGTGCTTTCCTTTTTTCAAAATCCGTGCTATTCTGTCTGTGTAAGCAGCGCTGCATCTGAATAACGGAGGAAAACCTATGGAAATCGGAAAGAAAATCAAACAACTCCGCGTGGCCAAGGGCATCACGCAGGAGGCGCTGGCCGCCGAGCTTTCGGTCACGCCACAGGCCATCTCGAAATGGGAATGCGACGTCACGACGCCCGACATTCAGCTGCTGCCTCAAATCGCCATTTTCTTCGGCGTGACGCTCGACGAGCTGTTTTGCCTGACGGACGAAAACGAGCTCGACCGCATCCAGAACATGATCTGGGACGAGCGGATGCTGCCGCAGGCCGAGCTGGAACGGGCGGAGCGTTTTTTGCAGGCCAAGATCAGCGCCGGTTACCGCGCCGGGCAGTGCTGCTGTCTGCTGGCGCAGCTGCACAACCATCAGGCGCAGCAGCACCGCCTTCTTGCCGCAGACTTTGCAAAGCGAGCGCTTGCCGCCTCCCCGACGGAAAAGGACGCGCACAGCGAGCTTTGCGAGGCGATGGGCGGCAGGATGCCCGACTGGTGCGTCCGCAACCACCACGCGCTGGTCGACTTTTATCTGGACTTTGTCAAGAAAAACCCCGACTATCGCGGCGGCTATCTGTGGCTGCTGGACAATCTCATCGACGACCGTCGGCTGGAGGAAGCATGGGTGTATCTCCACCGTATGGAGAAGATCGACGATTCCTATCGCGTTTTGCTCTATCGCAGCCTGATTCTTGACGCGCAGGGGCGGAAGGATGAGGCGGACGCCTGCCGCACAGAGATGGAGCGCGAGTTTCCAGACGAGTGGCTCGTCAGTCTGTCTCTGGGAGACGTCGCGGCGGACGGCCAGCGGTACGACGAGGCGATTGCCTATTACCGCAAGGCGCTGGAGCAGCAAAAAGCGCCGCGCTATACCGATGCCTGCGAATCCATTGCGCAGGTCTGTGAAATTCGCGGCGACATTCCCGGTGCAATCAACGCATATGAGGAGGAGCTGGAGCTGTTCCGCACGGAATGGAGCTTCACCGAAGGCGAAACCGCCGACAAAGTCCGCCGCGAGGTCGACCGGCTGAGGAAATTACAGCAATAAAAAACGCAGTGTCCCGATTTTTGGGACACTGCGTTTTAATTTTCTCTCACGGGGCGAAAGAACGGGCACCGCCCCTCGCGGACGGTGACGATGTGATACAGCTCGTCCTCGTCCAAGTCCTGCAGGCAATAATACTCGTCCTCGATTTCGTCGTAGTCGTAGTATTCACAATTCTCGCAATCCGGCATCAGCGGAACACCTCCCCGGCGGCATCATAGACCTCCACGCGGCGGCAGCGCGCAAAGTCCGGCCGCAGCTCCGGCAGATAGCGCTCAATCGCCGAGGCCAGCAGCATCGGATTGAGCGACGGATTCTGCGCAGAGACCGTGCAGCGCAGCACCAGCTCGTGCTCCCGTTCAAGCAGAGAGAAACGGTGCAGCATCGGGCGAATATCCGCCTCCTCCATGCCGCGTTTGGTGCGCTTTTCGACCAAAAGCGACGGTGCAGACAGCAGCGCGGTGATTTTCTGCACCGCCACGGCCGGGATGCCTCCGTCATAGCACAGCGTCAGCTCGGCCTCAAGCAGCGCCAGCTCCTTGGCCTTGCGCGCGCTTTCGTAAGCCGAAAGCACCCGCACGCCCTGCGGCAGTACAGCGTTCATCTGCTCGGCGGTGACGGAAAGGTCGCCGTCGAGCTCATATTCCATGATCTCGCACGCACTGTCCACGCCGACGCTCAGCGGCAGGAGCATGGAGACATAGGCGTGCGGCGTGTAACCCTGCGAATGGTGCAGCAGCACACCCGCGCGTCGAAAGGCGCGCTGCATCAGGCGCATCGTGTCGAGGTGCGACATCCAGATCGCCGTGCCGGTCTTTTCAAACAGCATTCTACGCATCGCAGCGCCCTCCCTCCAGCAGGCAGCTAGCACCGCAGCCGCTGCATTTTGTGCGGCAGTCGGGCGTGGTTTCACTGCGATAGGCACGCTCGCGCTCTTTTTTCAGGAACGCTTCGGAAACGCCGTCGGAGATGACGTCCCACGGCAGCAGCTCGTCTTCGGCAAAGCCGCGCGTAGTATAAAAGTCCGGGTCGATGCCACAGGCCGCAAAGCTGTCGAGCCATGTCTGATAGTCAAAATATTCGTCCCAGCCGTCAAGGCGCGCACCGCGGCGCACCGCCTCCTCCAAAACCGCGCCCAAGCGCCGGTCGCCACGCGCCAAAGCGGCCTCCAGGCGGCTCAGATCGGCGGCGTGCCAATTATATTCGATGCTTTTCGATGGCATATTCTCCTTCAAAAGCCGCTGACGGCGCAGGTATTCCTCGGGTGAGATCTGCTTTTCCCACTGGAAGGGCGTAAAGGGCTTCGGGACAAAATAGGCCGTGGCCACATGGATCCGCACACCGCGCTTTTTGTTCGTCGCGCGCTCGCGCCAGCATTTGAGGATCTTATACACCAGCTCCGCAATGCCGAGCACGTCCTCGTCCGTCTCCGTGGGCAGGCCGAGCATGAAGTAGAGCTTGACATTGTTCCAGCCGCCCTCAAAGGCGATGGCGCAGGTCTGCAAAATTTCTTCTTCGGTGACGTTTTTGTTGATTGCGTCGCGCAGCCGCTGCGTTCCGGCCTCAGGCGCAAAGGTCAGGCCGCTTTTGCGCACCTGCTGGAGCTTGAGCATCAGCTCGCGGGAGAAATTGTCCGCCCGCAGCGACGGCAGAGAAAGATTGATTTTTCGCGGAGTGCAGTAATCCTGCATCTGCTCCGCCAGCTCCGGCAGCCACTTGTAGTCCGAGGTAGAAAGGCTCGAGAGCGTGATCTCATGGCAGCCGGAGTTTTCCAGCGACTCGACCGCCTGTCGGTACAGCGCCGGCACCGAGCGCGGGCGGACGGGACGATAGGTAAAGCCCGCCTGACAGAAGCGGCAGCCGCGGATACAACCGCGCATGACCTCGAGATTTGAGCGGTCATGCACGATCTCTGTGTTCGGAACGATAATATCCGTGGGATAGAGCGCGTCGTCCAGATTCTGAATGATGCGCTTTTTGACCTTGCGCGGCGCGCCGTCCTTGGCAACAATCTCCGTCAGCGTGCCGTCCGCGGTATAGCGGTGCTCATAGAGCGACGGGACGTAGACACCCTCGATCTTGGCCACCTCGCGCAAAAATTTTGCGCGTGTCCAATTCTCGCGCTTGGCCTGCCGGTAGAGCGTCAAAATCTCCGGCGTCATCTCCTCGCCCTCGCCAACAGAGAAAAAGTCGATAAAATCGGCCAGCGGCTCGGGGTTATAGATGCACGCGCCGCCCGCAAAAACCATGTGCTCCAGCCCTTTGCGCTCGCATGCGTGCAGCGGGATGTTGCCCAGACGCAGCATATTCAGGATGTTCGTGTAGCTCATCTCGTAGCCCACAGTAAAAGCGATCATGTCGAACCGGTCAAGCGGGTCGCCGCTTTCCAGCGCATAGAGCGGGATATGGTTTTCCCGCATGGCCGCCTCCATGTCACCCCACGGAGCAAACACGCGCTCGCACCACACGCCGTCCATGCGGTTCATCACCGCATAGAGAATGCGCATGCCGAGATTGGACATACCGATCTCGTAGGTATCCGGGAAGCAGAAGGCGACGCGCAGGTCGACCTCGCTTTTCTTTTTGATGGTCTGATGATATTCACCGCCGACGTACCGCGCAGGCTTCTGCACCGTCGGCAGAATGCGTTCTAATTTTTCCAGCATTTGTCCTCAACTAAGCTCAAAAGATATTGTCCGTATTCTGTCATTTTCAGCTCCTGCCCGATGGCGCGCACCTGCTCGGCGGAGATGAAGCCCTTGTGCCACGCGACCTCCTCGGGGCAGGCGATATAAAGTCCCTGCCGCGACTGCACGGCCTCGACATACTGCGCCGCGTTGAGCATGCCCTCCGGCGTGCCCGTGTCGAGCCATGCCATGCCGCGCTCCATGAGCTCCACGTGGAGCCGTCCGCGGCGGAGATACGCCTCGTTCAGCGCGGTGATCTCCAGCTCGCCGCGCGCGGATGGGGTCAGGGTTTTGGCCAGCGCCACCGCGTCGCCGTCGTAGAAATACAGCCCCGGAACGGCATATTTCGACCTTGGGCGCTGCGGCTTTTCCTCGATGGACAGGACATTGTTGTTCTCGTCGAACTCGACCACGCCGTAGGCCGTCGGGTTTTTGACCGGGTAGCCGAAGATCGTCGCGCCCTCACGGCGCTGCGAGGCTACGTGCAGCAGATCGTCGAGATCAGAGCCGTAAAATAGATTGTCGCCCAGAATCAGGCAGCACGGCTCCCCAGCAATGAAATCCTCCGCGATCAAAAACGCGTCGGCGATGCCGCGGGCGACGTACTGGACGCCATACCGGATGTGAACGCCGAACTGGCTGCCGTCGCCGAGCAGGCGCTGATAGGCGCTCACATCTGGCGGAGCGGTGATAAGCATGATCTCATCGCAGCCGGACATCAGCAAAACGGTCAGCGGATAGTAGACCATCGGCTTGTCATAGATCGGAATCAGTGGCTTGGAGACCGCTTTGGTCATCGGGTAGAGTCTGCTGCCCTTTCCGCCGGCAAGGATAATTCCCTTCATCGCGCATACCTCCGTTTTTCTTTCAATCTATCACAAAACACCATATACTTGCAAGAGCTTTTTTCGCTCGCCGACGATGCGCAGCGTCTCGCGCGTCGTGTTATCTGTCGATTTTCGGACTTCCTTCCGATATTTTACGATTCGTTTTCCCCACGCCCACGGCAGCAGCCACGGGCGGCGGTCGAGCACCGGATCGCGCCGCCGCAAAGCACGCAGCGGTGGGAACAGCGCGTGCAGCGTGCCGCTCTTTGCCTCGGCCGCGCGCAGAATCAGCGGCGCGGCATGCCGGCGGCTGCCGGTTGCCGTGCCGTAAATGCCCGCGTGCAAAAGATCCTCCAGCAGCGGCGCAGGATCGACCCAGCTCGCGCGCCAGTCCGGCGAAGGCGGTACAGTAAGGCCGAGCTGTTCCTCCGCGATTGCAAAGATCGCCGCAGCAAAGCGCTCGGCGCGCTGGGCGCGGCACTGCTCCAGCAGGCGCGGCCAGTCGATCCGTTCGGCATACCGCTGCGCCCAAAGGCCGATGTCGCACACCTGCCGCACGCCAAAGCCGCCATGCAGAAAATGCTTCAGCGCGTGCAGCAGCAGATACAGCAGCTCGTCATGCGGGCAAAGCGACCACACGGCCTCGCCGCCCGGGAGCGGATATTCCACCGCTCGGGAAAACGCGTCGGCAAACGGCGCCTGCAGCTGCCGCAGCCGCTCCGGTTCGTCGGGAAAAAGCCGCTGATGCAGCTCGACATACAGCGCGCTTCCCGGCAGATACCAGCCGAGCTCGACCGCCTCGGCTTCGTCCGCAGCGGGGAGCGGTATCATTCCAAACGCTCGCAGCGCTGCACAGGCTTCGGCAAATTCTTCGTGCGGGGCATAAAGATCCTCGTCCGCGCTCGGGCGCAGCTCACCCTCGGGGTACACCGCGCGGCAAACAACACCCTTGACCACCAATGGGCGAAGCCCCTGCGCCGCCAGAAAGCGACACAGCTCCAAAAGCTTCGCCGTTTTGCGCGCCTGGGCAGCATACTGGGCCGTGCAGGCACGCTGCAGCGATATGCTCTCTGCCCAGCCCTGCGCCGCTGCGCAGGCATAGGCCGCATGCAAAACCAGCGGCTGCACCTTCTGCGCACCCGCCAGCTTCATCAGTTCCTTCCATTGCTCTGCCGAGAGCGGCAGCTCCCGCACCGTCTCCCCATGCACCGCGGCGCGCAGCGCCGCGAGCAGGCTCCGTTCCACGCAATCCATCGCAGTCTCCCGTTTCAAACGGCGCAAGCCGAGCGGTGGTAGCTCGTGACAATCTGTCCCACGAGCGCAAAAATATCCTCGCTGTTTGTATTGCACGCACACTCGAGCGCCTCCAGCTGGCGCAAGAAGTCCTCCTCGACCATCTCCAGCGGACGACCGATGTGAATCAGGTGGTTCTCCGTCGAGCGAAGCCCCTCCTCATCCATCAGCAGCTCCTCGTAGAGCTTTTCACCGGGACGCAGACCGGTATAGCGGATCTCAATATCCTCATCCGGAGTAAAGCCCGACAGCCGGATCAAGTTGCGCGCCAAATCGTCGATGCGCATCGGCTCGCCCATGTCAAGAACGAAGATTTCTCCCCGATTGGCATACGCACCTGCCTGCAGCACCAACGACACTGCCTCGGGAATGGTCATAAAATACCGGATGATGTCGCGGTGCGTCACCGTGACCGGGCCGCCCTCGGCGATCTGCTTCTGAAACAGCGGAATTACGCTGCCGTTGC
>CAKTZP010000033.1 GCA_934636045.1 uncultured Oscillospiraceae bacterium
GACGGGCGTGAGTTGCTTGTCTTCCGAACTTTTTTGCAGTCTGTCAGCGTGTCGAAAAGGGTTTTTCGACACGCTGGAAGGAATTGGCCATGACACATGGCCAATTCCTTTTTTCTTTCTTGTTTTCGCCATATCACAAATCCCGGTGGTCTTGGCGGGATGGAGCAGCTGTCGCCGGGCACGGTACGCTTCCGGAAGAAATTGGCCATGATTTTACGTACCGTCGATTTTTAGGTTGCGGAATGATGGAAAAACTGGTATAATAAATTAGTTATTACGATTTCGAGGTCGTCCATGGAAGAACCAAGATACCACCTGACCGGCGTGATGCGGACGCAGGATGCGCTGCCGGAGGACTTTGACGGTCCGCTCGACACGATTCTGCTGCTGCTGAGTAAAAACAAAATAGAGATTCAGGATGTCAGCATCACGTCCATTTTGGAGCAGTATCTCGCGTATCTGGACAATATGAAGCGGCTGGATATGGAGATTGCGAGTGAATTTATCTCCATGGCGTCCTATCTGATGCTGATCAAGACGAAAATGCTTCTCTCTGCAGCCGAGCGTGAGGAGGCTATGACCGAGATGGAGCTGCTGATCCGCTCCCTCGAGGAGCGCCAACGCAACGAGGCCTATGCACAGGTGCGTACGGCTGTCGAGTTCCTTGAGCCGCGCAACGAGATCGGCTGCAATCTGTTTACCAAGCAGCCCGAGCCGCTCAAAAAGGACAACACCTACCGCTATCGCCATGAGCCGGAGGATCTTCTGCGTGCCTTTGCCCTGCTGGCGGAGCGTAATGAGCGGAAAATGCCGCCGCCAGTGTCGAATTTTAACGGTATTGTCGGTGCAGAGCCCTATCCGGTCACGAAAAAGGCCGCGCAGGTGCTCAAGCGCCTGCTGATGCGCGGCATTGCCAAGTTCCGCAGCCTGTTCCAGGGCAGCCGCTCGCGCAGCGAGATCGTGGCGACGTTTTTGGCGGTGCTGGAGCTTTGCCGCACCAGCTCAATTGCGCTGGAGGATGACGACGGAAGCGGCGATGATATTACCGTTCGGTTCTGTAAGATGCCGGACGAGAAAACGGAGAATTTGGATGGAACAAGCGGAGCTTGAACGGATTATCGAGGCAATTTTGTTCGCGGCAGGCGAGCCGGTGGAGACGCAGCGCCTGGCCATGGCCGCCGAATGCGACCCCGACGAGATTGACGCCGCGGCGCAGCAGCTGATGGATCGCCTGTCTTACGACCGGCGCGGCATTCGGCTGGTGCATCTCGGCACAGCCTATCAGCTGTGCTCGGCGGGCGAGCTGTCGGCCTATATCACCAAGGCGCTGGAAACAAGGAAGCCGCCGAAGCTCTCCTCCTCCCAGCTGGAGACGTTGACGATCGTCGCTTACTATCAGCCGGCGACGCGCGCGTACATCGAGCAGATTCGCGGCGTGGACAGCTCCTACAGCGTCGGCGCTCTGCTCAACAAGCACTTGATCGAGGAATGCGGTAAGCTGAACGTCCCGGGACGGCCGACGCTGTTCCGTACAACGCCAGACTTTTTACGAACCTTCGGTCTGTCGTCGCTGGATGAGCTGCCGGAGATCGAAAAAATGCAATTCGGAACGAAGGAAGTTCCTAAAAATCAACAGGAGGCAGCACAAAATGAGCAAAATTCCTGAGGTCATTCAAACGACAATGTCCAAAATTCGTGACATGGTAGACGCAAATACCGTGGTCGGCTCGCCGATGACGGTTGCTGACGGTGTGACGCTGGTGCCGATCTCCAAGATCACGCTCGGCGTGGCCTCCGGCGGCGCGGACTTGGCCGCAAAGCAGCCGAAGCCCGAGGGAACCTTCTCCGGCGGCGCGGGCTGCGGCGTGAAAGTCATTCCTGTGGCCATGGTCATCATTCAGGGCGACCGAGTGCGCGTACTGCCGATTGACGAGCCGGCAAAAACCGCATCCGAGCGCGCCATGGAGCAGCTGCCCGGCCTGGTAGACAAGCTCATTGAGCTCGTTAGCGGCGCGCCGGCAACAACTTCCGATATTTAACAGGCGTAGCGCGGCACATCACCGGGAACACTAGCCATGGTGATGAGTATGCTGAGAACGTTATACACAACGGCAGCTGCAATTGTTGCTGCCGTCCTTTTCACACAGCCTTGTCTTGCCGCACCGGACTGTTCGGCGTCGTGCGCCATCGTCATGGACGCGGACACCGGCGCGGTGCTGTGCGAAAAGCAGGCAGACAAGCCCTGCCGAATTGCCAGTACAACGAAAATTATGACGGCAGTCGTCGTTTTGGAGCACTGCGCGCCGGAGGAGGAATTTGTCATCCCGCCGGAAGCCACGAATGTCGAGGGCTCGTCGATCTATTTGCAGCCCGGCGAGGTGCTGACCATCCGCGAGCTGCTGTACGGCATGATGCTCCAGTCGGGCAACGATGCAGCCATTGCGCTGGCGCTGGCCTGCAGCGGCTCGGTGGAGGAATTTGTCGTCTTAATGAACCTGAAGGCACAGGCGCTCGGCATGGAACATTCCTCGTTCCACAATCCAAACGGGCTGGACGACGAGGGACACTATGCCTCCGCGCGCGATCTGGCGCGGCTGGCGGCCTATGCGCTGGAAAACCCGACGTTCCGCGAGATCGTTTCGACCAAGCGCTACTCCTGCGGCAGCCGCTGCTTTGTGAATCACAACAAGCTTCTCTGGTCGGTCGAGGGCGCGATCGGCGTGAAGACCGGCTTTACTAAGGCGGCAGGGCGTATTCTCGTCAGCGCGGCGGAGCGCGACGGCCGCTGCCTGATCGTTGTGACCATCAACGACGGCAACGACTGGCAGGATCACAAGAACTATTACGACTATGGCTTTGCATGCTATGAAGAGCGGACGCTCGTGGCGCTGCGCGCGCCGGTGGCGGACATCCCACTGATGGACGGGACGCATGCAACGCTGCTGGCGGGCGACAGTGTGGCGTGCTACGCGGCGGACGACGAGAAGGTCACGGTGCGGCTGCTCTACCCCCGGCAGGCGTTCTCTGCCGGAACGCCCGGTACCTTTGCCGGCAGCGCCGCGGTCTATCTGGAAGGGCGGCGCATTGCGACGATCCGCCTGCTATGGGGCAAAACGGAGGAATTTTATGGAGCAGCGACTGCAAAAGATCTTGTCCGAGCGCGGGGTGGCTTCGCGGCGTGCTGCGGAGCGGCTGATCGTTGAGGGCGCGGTGCGTGTCAACGACACCGTCGCCCGGCTCGGGCAGTCCGCCGACCCGGAGACGGATAAAATCATCGTTTCCGGTCGGCCGCTCCCCGAGAAGAATAAGCCGGTATATCTGATGCTCCACAAGCCGCGCGGGTATGTGACGACGCTATCCGACGAGCTTGGGCGGCCAACGGCGGCTGAGCTGGTCGCCGACTGCGGGATACGCGTCTATCCCGTCGGGCGGCTCGACTATGCCTCCGAGGGGCTGCTGCTGTTTACTAACGACGGCGCGCTGGCCGACCGGCTGATGCACCCGCGCAGTGAGATCGCAAAGGTCTATGAGGTCACGGTTTCCGGTGCGCTTTCCGGCGCAGCGGAGCGACTGGCTCAGCCGCTTGTGCTCGACGGCTATCAGATTCGCCCGCCGCAGGTTCGGCTTCTGCGTGAAAATGAGAGAAAATCGACGTTCGAAATTACAATTCACGAGGGGCGCAACCGCCAGATCCGTCGGATGTGCGAGGCGGCGGGACTGCGTGTGCACCGGCTGCGCCGCGTGCGCGAGGGCTGCCTGACCCTCGGAACGCTGCCGGTGGGGAAGTGGCGCTATCTGACGCAGCAGGAAACGGAAAAAATAAAGGAGGAAGCCAGATGACGGACATTCTCTCTACAATACATAAAAAGATGAGCACGCTTTCCAAAGGGCAAAAACGGATTGCGCAGTATATTTTGGATGACTACGACAAGGCCGCCTTCCAGACCGCGAGCGTGCTCGGTAAGACCGTGCAGGTCTCGGAGTCAACGGTGGTACGCTTTGCATCCCTTTTGGGCTACGACGGCTACCCGGAAATGCAGCGCGCTTTGCAGGAGATGGTGCTCAACCGCCTGACCTCCGTGCAGCGCATCGAGGTCAGCGCAGAGCGCATCGCGCAGGAGCAGGACATCCTTTCGGCCGTCCTGCTCGGCGACGCCGAGCGCATCCATACGACGGTGGAGGAGCTTGACCGCGGTGCCTTTAACGGCGCGGTCGAGGCGCTGCTCCATGCGCGGCGCATCTACATCTTAGGCGTGCGCTCTTCTGCCGCGCTGGCAACCTTTTTGGGCTACTATTTTAATTTTATTTTTGACGATGTACGCTTGGTCAGCTGCGCCTCAGACAGCCAGATGTTTGAGCAGCTTGTGCGCATTTCGCCGCAGGACGCGCTGGTCGGCATCAGCTTCCCGCGCTATTCCACGGCGGCCATCCGCGCGATGGAATACTCTGCTAACGCGGGGGCGTGCACCATTGCGCTGACCGACTGTCCCGGTTCGCCGGTGGCAAAAAATGCACAGTACGTTCTTTGCGCCAAGAGCGACATGGTGTCGCTGGCCGATTCGATGGTCGCGCCGATGAGCGTGCTCAATGCGCTGATCGTTTCCGTTGCCTCCAAGCGGCGGCAGGAGACCACAGCGGTATTTGACCGGCTGGAATCGATTTGGGATACCTATCATGTCTATGAAAAAGTCGACGAATGATGTCGTAGTGATCGGCGGCGGCGCTGCCGGAATGCTCGCGGCAATTACGGCGGCAGAGCGCGGGAAAAGCGTACTGCTGCTGGAAAAGAACGACCGCCTCGGCAAAAAGCTTGCCATCACCGGAAAGGGGCGCTGCAATGTGACAAATAATTGCAGCGTAGACGAGGTGCTGAAAAATATTCCGCGGAACGGGCGGTTCCTATTCAGCGCGATGCACGCCTTTGCGCCGGAGGATACGATGCGCTTCTTTGAAGCCAACGGCTGCCCGCTCAAGATGGAGCGCGGCAACCGGGTATTTCCGGTTTCCGACCGCGCAGGGGATATTATTACCGCGCTGGAGCGTGCGATGCAGCGCGCCGGGGTGCGGCGGCGCAGAGAAACCGCGCTCGAAATTCTGCTCAAGGATGGCGCGGTCGCAGCGGTCAAGACGGACGCGAGCCTGATTTCGGCAGAGGCGGTGATCCTCTGCACGGGCGGGCTTTCTTATCCCGCCACCGGCTCGACGGGCGACGGCTACCGCATGGCTGCGCGGCTCGGGCACACGGTCCTGCCGGCCTCCGGTTCGCTCGTCCCGATGGAAAGCGGTGATATAGCTTGCGCACAAATGCAGGGGCTCTCCCTCCGCAACACAGCGCTTAAGCTGCTCGATTGCCGCGGAAAGACCGTGTATCAGGACTTCGGCGAGCTGCTGTTCACGCATTTCGGCGTGTCTGGCCCGATGGTGCTCTCGGCCTCCGCGCACTGCAAGGAAGGGGAGCGGTACACGCTCAGCCTCGACCTCAAGCCCGCACTGGACGAGGAAAAGCTCGACGCGCGATTCTTGCGCGACCTGACGGCCTATGCCAACCGGAGCATGGAAAACGCGCTCAGCGACCTTTATCCGCATTCGATGATTCCGGTGCTGCTGGAGCGGTGTGCAATCGCCCCGGCGAGAAAGGCCAATTCTCTGACGCGCACGCAGCGGCGCGCGCTGATTGCACAGACAAAGGCGTTTTCCGTCCCGATTACCGGCCTGCGGCCGGTCGAGGAGGCAATCATCACGCGCGGCGGTATCTGCGTCAAGGAGGTCGATCCGAAGACGATGGGCTCCAAGCTGGTGCCCGGCCTGTTTTTTGCTGGCGAGGTGCTCGACTGCGACGCCTACACCGGCGGGTTTAATCTGCAAATTGCATGGGCAACGGCGCATGCGGCCGGAAACGCTGTTTGACGATCATTTTTTCATGTAGGAGTTACCAATATGGATCATAAAATTTACTCTGTCGCCATCGACGGTCCGGCGGGTGCGGGAAAAAGCACCATTGCACGGCGGGCGGCAGAGCGGCTGCAATTTGTTTATGTGGACACCGGTGCGATTTACCGGACGGTTGGCTATGCGGCGTGTTGCCGCGGCATTGCGCTGGACGAACCGGAAAAAATCGCGGCACTGCTGCCGGAGCTGACGGTAGCGCTGCGCTGGACGGAGGACGGCCTGCAGCACATGCTGCTCAACGGTCAGGACGTGACTGCTGAGATCCGGCATCCGGAGATTTCGACCTATGCCTCGGTGTGTGCAGCCGTGCCGGAGGTGCGCGCGTTTCTGCTGAACACCCAGCGTGAGGTCGCAAAAACGCATAGCGTCGTCATGGACGGGCGCGACATCGGTACGGTCGTCCTGCCGGATGCGGACGTGAAGATTTTCCTGACGGCCTCTGCCGAGGTGCGCGCGCGGCGGCGTTTTTTGGAATTGCAGGCCAAGGGTGCGCCGGATCCATACGAAACCGTACTGGCCGACATGGTCGAGCGCGACCAACGCGATTCCGGCCGCGCCATCGCACCGCTGCGGCAGGCGGACGATGCCGTTCTGGTCGACACCTCTGCTCTGACGCTGGAGCAAAGCATTGACACGGTCGTCCGCGTCATTTTGGAGAGGATCAAGCTATGAAAATGATGCCGCATTGGGAATATCGGGTAATCCGTTATGCTTTGAATTTCTTGTTACATATTCTGCATCCCGTCGTTCGTGTTCGCGGAAAGGAGAATCTTCCGGAGGGAGCGGCGATGCTCTGCTGCAACCATAGCTCCTTTTCCGACCCGATCTGGGTGATCGTCGGCGGCAATCTTGACGAGCTGCCGCGCACGATGGCAAAAAAAGAGCTTGAGAAGAACATCCCACTGTGGTATCTGTACCGGCGCTTGGGCGCTTTTCCGGTCGACCGGGAGAATCGCGACGTTGCCGCGCTCCAAACGGCCATGCATGCCCTGCGTGACGGAAAAAAGGTACTGATTTTCCCTGAGGGCACGCGGATGCGCCCCGGCAAGGTGGCCCAGCCGCACAACGGTGCGGTCATGCTTGCCGCACGACAGAAGGTGCCGCTCATTCCGATCTATCTGACGCAAAAAAAGCGCCTTTTCGGCCGCATCGACTTGGTCTTTGGCGAGCCGATGACATTCCCGTTTGCCGGACGGCGTGCCACGGCAGAGGAGCTGGACACTGCGACGGCGGAGCTGATGCAGACGATCTACGGGCTGGGTGAAGCAAAATGATCGTACGTGTGGCCAAGAGCGCCGGGTTCTGCTATGGCGTCAACCGCGCGGTCAGCTTAGTCGAGCAGGCCGTGGAGGAGGGGAAGACAGTCGTCACCCTCGGACCGATCGCCCATAACCGCCATTTGGTGCGCTCGTTTGAGGAGCGCGGAGTAAGGACGGTCTCAACGATCGATGAAATTCCGGACGGCGCGACGGTCATTATCCGTTCGCACGGCATTCCCCGGGCAATGTTTGAGCAGCTGGAGCATCGCAGCGTGACGGTCGTCGACGCGACATGTCCCTCGGTCAAGCGCATTCACAATATTGTTGCCGCCGCGGAGGAAAACGGGCGCCAGCCGATCATCATCGGCACACCCACCCACCCCGAGGTCGCGGCCATCGCGGGGTGGTGTCAGCACCCGCTGGTGTTCCCGGATGCCGCTGCTTTGGAGGCGTGGCTCAGCGAGTCCGCATTGCACGCACAAATGTCCGTGACACTCGTATCCCAGACGACGAGCACGCAATTTTTATGGGAATCTTGCAAGAAAATCATAAAAAAAGTGTGTACAAATTGCGAAATCTTTGATACAATATGCAGAGCAACTGAAAATCGTCAGGCCGAGGCCGCTGCGCTGGCTTCGGAATGTGACGCGATGCTGGTCGTCGGCGACGTGACCAGCTCCAACACCGCCCGCCTTGCCCACATCTGCCGGGAGCATTGCCCGCATGTGGAATTGGTCGATTCTGCGGAGGATATGGACAAGTCCTCCTTCGGCGGTGCTGCTGCCATTGGCATCACAGCGGGTGCCTCTACGCCCGCGTGGATTATAAAGGAGGTCAAAAAGACAATGAGCGAAATTACTACTAACGTTGATGCAGTTGAGGAGAGCTTTGAGGAATTGCTCGAAAACTCCATCAAGACTTTGAATACAGGAGATAAGGTTCTTGGCACCGTTACCGCAATCGGATCCACCGAGATTCAGGTTGACCTTGGCACGAAGCATGCCGGCTACATCCCGTATGACGAAGTCAGCGCTGACCCCAGTGTAAAGCCCGAGGATATTCTCCACGTCGGTGACGAGATCGAGGTCTTTGTCGTTCGCGTGAACGATCAGGAAGGCACCGTCCAGCTCAGCCGCAAGAAGCTCGAGGGCATGAAGGTTTGGGACGACGTCGAGGCTGCTTGTGAGAACAAGACCGTCGTCGAAGGCGTTATCACCGAAGAGAACAAGGGCGGCGTCGTGGCCAACGTCAAGGGCGTCCGTGTGTTCATTCCCGCTTCTCAGACCGGCATCGCCAAGGGCGGCGATCTCGGCGAGCTGAAGGGTCAGACCGTCAAGATGAAGATCACCGAGTTCAACCGTGCGCGCCGCCGCGTTGTCGGCTCCATCCGTGCGGTCAACAGCGAGGCTCGCAAGGCTGCTGTGGAGAAGATCTGGAGCGAGATCGAAGTCGGCAAGAAGTACCACGGTGTCGTCAAGTCCCTCACCAGCTATGGCGCGTTCGTCGACATCGGCGGCGTGGACGGCATGGTTCACATCTCCGAGCTCTCTTGGGGCCGCATCAAGACCCCGGACGAGGTCGTCAAGGTCGGCGATCCGATCGACGTTTACGTCATCAAGTTCGACCCGGAGAAGAAGAAGATTTCCCTCGGCTACAAGACCGCTGAGATGAATCCGTGGAACCAGTTCTGCGCGAAGTACTCCGTTGGCGACACCGCGCTGGTCAAGATCGTGAAGATCGTTGACTTCGGCGCCTTTGCCGAGATCATCCCCGGCGTGGACGGCCTGATCCACATTTCTCAGGTTGCCGACCACCGCGTGGAGAAGGTCTCTGACGCGCTGACCGAGGGCCAGGAGGTCGAAGCGAAGATCATCGACGTCGACACCGAGCGCAAGCGCATCTCCCTGTCCATCCGCGCCCTTCTCGAGCCGGAAGCTCCCGCCGACGAGGACGAGGAAGCCTAATTTTCCAATAATAAGTTTACCCGCCTCCTGCTTTTGGCAGGAGGCGGGTTTTGTTTCGTAGAGAGATAGCATAGGATGGTGAATGTTGGTCCCTGCGGTATGTTTCCAAGGGAGCGGATTGGCACGGATCCCTTGGAGCCTCGCAATGACAATAACGAGATCTTTCTCCGATTCTTTATTGCAAAGAGAGCGGAACGCCACGGCTCTGCTGAGACTCACAATGACTGAGACGAAGCTGTCTGACAAGTTTGTCATTGTGAGGAGGGCGCAGCCCGACGCGGCAATCCGTTCTTCATTGCTAAAAAATCCCTCGGCGGCACGAAAAATCCATGATAGGTACCTCCAATACTGCGCGTCCGGTATTGGGAGTGCCTATCATCCGTGCCGCCGGGAAATTTTTGGCATTATTTCAATTGCATTTCCACCAGTGCCTCGGCGAGCTGGTCGGGGCAGGAGGTTTGCTTCATGCCGCAGCGGATGCCCTTGAGGCGAGAGATGACCTCGTCAACGGGCATGCCTTCGACCAGCTTGGCCACGCCCTGCGTGTTGCCGTTGCAGCCGCCGATAAAGCGGACGCTGCGGACGATGCCGTCCTCAACGTCCAGCAGGATCTTGCTGGCGCAGGTGCCGCGGGTCTTATATTCGTAATGCATGAAAATCGCTCCTTTTTTCTCATTTTTTTCAGTATAGCAAATTTTGCGGCGTCTTGCAAGGGTAAAAAATGCAAACGTGGAAAGACTAGAAGAAAAGTACACGGCAAAGGAGCACGGGCATGAGCGAGGAAAAGAACAGCACGCAGGAGCGTATCGAAGACTTCGGCGCCGGACTGACGCGAACGGAGCGCGGCACGATCTATACGCTGACCATTATCGGACAGATCGAGGGGCATCAGGTCGCGCCGGAGACGGTGAAAACGACAAAATATGAGCATGTGCTGCCGCTGCTGGCGACGATTGAGGAATCCGAAGAGATCGACGGACTGCTGCTGCTCCTGAACACCGTCGGAGGCGACATTGAGGCAGGGTTGGCGATTTCCGAGCTGATTGCCGGAATGCGCAAGCCGTCGGTGTCGTTGGTGCTCGGCGGCGGGCATTCGATCGGCATTCCGCTGGCGGTGTCGGCGAAGAGAAGTATGATCGCGCCGACGGCGAGCATGATGATCCACCCGGTGCGCATGAGTGGTGTTGTGGTCGGCGCGCCGGCGACCTACCACTATTTTCAGCGAATTCAGGAGCAAATTGCGGACTTTGTAACGCGAAATTCGAAAATTAAAAAGGAGACGTTTGAGCGCTATATGATGGCGACGGGGGAAATTGCAACGGACGTCGGTACGATCGTCTATGGCAAGGAGGCGGTAAAAAGCGGCCTAATCGACCGTCTCGGCGGACTGCACGACGCGCTGGAGGAGCTGCACAGAATGATTCGGCGCGGAAAATCGAAAGTTGCCCTCAAATAAAGATGGCATTTTTCAGCTTTCTGTGTTATAATAACTTTATGGTCTGCATTTTCGTAACATAGACAGAGGAGACTGCACGTTGAAACTTTGGGAAGCTGTGATTTATGCGCTGTTTGGCGGCTTTTCCGAGCTGCTTCCGATCTCGTTTGCCGGTCATGCGGCAATTTTACGGAGCGCATTTAACCTGACCTCTTTGGCCGAGAGCGACGGATACTATATCCACGCCGCGATATCGCTGGGCGTGATTTTGGCGATTGCACTGGCGCTTCGTCCCGAAACGCGGGCGCTGAAGAACGAGTGTCTGACCATGATGGGGCTGCGCCGCCTGCGGCGCGGCGAGCGGGCAGACTTTCCCCTGCGCCGGAGCATCGTGCTGGGGCTGATCGCGCTGCTGCCGATGCTTGCATCGCTGATTTTTTTGTCCTCAGCGGAGGAAATCAGCCATTTGGTGCTTGTTGCAGCGTTCTTTTTACTCAACGGCGGGCTTATTTTTCTTTGCTGCCGCGGCGCAGTGGGGCAGAAGGATGAAAAATACGCCATGATATCCGACGGCTTTCTGATCGGCCTCATGCGCGCACTGACGATTTTCCCCGGCTTGTCGTCGTTCGGCGCGTCGATCTGCATCGGCCGCGTGCGTGGCTTTTCGCTGCGATATAATCTGCGATTTGGCTACCTGCTGACGCTGGTGTTCCATGTGGTGCTGTTTTTCTATCGGCTCATCCGGGCATTTTGCTTCGGCAGCTTTTTCTGGATGACGCTTCCGGCATGTCTGCTCGCGGTCGTGTGCACTACGGTAACGGGATATCTGGCAATTCAGTACTTTCGCTATCTTTTGGAGCGGTACAAGCTCAATGTGTTTGCTTATTACTGCTGGGGTGCGGCAGCAATTTTGCTGTTCATCTCGCTGATCAACTCATAAAGGGAGGGATGCTTCGTGGCATCCAAACAGAAAAAAAAACCGACGAGCCGTGCAAAGCAGCACGTCTCAGCGCAATCCAAGCAGGCACAGAACCGCCGGGAGCTGCATGGCGTTTTGTGCCTGATCGCTGCGATTTTCTGCCTGATTTGCTGCTTTGATACCGAGGCATTTCTGATCGCGCCGGCGGCACGCCTGTTTGGCGGACTTCTGGGGCAGGTGGGACGGTATCTTTTGCCCGCAGTGCTGACCGTCGTCGGCGTGACGCTGCTGCGCGGCAAGAAGAAGCCCGTGCGGCTGCGCATTTTTTGCCAGCTGACACTGCTTGTTACGCTTTCCGCGCTGGTACATATTTTCTGCGCTGCCTTCAGTGAGGACTATGGTCTGAGCATCAAGGCCCTGTACGAGGGCGGCAAGACATGGGCGACCGGCGGTGTGATCCCGGGACTGCTGGGCGGGCTGCTCTCCGCCGCGCTGACGAAGATCGGCGGCATCGTCGTGCTGTTCCTCCTGATCATTCTGCAATTTATGGGCTGCATGGGCATTACCATCAACAGCCTCATCAGCGCCATCAAAAACCGTCCGCGCATCGATCCGGAGCCGGAGGACGAGCCGGAGGAGGATCCGGCCGAGCGGCTGGTCAACCGTGTGACGGCAATGCAGCAAGAGCGCCGCGAGCGGAAGAAGGCGACGGCGGCCGATATCGACATCCCGGTCGACGACCCGCCGCAGCTGGACGAGGGCAAGAAAAAGCGCACTGCCAGAAGGTCGCCCGAGCCTGAACCGGCCGTTCCCGCGCCGGTCAGCGACGAGACGCTGCGCGGCATCGACGCGCAGGAAAAGCAGGTCACGATCGATGAGATCGAGCTGCACGACCCGGTTGAAGATGCACCCGCTCCGGTTGCTGCGCCTGTGTCCGCACCGGAAAATTTGCCTGCGGAGGCTCCCAATGAGCAGCCGCGGATCGTCATGCCCTCGGGTATGCCCGAGCTGCGCCGTGAGGACGCGCCGGAGAAGCAGAAGAAGGGGGAGGCTGAGGCCTCGGCCGTGGAGGTTGCGGAGGAGATCGCAAAGAATTCCGAAGCGCCTGCGCCGCAGTATGCCTTCCCGCCGATTTCGCTTTTGACCCAGCGACGTCAGAGCATGGCGGACGCAACGGCAGAGATGCAGGAAAACTCCAAGCGTTTGGCTGATACGCTGACGAGCTTCGGCGTGGAGGCACACATTGTCAATGTCATTCGTGGGCCGTCTATTACACGCTATGAGCTGGAGCTCGACCCCGGTGTGAAGCTTTCCAAGGTCACCAACCTTTCCGACGACATCGCTCTCGCGCTCGGCGCATCCGGCGTGCGCGTTTCAGCGATTCCGGATATGATTTCCGTCGTCGGCATCGAGGTGCCGAACAAGACGGTCAATGTCGTCTCTGCGCGCGAGGTCATTGACTCGCCCGCCTTCCGCAACAGCCGCTCGAAAATCTCCTTTGCCGTCGGCAAGGACATCAGCGGTAACTGCATCGTGGGCGACATCTCCAAGCTGCCGCACATGCTGATCGCCGGCACGACCGGCTCGGGCAAATCCGTGTGCATGAACACGCTGATCGTGTCGCTGCTATACAAGGCCAAGCCCGATGAGGTCAAGCTCATCATGGTCGACCCGAAGATGGTCGAGCTGGGCGTTTACAACGGCATCCCGCACCTGCTCATCCCGGTCGTGACCGACCCGAAGAAGGCGGCGGGTGCGCTGCAATGGACGGTCACGGAGATGATGCGCCGCTACCGGCTGATGTCGGAGGAGGGCGTCCGCGATCTTGAGTCGTATAACAAAGCTATTCGCAACGACCCGGAGCAGAAGCCGATGGAGCAGATCGTCGTCGTTATCGACGAGCTGGCCGACCTGATGCTCGTCGCGGCGAAGGAGGTCGAGGAATCGATCTGCCGCATTGCACAGATGGGTCGTGCCTCGGGCATTCATCTGGTCATTGCCACGCAGCGCCCGTCGGCTGATGTCATCACCGGCCTGATGAAGGCAAACATCCCGTCGCGTATCGCCTTTGCGGTGTCGTCCTCGATGGAATCGCGCATCATTCTCGATACGCAGGGCGCAGAAAAGCTCGTCGGCAAGGGCGACATGCTCTTTGCCCCGCTCGGGCAGGGCAAGCCGAAGCGCGTGCAGGGCTGCCTGATCACTGATGAAGAGGTGCAGCAGGTCGTTACGGCAATCAAATCGCAGTGCTCCAGCGATTACTCCACCGAGGTGATGGAGCAAATTGAAAAGCGTCTGGAGCAGGGGGCGAAGGGCAGCTCTGACAACGGCAAGGCCGCAGTGCAGGACAGCTCCGACGGCGACGAGCTGCTGCCGCAGGCGGTCGAGGTCATTCTTGAGACCGGGCAGGCCTCTGTTTCCATGCTTCAGCGCCGCCTCAAGCTCGGCTACGCACGCGCTGCGCGCATCGTCGACGAGATGGAGGAGCGCGGCATCGTCGGCCCGTTTGAGGGGGCAAAGCCCCGGCAGCTGCTGATTACCAAGGAGCAATGGGAGCAGATGCAAAACGGCACCTTTGTGCCGGAAAACCCCGCTGTTGAGGAGGAGCTTCCGTAAGGAGACTCCGCCTGAACAAATATATTTGCGTTGCATCCCCAAAGGGGAGCGACAGCAGGAGGAAAACAAATTGAACAAGCAACATTCCCGTACCCTGTATCTGACTGAGTTGGGCGTACTGACGGCAGTTTTGCTGCTGTTAGAGGTCACCGGACTCGGAATGATCAAAACCTTTGGCCTTGAGATGACCATCATGCAGGTGCCGGTCATCGTCGGCGCGATCCTGCTCGGACCGAGCGGCGGCGCAATCCTCGGCCTTGTGTTTGGGCTGGTCAGCTTTGCCGAGTGCTTCGGCAAGAGCCAGTTCGGCGCGACGCTGCTGGCGATCCAGCCGTTTCTCACCTTTCTCGTGTGCGTGCCGACGCGGACACTGATGGGCTGGTGCTGCGGCCTGATCTTCCGCGGACTGCACCGCGCCTTGCCGAAGGCAAAGAACATGCTTGCCTTTGTCCTTGCCGCGCTCAGCGGCGCGCTGCTCAACACGATCTTCTTCATGGGTACGCTCTGCCTGTGCTTCTACCGTACGGATTACATTCAAGGACTCGTATCCTACTACGGTGCAAGCAACTTCTTGATGTTCATTGTGCTGATGGTCGGCCTGCAGGGGCTGATTGAGGCGCTGCTGTGCACCGTACTCGGCAGCGGCATCAGCAAGGGCGTCTATGCGGCGACGCACCGCGGCGCAGCGCAATAACGAGCGCGTCTTGCCGCCTCCCGTCTCGGGAGGCGGTTCTATTTTTACCCCATGCGCATAGAATGCACCGAGGTGAAGGAAATGGATGCAGTGAGTGAGGCACTGGCGGTCTGTCCGCCGGGAGTGCGCGCGGCGGTAGACAGGCTCGCAATGCGCGAGAGAATCGAAGAGCTGCGTTTTCGGACAGGCCGTCCCGTTGCTGTGCGCTGCGGTGAAAAGGAAATGATCTTGCCCGGGGCTGTGGCAGACAGCGCGATGCTCGGCGAGATCCTCAGCTGCGCGACCGGACAGGCACTCTATGCGGCGCAGGAGATGCTGAAAAACGGTTTTGTCACCATCCCCGGCGGTCACCGGCTCGGTGTCTGCGGCACGGGAATCTATCAATACGGGACGGTAAAAACACTCCGCGAGATCTCCTCATTGAATCTTCGTGTCGCGCGGCAGATCCGCGGCGCTGCAAACGAAGCAGCCGATGCGCTCTGGACGCATCCGGTGTCGACCCTGGTGCTCGGCGCGCCGGGCAGCGGCAAGACGACCTTGCTGCGCGACTTAGTCCGCCAGTGCTCCGACCGTTTCGGCTGGCCCATGTGCGTGGCCGACGAGCGGATGGAGCTGGCGGCCTGCCGCGGCGGTGCGGCACAGTTTGACCTTGGCGCGCACACGGATGTGCTTTCCGGTATTGCCAAGGGGACGGCGATCGAAATGCTGCTGCGGAGCATGAACCCGCGGTGGATCGCCGTGGACGAGATCAGCGCGGAGGCGGATGTAGAGGCGCTGGTGCGCGCAAGCTACTGCGGCGTGCGCTTTCTTGCCACAGTGCACGCCGCGTCGTTTGACGAGCTGGACAAGCGTCCTGTCTACCGGAGACTCATGCAGTCGCAGAGCTTTGAGACGCTGATCCTGCTCAGCGCTGGGCGGCGGCTGACCATACGAAGGGGGAGAACGAACGTTGCTTAAGGTGATCGGGATCGTCCTTATCATCGGCGGCTCGGGCGGGTACGGCATCGCCCGAGCGGTGCAGCTTTACCGACAGCTGCACCAGCTGCGGGAGCTGTTGGCGGCGCTGGAGCTGCTCAGATGCGAGCTGAACTATACGCTCCTGCCGCTGCCGGAGCTTTGCGCCATGACGGCCGGACGCAGCCGCGGGGCGGTGCAGCAGTTTTTTACCCTTTTCGGCGAAAAGCTGGCCCTTGGCCGCCGCCGTGCGGCGCAGGAGGCGCTGGAGCAAAGCGGCCTTGTGCTTGCCAACGATGCGGCAATGGCGCTGCTGGAGCTGTGTGAAGGCCTCGGCCGCTTTGATTTGGACGGCGGAAACCGGCTGCTTGAGCTAACGCAGGAGCGGCTGCGCGCTACGCTGGAGCGGACGGAGGCAGAAAAGCGGCCGCTGGCCAAGAGCTACGCGGTGCTTGGGATGGCAGCCGGAGCGGCACTGGTCATTTTGGTCGTTTGATATGGAAATTGATCTGATTTTTAAAATTGCCGCTGTGGGGATCATCGTTTCGATTTTGAATCAGGTGCTCGTCCGCTCCGGACGGGAGGAGCAGGCAACGATGACGACGCTCGCGGGGCTTGTTGTCGTGCTGCTCATCGTGGTGCAGAAGATTGCACAGCTCTTTGATCTCGTAAAAGAGCTGTTTCATTTCTGATGGAGACGCTCATACGCGTCGGCGTCATCGGCGTGGTGGCGGTCATTCTCGCCGCAGTGCTGAAAAAGAGCAGCAAGGAGCTTGCGATCCTGCTGACCTTGGCTG
>CAKTZP010000034.1 GCA_934636045.1 uncultured Oscillospiraceae bacterium
TCTTCCCGGATGAGATCCCGCAGAAGCTCTGGGGGCTGCCGGTGGGCGAGCTGTTTATGGTCGGGCGCGCGACCTTCGGCGATCCGTGGATTTTCTCGGAATTTGCCGCCGTGCTTGCCGGGCAGCCGGTGCCGGAGCGCCCGCCGCTGGCCGAGCGGATTCAAACTGCGCTGCATCAATTTGATTTGGCGCTGGAGGACAAGGGCGAGCACATCGCCTGCCTTGAGGCGCGCAAGCATCTTGCATGGTATCTGCGCGGCGTTGCCCACAGCGGGTATTATAAAGAACAGATTTCCCACCTTGCCACTGCGGAGGAGGTACGTGCGGTCGCCAAGGCGATCCAGAGAGATTTGAGGTGATCTGACATCGAAGAAGAGCGCATTGTAAAAAGAGCGACCGCGGGCGACCAGAGCGCCTTTGAGGAATTGGTCGTGAAATACCAAACGCAGGTCTATCGCCTGTGCTTCCGCATGGCCGGCAATGCCGAGGACGCTGCCGATCTGACGCAGGAGACGTTTATAAAGGCATGGCGCAGTCTGGAAAGCTTTCAGTTCAAGGCCGCGTTTTCCACGTGGCTGTACCGGCTGGCTTCGAACGTCTGCCTCGACCACCTGCGCAGCAGCAAGCGCAGCCGCACCGTGCCGCTGATCGTCACCTGCGAGGACAGCGAAACGCTGACGATCGACCCGCCCGACCCCGCGCCGCTGCCGGAGGAACAGGCTGTCCTCTCCGAGGAGCAGCAGTTTTTACAGGCGGCGCTGGCCTCGCTCGAGCTTGAAGAGCGGCGGCTGCTGACGCTGCGCGTGGTCAACGACCTGAGCTATGCCGAGATCGCCGCGCTGCTGGAGATCAAGGAGGGCACGGTCAAGTCTCGCCTTTCCCGTGCGCGGGAGCGATTGCGAAAAAAATTTTTAAAAATACGGAACGAATCCGCTGCCACGGCGTCAAAAGAACGGAAAGGAGGTTAATCGATGCATTGCAATGACTATTTGCAGCTGCTAAGCGGCCATTTGGACCACACCAACAGCGAAAAGGAAGAAAAGCGGCTGCAGGGGCACCTGAAATCCTGCAAGCACTGCCGCGAGTTGCTGGCACAGATGGAAGCAAATGACATTTTACTGAATGATGAAGCGATCGTACCTCCTGCCGACCTGACCGGCCGCATTATGCAGCAGGTCAGCAAGGAGCCGCGCAAGCGGCGCAGCTATCGCCGCATCATTTCCTACACCGCTGCCGGATTGGCCACCGCCGCGATGCTGACGCTCGTTTTGACCGGCCACATCCCGTCGATGAGCAAGAGCACCGCGGCCGATGAGACGGCCAATGGCCAACTGTGTGCCAATTCTGCCCTGACCGCAGCGGAGGAGAACCGCGCCGCACCGACGGACGGCGCACTGGAAACACCAAATGAGAAGGATACTCTATTCGGCGCGACGGAGTGCAGCCCTGCACCAAGCACGGATGCACAGACGATAGATGACGGCGTGCCGGATGACACCGTCGTTTTTGCCGCACCGGATGATTTGGGGGACGAGAAGCCGAAGGAAGGCTCCGAGGACAACAATTCCGGCACGCCGCCGACCGAGGCGCCTACGGCGGAAATGACCTCCGAGGCCGCACCTCCCGAGACGCTGCCGGCGACGGAGCCGGTGACTGCCGCGAGCACCGAGGCGCCGACCGCGCCGGCTACGGAGCCGAACGATTCATTGCTGCCGCCGATGTATACCTGCGCGCTGCCGCCGGCCGGCTCGCCCGAGCCGCTCGACCCGACGCTTGCAGACCCTTCCGGCAACCGCCTCCCGCCGAACAAGCGCGATCTCAAGCCGAGCGAGGAGCTCAGCGTCTTCCCGGACGGGCCGGTCGTGGTGCTCTGGGACGCGGATGCGGCATCGCTGACGTCCTACAGCGGACTGGAAAGTGTGGAGATCAAGCAGCTTCCGACCGCCAATGACGAGCTGCTCTTCCCGCGGTTTATGCTCTCGCTGCCGCTGGCGGAGAAATCGCTGCTGAACAATTCGCTCCTTCCGTCGGAGACCGGCTTTGCCGTCACGGCTTACCGGACGTCGTATACGACGTTCAATTCCGTGCTGCTGGACTTCATCGGCGCGTATGAGATCACGGTCTATTATCCCACGACCGAGGGCGATTACACGCAGGGTCTGGTTTTGTGCATCACCTGCACGAACTGACCGCGCAGCCGCAAAAACGCATAAACGAACCTCTTTTTCACACACTACCCCGTGAGGTGGATGCTGTGAAAAAGAGGTTCGTTATTTTTGTTGCCGCGCTGTTGCTGCTGGCGCTGCCCGCGGCAGCCGCGGAGGACGATCTGCACTGGGTGGAGTTCAAGGTCGGTTATCCCGCGCTGAGCGAGGCGCTGGCGCTGGATATTTCGTCGCACGAGACCGACCAGCCGCTGTCGTGGATCGACATTCTCGCCTTTGCGGCCACGCGCTGCGGGGACAGTCAGGTCTCCGTCTGCGCCGTCCGCAGCGCGGCCAAGGAGCTTTCCGGAAAGACCGCGCCGGAAAAGCTGCTCGGCAAGCAGTACAAATATTTTGCCTACTACCGAAAGGCGTTTCACGCCGTGCTCGGCGGCCTCGTGGGGAGCTATGCCATCGAGGTGCCCGCGCCGGACGGCGGCACGGAGTGGGCGGCCAGCTATGGACTCAAGGCGTTTTCGCCCATCGCCGCGGGCTATGGCTACGGGCACTATCCCGACTTCGGACAGCGGCGCAGCTACGGCTTTTCGCGTCCGCATCTGGGAAACGATCTGATGGGGACGCTCGGCACGCCCATCGTTGCCGTCGAGAGCGGCACGGTCGAGGCGCTCGGGTGGAACCAGTACGGCGGCTGGCGCATCGGCATCCGCTCGGACGACCGGCTGCGCTACTATTACTATGCGCATCTGCAAAAGGATTATCCCTATGCCGATGGCCTAACCGAGGGACAGCGCGTCACAGCGGGCGACGTGATCGGCTTCATGGGACGCACAGGCTACTCTGCGCGGGAAAATGTAAACAACATCGACGCGGTGCATCTGCATTTCGGCATTGAGCTGGTGTTCGACGAGAGCCAGAAGGAGAGCGACCATGAGATCTGGATCGACCCCTACGCCATCGTCCAGCTGCTGGCAACGCACCGCAGCTCCGTCCGCTATGACACCGAGGCCGGACGCTGGGTGCGCATTTACCCCTACCGCGACCTCGACGCGGAGAATCCGTAGTTTTTTTTCATGTCGGGAAATAATATTTCCCGACATGTGGTGTTTCGACAAAAAATACGTACAAGATGTGGTATCTTCATCGTGGGTGGAGGGATATACAAACCGCCGTCATATCATCCTCGGCAGGCGCACCGGCAATCAGCAGCGCGGCAAGCTCCCGCGGCGACTGGCCGCGAAAGGCGGCAATCAGCTCCTCGGTGTCCTCTCGCCCCGCTCCGTCACTGACAAGAACCAGCATTTCTCCCCACTTGAGGGACAGCGCGTAGCGCTCCGGCAGGTGATCTCCTCCCACACCGACGCCGGGCGGCGGCGTCGCTGTCCCGATTTTCTTTATTTTTTCATCGTCGCGCAGGTACGAGGGCGCCGCGCCCCACTTGTAAAGCACAGCGTCCCCGCCGGAAAGGTCAATGTACAGCAGGTCGACCGTGGTAAAGCAGCCCGTGCCGCGCAGGAGCTCCATGCCGTTGAGAATTTTCAGCGCGGCCTCCGGGGCGAGCCCCGAGCGCAGCAGACGCTCGAGCAGCCGCACCGTCTCCGCGCTCAGGCGGGACGCGCCCTCGCCCGTGCCCATCCCGTCGCACAGCAGCACATAGTAGTCCGCGCCGCGCCCGGCAAAGCATGCGCCGCGGTCGCCGATCGCGCCGTTGCCGTTTTTGCCGACCGTGCTGATGCCGACCTGCGGCTGAAAGCGCGCGACGGCGCGGGCCTCCGGCAGCTGTTCGGCGCGCAGATAGGCCGCAATGCACGAAAATTCTTCGGCAACGACCTGCCGGCTCTCGCGCAGCTGCATGCGGTAGCGGCGGCGGTAGAGCATGCCCTCCAGCTCCTGATTCACCGCGGTCAGAAAGCCGTCCAAGTGGCAGCAGTCGTTGCGGAAGCTCTGCGGGAAGTCCTCGGCGTGCGCCGTGCCGCGCTCGATGATGCGCTTCGATGCGCCGGACAGCGCCTGATAGGTCTCCTGCGCCCGGTGTTGCCAGCAGCGGTGAAACCGCGCACAGCAGCGGCACACACGCTCGGCCGCCGCGTCATAAATCCCTGCCGCCTCGCTGACCGAGGGAGCGGCCAGCTGCTCGGGCAGTTGGGTGCTCAGCGCGTCGAGCACCTGCGCCGCCGTTTCCAGCCGGAACTGCGCCTCCTCCGCAGCGCCTACGGGAGTGGGGCGCAGCAGCCGCGTCCGCCGCAGGACGAGCCCGGCGGCCACACCCAGCACCACCGCACCGCAGCTGCCCGGCGTCAGCTCGCCGCTGCTGAGCAGCACCGCGAGGGGCAGCACCAGATAGGTCGCTGCCCGCAGCGGCTTGGTGCGAAAGCGGCAGACCAGCGCGGGCAGCAGCACGGCCAGCAGCGCCGTGTTCGGATAAAACCCGGTCAGGCTCAGCGCAATGGCGGGCAGCACGGCGCTGACCAGCTCGTCGGCGCAATAGGCCAGCGCCAGCGCCGCGGCCAGCCCGAGCGACACCGGAAGCGGCACCGCCGCCAGTCCGGACACCAGCGCCGCCGGGAGCAGCAGCGTCCGCTGGGTGCGCAGGGCGGCGGTCATCGCCCCGGCGATCAGCCAGCGCGCCGCCCAGAGGCTCCACTCCGCCTCGCCGCTGAGCAGGCACACCGCGCCCAGCAACGCGCAGACCGACGCAGCCATCGCCGGCAAAAACCAGCGCGTGGCCGGAAGGCGCGTGCCCTGAAAAATGCTCAGCGCCGCCAGCATCAGCAGCGCCATGGCCGCAAAGAGCGCCGCCTCCGCGCCGTTGCACCACAAAAAGTACCCGCCGATTGCGCCGAACGCTGCGAATACGGCGGGAAGCCCCATCGGCAGCGAGGCGATATAGCACGCCGCGAGCGGCAGCGGGCGCTGCCACAGCACCGCTCCGGAAAGAAAAAATCCGGCTGCAAGCGCCGGGATGCAGTCGCGCAGAAGCCGCCCGGTCGTGCTGCGGCTCCGAAAGCGCGCCCGGTGCTTGGGCAGAAGTTGCTGCATTTGCTTCATCCGTGAACCTCCTGATGCGGCGGGAAATGCCGCCGCAGTACGATTTATCCCGATTTTAGCACCGGTCGTGCCGTAAAGCTGTCGGGAAATAGCACGGGAAACAAAAATCTTCCGCGCCGTGCGCCGCGGCTTGACGCAGCGCGCCGCAGATGGTAAGATGGACACAGGAGGGGATAGCATGGGCATGGAATTGGAATATAAGCTGCATGTGCCGGATGAGAGCGTGCTGCTGCACGTGCTGGCCGCACCGGAGATCGAGGCGCTGCGCGCCGCGCCGTGGAAGCAGACGCGGATGCGAACGACCTATTTTGATACACCGGACGGGCGCTTTTCCGCCCTGCGCTGGACGCTGCGCCGCCGGATGGAAAACGAGACCAGCGTTGTCTGCCTCAAGACGCCGCTGCCGGGGCAGACGGCGCGCGGCGAATGGCAGCTGGAGGCGGACGAAATCGACCGCGCCACGATCGACCGGCTGCAGGCGCTCGGCGCGCCGAGAGAGCTGGAAGCACTGTTCGGAGACGGCGTGCTCGTGCCGGTCTGCGGGGCGGAATTCTTGCGCCGGAGCGTCATGCTGGAGTTTCCGGACGGCAGCCGTGCGGAGCTTGCGGGCGACCACGGGCGTCTGTTCGGCGCGACGGAGTCGGCGGTGTTTACCGAGCTGGAGCTGGAGCTCTACGGCGGCGCGCCTGCGGCCACCCGTGCGCTGGCCGACGCGCTCTGCCAAGCCTATGGGCTGCACGACGAACCCAAAAGCAAGCTTGCCCGTGCGCGGGCACTGAAATAAAAACAACAGGACGGCTGCCGTGTTGGGGCAGCCGTCCTGTTGTTTATTTCCGGAAAATTTCCGGATTTTTTCTTATTCGGCTTCGTAGAAGACCTTCATGCCCTTATAGGTCATGTAGGTGTCAAGCTTGGAAACGAGCTCCATCGGGGCGTGCATGGACAGAACCGGGACGCCGGCGTCGACGGTGGGAATGTTGCGATTTGCCATATAGCAGGCAACCGTGCCGCCGCCGCCCTGATCGACCTTGCCCAGCTCGCCGGTCTGCCAAATGACGTCCTGCTCGCTGAACAGCTTGCGGACATAGGCCATGACCTCGGCGGAGGCATCGGACGAGCCGGACTTGCCGCGCGCGCCGGTGTACTTGAAAATGCCGGTGCCGTAGTTGATCTTGGTGTTGTTGCGGCGGTCGCAGGTCTCGGCATAGATCGGGTCGTAGGCGTTGCTCACGTCGGCCGACAGGCAGAAGGAGCTTTCAAAGCAGCGGCGGCGATCCGCACCGGTGGCCTTGCACAGGTCGCGCATAAAGGTCTCAAAATACTGTCCCTGCATGCCGGAGATGCCGACCGAGCCGATCTCCTCCTTGTCCGCAAGGACGCAGACGGCGGTCTTCTTCGGCGTGCCGAGGGTCAGCAAGGGCTTGAACGCGGCGTAGGCGCACACACGATCGTCGTGGCCGTAGGCGGCGATCAGGCTGCGGTCGAGGCCGACGTCACGCGCCGGGCCCGCGGGCACCATCGTCAGCTCGGCGGAGAGGAAGTCGTCCTCCGTCAGGCCGTATTTTTCGTTCAGCAGGCACAAAATGGCGAACTTGATGCGGTCGGCACCGTCGTCGTCCTTGAGCGGGCGGCTGCCGAGGAGAATGTTGAGGTTTTCGCCCGTCACGCCCTCGGCCAGCGTCTTTTTCATCTGGTCTGCGGCGAGGTGGATCAGCAGATCGGTCACGCAGAAGATGGGGTCGGCGGGGCCCTCGCCCACGGTGACCTTCACGACGGTGCCGTCCTTCTTGGCAACGACGCCATGGATGGCCAGCGGGGTGGTCGTCCACTGGTACTTCTTGATGCCGCCGTAGTAATGGGTCTTGAAGTAGGCCATTTCCGCGTCCTCATACAGAGGATTCGGCTTGAGGTCGAGACGCGGCGAGTCGATGTGGGCGGCGCAGATGTGCGTGCCGTTGTTCAGGCTCTCCGAGCCGATGACGGCAAAGATGACGCTTTTGCCGCAGTTGTTGCCATAGACGCGGTCGCCGGGCTTGAGCTCCATGCCGGGGCGATAGGCGCGGAAGCCGGCCTTTTCGGCCTCGGCGATCGTCCAATCGACGGCCTCGCGCTCGATCTTGCAGGTGCTGATGAAGTCCATATACTCCTTGCAGTACGGCTCCATCGCCGCGAGATCCGCCTCGGAAATGCGGTCATAACCATTCTTGGGCGCAGAGAGCAGCTCCTTGCGCAGTTCTTCGTAGTTTGCCATATGAATAACTCCTTTCAGAAATTGCTGACAGGTTGCAAAAAAATCCTGCGGCGTATCGCTGCGATTTTCGAGGGTGTAGGTCGCAGCGGCGGAAAAATCGGCGTCGCTTTTTTGCGCGCGCAGGCGCGAAAGTGCATAGTCGCGGGAAATGCCGTCGCGGCGCATCAGCCGCGCTACGCGCGCTTCCTCCGGCGCGGTCACGGCGACGGTGGCGGTGCAGAGGCCGCTCAGACCGCTTTCAAACAGGCCGACGGCATCGATGACGGCGAAGGGCTCGTTCCGCCCGGCAAGCCGCTGCCGTACGGCGGAAACCACGCGCGGATGGGTGATGGCGTTGAGCCGTGCCAGCCCGGCAGGGTCGGCAAAGACCAGCGCTCCCAGCGCGCGGCGCTGCAAAACGCCGTCTTGAAACGCCGCGGGAAAGTCCGCCTCGATGGCGCGCAGCAGGGAAGCATCGTGAGCAAGCAGCTCGTGATACAGCGCGTCGCAGTCGATGGTATACGCGCCGAGCGCCTGCGCGGCACGCAGCAGCGTCGTCTTGCCGCAGCCGGAGCCGCCGGTAATACCGAGGATCTTCATGGCGCGGCCTCCGGGTCGATGACGCGGAAGGCGGCGGCCTTTTTCAGGCGGTTGCCGACCGCGTAGGCCACGCCGCCGCCCTCGGGGCAGCGGGCGAAGATGCGGTGTACCTCCGGCCGATCCAGCTCCCGCAGGGCGGAAAACAGACCGGCCGAAAGGGTGCGCACGTCGGCACTTTTGCCGTAGGCGAGGGCGGGACAGCCGCTGTAGAGCGGCAGCTCCTCCTCGTAGCAGAGCACGGCGTCGCCCGGCGCAAGGTGCGCGCGGATGTACCTTGCGGCGGCCTCGGACGTGCCGGAGACGATGTAAACCTCGGCGCTCGGGGCGTAGTGCTTGTATTTCATACCGGGCGCGCGGACGACGGCGTCGTTCGCGATCTGCCCCAGCACGGCGCGGTCAATATCGATTTCGCCGAGTACCGCGCGCAGCTGCTCGGGAGTGATGCCGCCCGGGCGCAGCAGGCGCGGCCGCGCGCCGGAAAGGTCAATGATGGTCGACTCCACGCCGACGCTGCACGCGCCGCCGTCGATGACTGCGTCGAGCTTGCCGTCTGTGCCGTAGTCGTGCAGGACGTGCTGCGCGGTAGTTGTCGAGGGCTTGCCGGAGAGGTTGGCCGACGGCGCGGCAATGGGCACGCCCGCCTGACGGATCAGCTCGCGTGTGACCGCTGTCTGCGGGCAGCGGACGGCCACGGTGTCGAGATTTGCCGTGGTGCGGCGGGGGATGCAGCCGTTGACCGGCAGCACCATCGTCAGCGGCCCCGGCCAGAAGGCCTCCGCCAGCTGCCATGCGCTGCCGGGAATGTCATGACAATAGCGTGTCAGCTCGGCGGGCTCGGCAATGTGGATGATGAGGGGGTTGTCCTGCGGCCGACCCTTTGCGGCAAAAATTTTTGCGACGGCAGCTTCGTCCATCGCGTTGGCGCCCAGCCCGTAGACTGTCTCGGTCGGGATGGCGACGATGCCGCCCCGGCGGATGATGTCCGCAGCCAGAACAGGCGCCTGCGGGTCGCTTGCGGATAAGATCAGGGTATTCATATTGCCTCCCCGCTTTCGCGCAGCTTTTCGGCCTGATCGGCGGCGACGAGCGCGTCGATCAGCTCGTCGAGGTTGCCGTTCATGATCGAATCGATTTTGTAAAGCGTCAGACCGATGCGGTGATCGGTGACGCGGCTCTGCGGAAAATTATAGGTGCGGATCTTTTCGTTGCGCATGCCGCTGCCGACCTGACTGCGGCGCTGGCCGGAATAGGCCGACTCGATGCGCTCTTGCTCCATCTGATAGAGCTTGGACGAGAGCATCATCATGCACTTTTCGCGGTTCTGGAACTGACTGCGCTCCTCCTGACAGGACACAACGATGCCCGTCGGCTTGTGGATCAGGCGCACGGCGGAGGAGGTCTTGTTGATGTGCTGGCCGCCCGCGCCGGAGGAGCGGTAGACCTGCATCTCGATGTCCTCGGGACGGATATCGACCTCGGCCTCCTCCATTTCCGGCAGGACGGCCACCGTGGCCGTGGAGGTGTGGACGCGGCCGCCGGACTCCGTCTCCGGTACGCGCTGGACGCGGTGCACGCCGGACTCGAATTTTAACCGCGAGAACGCGCCGGCACCGCGAATTTCAAAATCTGCCTCCTTGATGCCGCCGAGCTCCGTTTCGGAATAGTTCAGCAGCTCCACGCTCCAGCCGCGCGCGGCGGCATAGAGGTTGTACATGCGGAACAGGCTGTGGGCAAACAGGGCGCTTTCCTCGCCGCCGACGCCGCCGCGGATCTCCATAATGACGCTTTTGCCGTCGTTCGGATCCTGCGGCAGCAGAAGAAGCTTCAGCTCCTGCTCCAGTGCCTCGCTGCGCTTTTTCGCGTCGGCGAATTCCTCCTGACACAGCGCTTTGAGCTCCGCGTCGGTCTGGCCGCTCATCAGCTCCAAGGCGTCGGCCATGTCCTGCTTGGCACGGCAGTAGGCGCGGTAAGCGGTCACGACCGGCTCCAGCTCCTTTTGCTCGCGCAGATAGGCCGCTGCTTTTTTGGGGTCGGCGTAGAAATCCGGCTGCTCCGTACGGGCGCAGAGCTCAATATATTTATCTTCCAATGCATTCAGCTTGTCTAACATGGATACTCCTTACGGGAAATCCCGGAAATTTACCTTATATTCTATCAGAGTTTCTCCGGTTTGTCCAGCGTGTAGACGTTGAAAATCACCTCGGCGTGCTCGTCCAGATGCGACGTGCGCGCCAGCGCCTCCGCGTTTTCGCGGCGGATGCGCCAGACATGCGGGGTCATGTACAGCAGGTCGTGCACCAGCTCGGCGCAGTCGAGCGAAAAATCAAATTGCAGCGTCCGCGTGTGCAGCAGACGGAAGCCGCGCAGCGCCGGATGGAGCGCTTTTTCCTTTTCCAGCACCTCGGGGTAGATGATGCGCTTGAGTGCGGGCAGGTGGTTCGCGCCCGCCAGCACCTGCACAAAGCAACCGCCGGGCTTCAGCACGCGGGCAAATTCCGCCTCCGCCGTAAAGGCAAACATGGACAGCACGAGGTCGAAGCTTGCGTCCGGGAAGGGCAGGTGCGTCGCTGTGGCGGTGAGCCAGTGCGCCTGCTTTTCGCGCGCGGCGGCAAAGCGGACGGCATCCTTGGAAATGTCGATGCCCCAGCGCTCGGGGATGGCGGTCAGGCCGGAGAGATAGTAGCCCTCGCCGCAGCCCGCATCCAGCGCGGCCTCGGCTGCGGGGCAAAACTGCTCGACCAGCGCCTGCAGGGTCAGTAAAATCGGCCGATAATAGCCCGCGTCCAGAAAAGCACGGCGAGCGGCGACCATTTCACGTGTGTCGCCGGGATGGAGAGAGTGCTTCTGCGTGACCGGCAAAAGGTTTACATAACCTTGCCGCGCAACGTCGAAGCAATGTCCTTCTTTACAGTGCCACGGCGATGCCTCGGCGCACAGCGGCGCGCCGCAGACGGGACAAAGAGCGGAGATCATAGGCACGTTCCTTTCTTTCCCAGCCGCATTTTGCCCCGAAACGCGCATACTAGAGACGGGAGGCGAAAAGGGCATGAAACGATGGCTTTCGATATTTTTCATCAGTATCCTGTTGCTGCTGCCCGCGCAGGCGGCAAAGCCGGTGCGCTGCGTCGCCCTGACGTTCGACGACGGGCCGTCCGGGCGCTTTACCACGCGGCTGCTCGACGGGCTGGCCGAGCGCGGCGTTAAGGCGACGTTCTTCCTCTGCGGCTATCGCATCGATCAGTACCCGGAGCTGGCTGCGCGTATCGCTGCCGAGGGGCATGAGATCGGCAGCCACGGCGACCGGCATCAGTTTTTTACCCAGCTTTCGCCGGAAGGCGTCTGCGCAGAGCTGGCCGCAGCCGATGAGAAAATTCAGGCCGCAGCGGGCTGCGCGCCGACGCTGCTGCGGCCGCCGGGCGGGCTGTACGACACGGGCGTTCTGAAGCGAACCGTCTGCGCCGACCTGCCGATCGTGCTCTGGTCAGTCGACCCGGAGGACTGGCACTGCACGGATTGCGAGACCGTGACGCAGCGCATTGTCTGCGCGGCGGGGCCGGGGGACATTATTTTGATGCACGACATGTCGGATTCCAGCGTGGACGCGGCGCTGCGGGTTATTGACACGCTGCAGGACGACGGGTATACGTTCTTGACCGTCAGCGAGCTGGCGGCGCGCACCGGGACGGCGCTGCGCGGCGGGGAGACGTATTACAGATTCTCGTTTGAGAAAAATGCTTCAATTTCGGAGCGGGAGGCGGAGACGGAGCCCTGCACGAAGCCGGGCTTGCCGCCGCCGCGGCCATTTAACGAGGAGTTGATGCGCTTTGCCAGCTCCCGCTGGTCGCCCGCGGGGTCGAACAGCACGTAGCGATAGCTTTCCCCGCTGCCCGCGAAAATTGCGCCGGCGCATTTTTTTGCCAGCAGCTCGGCGTAGCGGCGAAGGAGGTCGGGGGAGAGGCTCTCGTCCATGAGGAGCACGCGCGAGCCCGCCGGAACGGCGGCAGCCTTAGCCGCGAGAAGCTCATTTTCCAAGCCCGTCAGCCGGTATTTCAGCGCGGCCTGCTCGTCGAGCAGACGCTGCACGGCGGCGGCGGTTTCCGACGGCTTGGCCGACAGCGCGGCGGAGACGGCGCGGTTCTGCGCGCTGATCTCGTTCAGATAGGCCAGCGCGCGGCCGCCGCACAGCAGCTCGATGCGTGAGCCGTTATGGAAGCGGACGCAGGAGAGCAGCTTGATCAGCCCGAGCTCGCCCGTGTGCGCCACGTGCGTTCCGCAGCAGGCGCACAGGTCGACGCCCTCAATCTGCACCAGCCGCACCGCGCCGCTCAGCGCCTTTTTGCTGCGGTAGGGCAGCTGCGCCAACGCGTCCGCGTCGGGATAGAAGGCCGTGATCGGAACGTTGCGCCAGATGACTTCATTTGCGGCATGCTCTATTTCGCGGAGCTGCTCTGCGGTCAGCTCACCGGAAAAATCGATGGTGATGACGTCCGCGCCCATGTGAAAGCCGACATTGGAATAACCAAAGCGGCTGCGCATAAGGCCGGAGACAACGTGCTCGCCGGAGTGCTGCTGCATCAGATCGAAGCGGTGCGCCCAGTCGATCTGCAGCGTGACCTCGACCTCGGGCCGCAGGGGCGCAGCGCAGAGGTGGACGATCTCGTCGCCCTCCTCAAACACGTCCAAGACCGGAACGCCGGAGATCGTGCCGCGATCGCACGGCTGGCCGCCGCCGGTGGGATAGAAGATCGTCCGGTCGAGCACCACACGCCAGCCTCCCTCGACCTGCCGGTAGTCAAGGACGACTGCGGAGGACTCGGTCTCATATTGGTTTACATAATATAATCTTTCGGTCATTGGTACATCCCCATTCTGCAATCTGTCCTCATTATATCTCGTATGCCCGCGAAAGGCAAGAAAAAATGAAAGAATACAGAAAATGCTTGACAAGGAAAAGGGCACGTGATAAACTTGTAATGAGCGAATTTGAGCGAGAATGATCGGGAGGTAGCGACATGAAGAGCTGGGAACGGGAGAAGCTGATCCGACTGCGATTGCAGGAGCAGAATTCCGTCACGCTGACAGAGATTTGCGCGCTGACAGGGGCCTCGGTGGCGACGGTGCGGCGCGATTTTGATATGCTGGCCAAGTCCGGGGCGGCTGAGCGCTCCTTCGGCGTGCTGCATCTGCCGGAAAAACAGACCCAGCGCCGCCGGTATGTCAACGGTACGGAAATTCTTGACGAGACGGACCGCGAAAAGCAGCGCATTGCGCAGGAGGCCGCGTCGCAGGTGCGCGCGGGTGATTCGATCTTTATCGGCGCAGGCAAGACCTGCAATATGCTGGCCGCGCTGCTGGGCGAGGTGGAGCGGCTGAACGTCGTGACCACCAGCATCACCGCCGTGCTGGAGCTGGCGCAGTGTCCCAATGTAGTGCTGACCCTCCTCGGCGGCGATGTCCACACCGGAAAAAACTATATTGAGACGCTCGACCAGGACATCGGCTTTACGCTGCGCGGATATTATTTTGATAAGGTATTTCTGACCGTCGAGGGGATGGATCTTGAGCGCGGCTACACGGTGCAGGACAAGAACCGGATGCCGCTTTATACGCAGGTGTCACGCATGACCCGGCGGCTGTACATGCTCATCGACAGCGCGAAATTCGACCGGCGCCGCTTTGCGACCGTTTTTCCGCCGGATAAGCCCTGCCGGGTCATCACCACGAAAAACCTGCCGCAAAGGTATGCCGAATTCTACGCGCAGCGGGGGATTCCCTGCACGCAGCTTTCGATAGAATGAGCGATTATGAGCGAGTTTTACCCCGCAGCATCCGCCGGTTTTCCGGCGCAATGCTGCGGGGTACTTTGTTTTTCGTCGAAAATGCACAACTCATCTTGGAGTGGGTTGGTGATAATCACGAAATCTTGTGGCGGAAGCAGAAAAATATTGACAGCGAACGGATTTTGTGGGATGATGGGAGCAAACGAAAGGTTAGCTGTAATTTTGAGCGATTTTGAGCGAATAGAAACGGAGAATCAACTATGGAACGAGACGGCATGATCGAATTATACCAGCCGCGGCATACGCTGATCGGCCGGGACAGCATTTTGATGATTCCGCATTTTCTGCGCCGCCTGAGCGCCCAGAAGGTGCTGGTGGTTACGGACAAGGGATTAATTAAGATCGGTACGGCGGGGAAGGTGACGGCCGTCCTCGACGATGCCGGGATCGACTATCTGATTTTTGACGGTGTCGAGCCGAACCCCACCACGCGCATCGTCTATCAGGCACTGGAGTTTTATCAGAAGAGCGGCTGCGGCGCAATCATTGCCATCGGCGGCGGCTCGCCCATCGACGTGGCCAAGGCGGTCAGCATCCTCTCGGCCAACGGCGGCAAGATTGAGGACTACAACGGTGTCAACAAGTCGAAAAAGCACGGCGCGCCGGTCATCGCGGTCAACACCACGGCCGGCACCGGCTCGGAGTGCACGCGCGCCTATGTCGTGACCGACGAGGAGACCAAGTCCAAGATGCTGATGGTGGACACCAACTGCCTTGCCCACCTTGCGCTGGACGACCCGATGCTGATGGTCGGCATGCCGGCCTCGCTGACGGCGGCGACGGGCATCGATGCCCTGACCCACGCGATCGAGTCTTACATCTGCAATACCCACACGCCGTTTACCGACGCGCTGGCGCTGGAATCCATCCGGCTGGTGTCCGGTGCGCTGCGCTCGGCCGTGAACGACGGCTCGGACATGGTGGCCCGCACGGATATGTGCTGGGCGGAGTATATGGCGGGCCTGTCGTTCTCGAACGCCGGCCTTGGCCTTGTGCACGGCATCGCCCATCAGCTCGGCGGCTTCTATAATATCCCGCATGGCCTTGCCAATGCCATCATGCTGCCGCGCGTGCTGGAGTATAACCGCCCCTACTGCATGAAGCGGCTGGCCAGCGTTGCGCAGGCCATGGGCGAGAAGGTCGATAATTGCACCGTCGATCAGGCCTCCAGGAAGGCCATTGACGCCGTCCGCCGTCTGTGCGAGGACGTGCGCATCCCGCCCCTTTGCGAGACAAAGTTCCGCATGGAGGACATCGACACGCTGGCAAAGCATGCTCTGCAGGATACGGCAACCCAGACCAACATTGTCCGTCCCACGCTGGAGGACGTAAAGACCATTATCGCAAAGACCTATTACGAGGGTATCGTTCTGAAGAAGGTGAAGGAAAATGGATAAGAGCGCGGTGCAGCGCAGCGTGCAGCTTGCGGTCTCCGAGAGCTTATTCCAAAAGACCGGACGCATCTTCGTCCCCGTGGCCTCCTCGGCGCGGCATGTGCACCTTTGCCGAGCGGATGTAGAACGGCTGTTCGGCACGGGCTACCGGCTGCAGCGGCTGAAGGACTTATCTCAGCCCGGCCAGTTTGCCTGCAAGGAGCAGGTCACAGTCGTCGGCCCGCGCGGGCAGCTCGAGCGCGTGCGCGTGCTTGGGCCGGAGCGCAAGGCGACGCAGGTGGAGGTCTCCCTGACCGACACCTTCGGCCTCGGCATCAAGGCGCCCGTTCGCATGTCCGGCAAAACGCAGGGCACGCCCGGCTGCAAGCTGGTCGGCCCGGCGGGCAGCATCGAGCTTTCTGAGGGCGTGATCGTTGCAGCGCGGCATCTGCACCTTTCGGCGGTGCAGGCGGCGCGCTTTGGCCTGAGAGACGGGCAGCCGGTGCGCCTGCGCGCAGAGGGCGAGCGGGCGACGGTGCTGGAAAACGTCATCGTCCGCGCCGGAGACGGCCATGATATGGAGGTCCACATCGACACCGATGAGGCCAACGCCATTGCCATGGCGGGCAGCACGATGATGGAGATTTTGCCCTGAGGTTCTCGGACCTATGACGAAGAGGAACGGATTGCCACGTCGCTTCGCTCCGACCGGCAAGCGGAGAGCCCACATCCGTAAGGCGGCAGAGCCGCCAACGGCTGTGCCTTCGCAATGACATAGTGGGGGGAGTCCACAACGTATTCGCAATGACACGATGAGGTTCTTATGGAACAGACGCTTTTACACAAGTTAATAGAGGCGATTGTATCCGAGGTCGTGCGGCGGGTGGCGGAGCTGGAGCGGCAAAAGCAGCATCCCGAGCAGGTGCTTGTGCTGCTGGCCGCGCCGGTGGCCTATCCTGCGGAGCTGAAGCGGCTGCTGCAAACGCAGTTTGGCGTGGGCTACACCGCCGTCAGCTTTCCGGACACGAGCGAGCTTGCCGATCCGGCGCTG
>CAKTZP010000035.1 GCA_934636045.1 uncultured Oscillospiraceae bacterium
GCGTCGGACTCGGCCTCCCAGCCGTTGAGCTCGGCAAATTCGATCTCCAGCTCCGAGGCCAGCATACCGTCCTCGTCGGAAAGCTCGGGCTTGGCGTAAATGGCGTCCTTTTGCTTCATGATGTCATACAGGCGGCGGTTGCCCATGATGACGGTGTCGAGGACGGTGTAGTCGTCATAGGCGAACTGATCCTGCTTCAGGACGGACATGCGCAGGCCGGGCTTGACAGAAATATCACCCTTGGTGGATTCCAGCTCGCCGGAGAGCAGACGGAGAAAGGTCGACTTGCCGGCGCCGTTGGCGCCGATGATGCCGTAGCAGTTGCCGGCGGTGAATTGCAGGTCGACGTGCTGGAACAGAATGGAGCCGCCGAATTGCAGCGCCAGATCGGAAACGGTAATCATGTGCTTCACCTCGTTGTCATTCTTGCTCCCAGTATACCACACAAACGCGGAGATGCAAAGAAGAAAAAGAGAGAAGCTCCGTGCGGTACGGAACTTCTCTCAGAATCTTCTAAAGTTCTGGTTTGGCATTGCGAGGCAGTGACGAAAATCGTCCCATCTCTGTCGTTTTATATTATTCAAGAAATCGATACTGCCTGCACCGGCGGGCTGGGGGCAGCCCGCCCTACGAACGTATGCGCAATCAGGCGGGTACGGCCTGCTAGGCGAGCGCCTGTGCGCGGCGGCGGAGAAGGTTGACGCTGTGGAAATAGGCGGGAATCAGGAAAATATCCGCGCACACCCACGCGGCGGCATTGGCAAAGCAAATCACCGGATAGCCCAAGAAGCCCGTCAGCCAGAAGCCGCAGACGCAGCGGGCGATCATTTCGAAAAGCCCGGCGAAGATCGCCTGCTTCGTAAACGAAAGCCCCTGAATCATGAAGCGAAGGATGTTGACAAAGGCCAGCGCGATATAGAACGCGCCGTTGCAGATCAGAAACTGCCGCGCGTAGCGGGCAATTTCCAGCCGCGTGGCCAGCGGCTCGGAGGAATCGATGAAAAGCTGCGACATTCCCTCGCCAAAGAAGATCAGAATAGGCAGAACGGCGGCGGAGTAGATCACCGCGACCAGAAGACAGGCACTGACGCCCTTGTGCAGCCGGTCGAGCTTCATGGCGCCGTAGTTTTGCGCGCCATAGACGGCCATGGTCGTGCCCATGGCATCAAAAATGCAGGTAAACAGCTGGTTGATCTTGTTGCCGACGGTGACGGCGGCGATATAGCTGGCCGCGAGGCCGTTGACCGCCGCCTGAATGACGATCGTGCCGATGGCGGTGATGGAGTATTGCAGTCCCATCGGCACGCCGATGGCAAACAGGCGCGAAAGCTCCCTCCACCGCGGCTTGAGGTCGTCGCGCGACAGGCGCAGGATGGGGTAGCGCCGGAACATTATCGCCAGACACAGCAGACCGCTGATGGCCTGCGAGACCACCGTCGCCCACGCCGGGCCCTCCACGCCCATGCCCAGCACCTGCACGGAGAGAATGTCGAACACCACGTTCAGCAGCGATGAGAGCACCAGAAAATAGATCGGCGTCCGCGAATCACCCAAGGAACGGATAATGCCGGACAGCAGATTGTAAAGAATAATGACGGGAATGCCGAGAAAAATGACGAAAATATAATCGAATGCGTAGTCAAAAATTTCCGCCGGCGTGTCCATCCAGTGCAGCATGGCGCTGCACAGCAGACAGATCGCGACGGTGATGACCACCGCGAAGGCCGCAGAGAGCCAGAAGCTATTGGCAACAAAGCGGCGCAGCCCGTCCTCGTCGCCCTCGCCGAATTTTTGCGCGACGGGAATGACAAAGCCGTTGCAGATGCCGATGCAGAAGCCGAGCACAAGGAAGTTGACAGAGCCGGTCGAGCCGACGCCCGCCAGCGCGTTGACGCCGAGATAGCGCCCGACGACGAGCGTATCGACCATATTATAAAGCTGCTGGAACAGCAGCCCGCCGAGCAGGGGCAGCAGGAAGCCGAGGATCAGCTTCATCGGCGAGCCGACGGTCAGGTTTTTTACGGAGCTTTTCTTCATGACAGCCTCCTCCTTTCAGATTTTCAAACGCGCATAGTCTACTACGAAGTGCAGCAACTTGCAAGATGGAAAACTTCCGGTTTTCTAACATTTTTTCAGCACGGAATTCGTCATTCTGCATAAAATGGCGGAAATTATTTGTGCAATCTGCCTGAATGACCAGGTGCCTTAATAAAAAATGTAAAGAAATTGTGACAGGGGCTTGCAAAATGGGAAAAGGGCGCTATAATAGGATTAGCACTCATGGCAAGAGAGTGCTAATACCGACAAAGGAAGCAGATACTATGGCAAAGAAACAATTCAAAGCGGAATCCAAGCGGCTGCTGGATCTGATGATCAATTCGATTTATACCCACAAGGAGATCTTTCTTCGCGAGCTGATCTCGAACGCCTCGGATGCCATCGACAAGCTGGCGTATCTTGCGCTGACGGATGAAGCCGTCGGCCTGAACCGCAGCGATTTTGCGATCCGTCTGGCAGCGGACAAGGATGCGAAGACCCTCACCGTTTCCGATAACGGCATCGGCATGAGCCGCGAGGAGATGGAGGAAAACCTCGGCACCATCGCGCACAGTGGCTCTCTGGGCTTCAAGACCGCGATGGAGAAGCAGGACGACATCGACATCATCGGCCAGTTTGGCGTGGGCTTCTATTCCGCCTTCATGGTCGCTGACAAGGTGACGGTCATTTCCAAAAAGTACGGTTCCGACGAGGCGTGGAAATGGGAGTCCGGCGGCGCGGACGGCTATACCCTCACGCCCTGCGAGAAGGACGCCGCCGGCACGGACGTCATTATGACCCTCAAGGAGGACACCGAGGACGAGAAGTATTCCGACTACCTCGGCGAATACCGTCTGCGCAGCCTTGTAAAGAAATATTCGGACTATATCCGCTATCCCATCAAGATGCTCGTTGAGACCCGCAAGCCCGTCGGCGAGCCGAAGGAGGGCGAGGAGCAGCAGTACGAAACCGTGCAGGAGGAGCAGACCCTCAACTCCATGGTGCCCATCTGGCAGAAGAACAAGAAGGACGTGACCGACGAGGAGTATCTGAGCTTCTATCGCGACAAGTTCTTCGATTATGAAGCGCCCGCGGGCAAAATTCACATCAGCGTCGAGGGCGCGGTAACCTATAAGGCGCTGCTGTACATCCCCGCCAAGGCACCTTACGACTTCTACACCAAGGATTATAAGTCCGGCCTGCAGCTGTATTCGTCCGGCGTGATGATCATGGACAACTGCGCCGACCTGCTGCCGGAGCACTTCCGCTTCGTGCGCGGCGTGGTCGACACGCAGGATCTGAGCCTGAACATCAGCCGCGAGATGCTCCAGCACACCCGTGAGCTGAAGACCATCGCCGCGAATCTGGAAAAGAAGATCAAGGCCGAGCTGCTGCGCCTGCTGGAAAACGAGCGCGAGACGTATGAAAAGTTCTACGCCTCCTTCGGCCGCCAGCTGAAGTACGGCCTCGTGTCCGACTACGGCATGCACAAGGAGCTGCTGCAGGATCTGCTCCTGTTCCGCTCGGACAAGGAGGGCAAGCTCGTTTCGCTCAAGGAATACTGCGCGGCCATGCCCGAAGCCCAGAAGCACATCTACTACGCCTCCGGCAACAGTGCAGAGCAGCTTTCCCGTCTGCCGCAGACGAAGCAGCTCCGCGAACGCGGCTTTGACGTGCTGCTGCTCAGCGAGCAGGTGGACGAGTTCATCCCGCAGACGCTCAGCAAGTACGACGAGCACGAGTTCAAGAACATCCTGACCGATGACTTGGAGCTGGCCACCGAGGAAGAAAAGAAGGCCGCACAGGAAAAGGCGGAGACGCTTAAGCCGTGCTTCGATTTCATCAAGGAAACGCTGGGCGACCGTGTGAAGGAGGTGCGCCTGTCGGCCGACTTGGGCGAGCATCCGGTGTCGATGGTGCCCGAGGGCGGCATGAGCTTTGAGATGGAGAAGTATTTCCGCTCGCTCGACCCGAGCTCGGACTTCCACGCCGGGAAGGTGCTGGAGCTCAACGCCGAGCACCCCGCCGTCGCCGCCCTGCGCGACGCCGTTGAGGCCGACCCCGAAAAGGCGAAGAAATACGCCGAGCTGCTGTACTGCCAAGGTCTGCTGATGGCAAATCTTCCGCTCGAGGACCCGACGGCCTACACCGACCTCGTCTGCGAGCTGATGAAGTAATCCCGGTAAGGCAGCCGCGCGGTCAAGACCCGCTGCATATGGAACAAAACAGCACCCGCGAAGGAAATTTTCCTTCGCGGGTGCTGTTTTTCCTGCTTTAAAGCGTGGCCGAGAGGACGGCTTTGATGGTGTGCATGCGGTTTTCGGCCTCGTCGAAGACGATGGACTGCTTGCTTTCGAAGACCTCGTCGGTGACCTCGAGCGCGTCGAGACGGAACTGTTCGCCGATCTGCTTGCCGATGCCGGTGTTGAGGTCGTGGAAGGCGGGGAGGCAGTGCATGAACACGGCATGCTCGCCGGCGTTGGCCATGAGCTTGGCATTGACCTGATAGGGCAGCATCTTTTCAATGCGCTCTGCCCATGCCTCCATCGGCTCGCCCATGGAGACCCAGACGTCGGTGTAGATGACGTCGGCTCCGGCGGTGGCCCTGACGGGGTCGGTCTCAAAGGCCAGCGTTGCGCCGGTCTCGGCGGCGACGGCCTCGCAGCGGGCAATCAGCGCGGGATCGGGGAAGTAGCCCTCCGGGCCGCAGGCGACAAAGTGCAGGCCGAGCTTGGCGCAGCCGACCATCAGGGAGTTTGCCATGTTATAGCGGCAGTCGCCCATGAAGACGAGCTTCTTGCCCTTGAGCGAGCCGAAATGCTCCCGGATGGTCAGCATGTCGGCGAGGATCTGGGTCGGGTGGAATTCGTTGGTCAGACCGTTCCAGACAGGGATGCCGGCGTGCTTTGCCAGCTCCTCGACGATGCTCTGGCCGAAGCCGCGGTATTCGATGCCGTCATAAAGGCGGCCGAGCACGCGGGCGGTGTCCGCGATGGATTCCTTTTTGCCGATCTGCGAGCCGGTGGGGTCGAGATAGGTGACGTGCATCCCGAGGTCATAGGCCGCGACCTCAAAGGAGCAGCGGGTGCGGGTGGACGTCTTTTCAAAGATCAGTGCAATGCTCTTGCCCTTGAGCGTGTCGTGCGGGATGCCCGCCTTTTTCTTTGCCTTGAGCTCGGCGGCAAGGTCGAGCAGACCGGTGATCTCCTCGGGGGTAAAGTCCAGCAGGGTCAGAAAATGCTTGCCTTTCAGATTCATGAGTACCTCCTATTATTTCGCGGCGCAGGCGCAAAAGCGCTGCAATGCGGTTTTTAATTGGTCGATGGGGATATTGAGCGCGGGGAGAAGCCGGATCCGATCCTTGGCGGTGGTGACGAGGACGCCGTTTTGCAGCAGCTGCTCGGCAAATTCGCGCGCGGGGTGGACGGTTTTGACGCCGATCATCAGCCCCATGCCATCGACGGACTCGATGCCCTCTGCACCGGTCAGCGTGTCAAAAATCAGCGCGGAACGCTCTCGCACGCCTGCCAAGAGCGCCTCGTCGATGCGGCTGAGGATGCTCACGCCGCCCGCACAGACGGCAGGATTCCCGCCGAAGGTCGAGCCGTGGTCACCGGGCTGCAAAACGTCCTTTACGCGCTCGGACAGCAACGCTGCGCCGATGGGCAGACCGCCGCCCAGCCCCTTGGCCGTGGTGACGACGTCGGGGTGCAGACCGTAGTTCATGTAGCCGTAAAGCTGCCCACTGCGGCCGTTGCCGAGCTGCACCTCGTCGCACATCAAAAGCAGCTCGTGCTTTTGCGCCAGCGCTGCCAGCGCGTCGGCATATTCCTGCCCGATGGGGCGGACGCCGCCCTCGCCCTGCACGCATTCAAAGAGAATGGCGGCGGTCTTGTGCTCCGTGATGAGGCGCTCAAGGCCCTCCACGTCGCCGACCTCGGCATAGAGAAAGCCCTCCGGCAGCGGCTGATAGTCCTTGTGGTAGCCGTCCTGACCGGTGGCGGCGAGGGTGGCCAGTGTGCGGCCGTGGAAGCTGTTTTTCAGGGTGATGATGTGGTAATATTCCGCGCCCTTGGTCTGCGCCGCCCATTTGCGGGCGACCTTGATGGCGCACTCGTTGGCCTCCGCGCCGGAGTTGGCGAAGAACACGCGGGAAAGCCCCGTGCGCTCGCAGAGAATTTCTGCCAACCTGACGACGGGTTCTGCGTAAAAGAGATTGGAGCAGTGGGCGAAATGGCCGAGCTGCTCGGTCACGGCAGCCGTCCATGCGGCGTCGTTCAGACCGAAGATGTTCACGGCAATGCCGCTGCCGAGGTCGATGTACTCCCGCCCGTCCGCGCCGAGGACGGTGGAGCCGTGCCCACCGGCGAATTGCAGGGGAAAGCGGCGATAGGTATGCGCCAGATAGCGCGCGTCGCGCTGGAAAATGTCCATGGAAATTCTTCCTTTCGGAGTTGGTTGCCCCTATTATACCGCAAGCGCCGCATCGGGGTCAAGTCCCAATACATCCGCGCGCGAAGCGAACGTTACAAAGGAGAACGGATTGCCACGTCGCTTCGCTCCTCGCAATGACAAAAACGGAGCGCGTGCAAAAAAAGCGCCGCATCGGGGTCAAGCCCCAATGCGGCGCAAGGTGGGTGGAGCTTTATTTGTCCGTGTCGGCAACGAAGCCTTCGTAGAAGCGGACGATGAGCGCGGCCATCTCGGCGCGGTTCATGTTGTTCTCCGGGTGGATGGTCTGATCCTCATAGCCGCGGAGAATGTCGTTTTCCGCCGCCCAGCGCATGGCGGTGCGGGCATAGGGAGCGACGGAGGCGCTGTCCTTAAAGGCGGAGAGCTTGTCGGTCGTGACCTTCGGCTCGCCGAGGTAGCGGTACAGCAGGGTGACAAATTCCTGCCGGGTGATGAAGTTGTCCGGGCGGAAGGTGCCGTCCTCATAGCCGAGGACGACCTTGGTCTTGCTGGCCCACATGACGGCGGGGTAGAACCACTCGATGTTGCTCACGTCGCTGAAGATCTGCTCGAACGGATAGCGCTCGGAACCGGCGATGGCGTAGAGCACCTTGGTCGCCTGCGCGCGGGTGGTGTTCTCGTACGGGGCGAAGATGCCGTAGTTCATGCCGTTGAGGATACCGTACTCGCTGGCGCTGGTGACGTCGTCAAAGAACCAGTCGTCGGCGGTGACGTCGACATAGCCGAGGATCGCAGGCTCGCTATCGGCACTCCAGTTGGCGTACTGTGCGCAGAGCCACTCGTTGCGGGTGAGAATGTAGGCGCGCATGGCGTTGATGTTGGCCTCCCACGCGGCCTCGGTGGTGCCCCAGAGCATGCCGTTGGCGATCGCGGCGGTGCGGAGCTCGGCCATGTAGCCGGGGAAGCTCTGCATCGTGGTCACGCCCTCGGGCGTGGCGTCGGCACACAGCACGTCAGTCAGCAGGGGAGAGACGGTGTTGAGGTAGATATCATGCACGGCCTGACGGAATTCGGGGATCTGATACAGCGCCATGCCGAGGCTGCTGCGGATGGTGAGGAATTCCTTGGGGTTGGCGCAGTTGGAGACGAACTCGCCCCAGCCGATGCCAAAGCTCAGATCATAGTCCCAGATCGGGCCCATTTTGCAGATGCTTGTATCCTTATCCTTATAAAGGTAGGCGGAGGTGCGGTAGCCATCGGCGTTCTTGGTCAGCTCGTTGATGATGTAGCACTGCGCGAGGCTGTTGATGTCGGCGTAGTCGGCAAGGGTCTTGCCGTTGGTGGGGTGCTTGCCGCCGTTATAGACGGTGTCCTCGTAGTCCTGATACCATGTGGCGATGAGCTCCATGATCTCGGCGCTGCAAAATTCCGGGCTCTTGACCACGACGTTCTGGCTGCGGACGGTGATGAAGTAGCAGACCTCCTGCTGCGCGCGGGAGGGGCTGTCCATCTCCAGCAGGAAGCCGCCGCTGATGTTTTCCGGATTCTTGACGCCGTCGCAGTAGTAATAGGTCGCGCCGTTGGCGGTCACGCCGCTCTTGACGGGCAGCTTCTCCAAGTCGACATCGGGGTTGGCGTCCTCAATGGCGCCCTCGAGGTCGGTGATATCGACGCGGCCGCTATTGATCTGCACCTTTTCGCAGAGCAGATAGGCGCCGCGATATTCGCCGTCATAGTAGAGGTTCACGGGGCGGCACTCAATGCCGGGGTCAATCTGCATGGCAACGGACAGGTCATAGACGATGTTGTTGCGCAGCAGGGACTGGTCGGCGTCGTTGGTCAGCAGGACCCATGTTTTTGCGGCGTTGTCCTTGTCACCGGTCTGCAGCAGGTCGGTCTTGCTCTTGAGCTTGATCTGGTAGGGCTTCTTTTCCGCCAGCCACGTGGAGTTGCCGCGGCCCTTGATCTGGGTGAGCTTGCCGTCGTAGACCAGCTCGCCCTCGGCGTCGGTCATGACCATGGCGCCGGTGGCCTTGTTGCTCTTGGTGGGGCTGGATTCGACCCATTCGCGGCCGTGCTCGACGGGATCGTCGCTGACCAGGTACATCGAGGCGATGCCGCTTGTCGGGACGAGAGTGAGCACCTGCTCTGCGGTCTCCGTTCCGGCCGTGGCCGTCAGGGTCAGGCGGTAGGTGCCGCCCTCGCCGCACAGGGCGACAAGGTCAAACGCCGTGCCGGAGGTGAGCGGAAGCGCCTCCTCGGACGCCGCGCCCTTGGCAGTGACAACGGCATCGGCTAGATTTGTTTCAAAGTACAGCACGGCTTCCGTGGCCTTCATATAAGAGGGAAGGAAGAGATACTGCTCCTGCCCGATGGTCTGCGGCAGGATGCGGACGTTTTCGTGCTCGGCATCGGCGCAGGCATAGAGCGCGGAGAACTTCAGCGGCTCGTTGTCGGCGCTGACCATGGCCGTCATGCTCAGCACAATGGCCAGAACCAGCAGGCACGGGGTGATCTTCTTCAGAAATCGCTTCATACTATCCATCCTTGACAATGAATTTTAAAAGCTTAGAAAAGCTTCGAACAGAGTATAGCAGGAATCGACGGAAAATTCAAGCGCTTCCGGGAGGTTTGCGCTGATTTTACAGGAAATGCAGCGGCTTGGGAAAAAATATGCAGAGAAATAAAAAACGGCTTGACATACGGAGATCTTTCTGTATAATAAACCCAACAACTGAATTTTCATGATAGAGGCGCGGCTGAAAAGAGTAACCGTTTTACAACAGGCAAGGGAAACGGCGAAAGGGTCAGCCGCCGAGGAGTTGCATTTGCTGCCTGGCAGTGCAATGTCCGGGCCGCCGGAGAATATCCGTCGGACTGTCGCTCGGAAACGAGCGGAGCGCTGTCATAATCTTCGGGGGCAGAGCACCCTTTCGTGAAGTTATGACGGAAGTCATGACTTCTTTTTTTGTTGTTGCAATTTTCGAAAAGGAGAGTTCTGCTATGCGAAGAAATCAAATTCTGAAGACGGTGCTGACGGCGGCGATTCTGGTTGCTGTGATTGTCGGTGCCCTGATTGCCGGAGGCTTCCGCGAAAGTGCGTGGGCGCTGCTGCCCCCTGCCGTTGCCATTGCACTGGCGCTGGTGACAAAGGAGGTCTACTCATCCCTGCTGATCGGTATTGTATTCGGTGGTTTGCTGTATTCCGACTTCAGCTTTGAGGGGACCGTCAACCATGTTCTGAACGACGGGATTGCTTCTGTCCTGTCCGACCGCTACAATGTCGGCATTCTGGTGTTCCTTGTGATTCTGGGCGCGATGGTCTGCCTGATGAACCGGGCGGGCGGCTCGGCGGCGTTCGGACGTTGGGCAGCCGGCCGCATCAAAACGCGCGTCGGCGCACAGCTTGCTACGATTGCGCTGGGCGTTCTGATTTTCATTGACGACTACTTTAACTGCCTGACCGTCGGCAGCGTTATGCGCCCCGTAACGGACAAGCACAATATTTCCCGCGCAAAGCTTGCCTATCTGATAGACGCAACGGCGGCGCCGGTCTGCATTATTGCGCCGGTTTCCTCCTGGGCGGCGGCGGTTTCCAGCTATGTCGGGGAGGGCAGGGGGCTGCAGGTCTTCATCAGCGCCATTCCTTTTAATCTTTACGCGCTGCTGACCGTTGCGATGATGATTTTGCTTGCGGTGTTCAACCTGGACTTCGGGCCGATGGCGAGGCACGAACGCCGCGCAAGGGACGGCGACGTTTTTTCCGGACTGAAGGCCTACGCCGATACCGCCGCCGAAAACGCAAGCTCCGACGGCAGAGTGCTTGATCTGCTGCTGCCGATTGCCGCCCTGATCGTTTCCTGTGTGACCGGGATGCTCTATTCCGGCGGATTTTTCTCCGGTGCGGATTTTGTTACGGCGTTTTCCCGCTCCGATGCCTCCGTCGGCCTGATGCTCGGCTCCTCCGGTGCGTTGGTGTTAACGCTGGCGTATTACGCCTGCCGCCGTCTGATGTCCTTCCGTGAGCTGATGGGCTGCATTCCCGAGGGCTTCAAGTCCATGGTTCCGGCGATCCTGATTCTGACGTTTGCGTGGAGCCTGAAGGCGATGACGGATTCTCTCGGCGCGGCAAGCTATGTCGCGGAGCTTGTCCGCTCCTCCTCTGGCGGCTTCCGCAGCCTTCTTCCGGCTGTGGTGTTCCTGATCGGCTGCGGCTTGTCCTTTGCAACCGGCACGTCATGGGGTACGTTCGGCATCCTGATCCCGATTACGCTGGATGTATTTCCTCTGAGCGATCCCATCGGCGTGGTGTGCGTATCGGCATGCATGGCAGGCGCAGTCTGCGGCGACCATTGCTCGCCGATTTCCGACACGACCATCATGGCATCCGCCGGAGCGCAATGCGATCACGTGGCGCACGTTTCCACGCAGCTTCCCTACGTCATTGTCGTCGCCGCGGTCAGCTTTGTCGGGTACCTCCTTGCGGGCTTTGTCCCAAACGCCCTGATTGTTCTTCCGGCCTCCGCCGCTCTGCTGACTGCAGTTCTGCTCATCGCGCGCCTCCTGTCGCGTAGGAGAGCGTAATCGAAAAGCCTCGAGAAGAATTTTTCCGCCCACCCGTACTGCGGAATCGCAGCTCGACCGAAGCGTGTGGATTTGATGTTGACATTCTTGTTCTATCGTGATAGAATATTTCCGTTGTATAACAAAGAAAAACAGGAGGTTACACCATGAAACATGCGATGGCAAAGAGAATTCTCTGCCTGCTGCTGACGCTGGCGATGCTGGCCTCTCTCGTTCCGGCCGTGTTTGCGGCGCGGGAGAACGAGGAACGCAAGATCACGCCCCCGTCCGGCAAGTATTTGATCTCGCAGACGGATTATCAGATCACCAACGGCGTTACCGAGTCGAACATCCTGCTCAACGACGCCACCGGCAACAATCAGATCGCTGCGTTTATGACGACGGTAGCACCGAATGCAAAGGTCACCTTCAAGGCGTCCTATAAGGGCTACTACACCAATGGCAGCACGCCCGCCTCCCGCGCGGACGCGGCGAAGAACCTGACCTGGGGTATGCAGAAGACCACCGATCAGGCCAAGGCCTATGAAGAAGCCACCGGCGAGAAGGTCATCTTCGCGACCAACGGTGACTACTATAACATGCAGACCCTCCAGCCGCTGGGCTACCTGATCATGGAGGGCAATGTTGTTCAGACCGGCAATGGCAGCATTCAGGAGCCGTATTTTGCGGTTCTGAAGGACGGCACGTTTGCCATTCGCGACTATGGCACGGATACCTCTGATGTTCTGGAGGCGATCTCCGGACCGTTCTTCATCATCCGCAACGGCCAGGTTGTGGCCGACCCCGACGACCACGACCGGAACCCCCGGAACTGCATCGCGCTCAAGGCCGACGGCACGCTCGTCACTGTTGTGGCCGACGGCAGACAGGCACCGTACTCTGTGGGCATGAGCTATTATGAGCTGGCGGAGTTCCTGCTCAACGAGGGCTGCGTTGACGCTATCTATCTCGACGGCGGCGGCTCTGCGACCTATGCCTCTGTCCGCGAGGGCACGACGGACCTTGTCGTCCGCAACTCTCCCTCCGACGGCCCGGAGCGCACCGTGGCCTCCACGCTGCTGATGGTCTCCACCGAGGCCTCCGACGGCAGCTTTGACCATGCTTCTCTTTATCCGAAGAACGAGCTTTACACCCCCGGCTCCTCCATCCAGTTCACCGCCTACGGCGTTGACAAGGCAGGCGGCGCCGCAACCGTTCCGACCGACATTGACTGGGTCGTAACGCCCAACAACGCCGGCACCATCGACCGCAGCACCGGCCTGTTCAAGGCGGCGGCGGGCTTCACCGGCGAGGTGACGGTCACCCTGCAGAAGGGCGCGACGGTTTACGGCAGAACCAGGGTCGAGCTTGCGGACATCGATGAGCTCTACTTCACCGGCGAATCCATCTCCCTCGACTTTAACGCGGATTCCGACCTTGGCCTGAACGCCAAGCGCGCGCAGCGAAACATCCACTATAAGGTCGGCGACTTTACGTGGGAGCTGAAATCTGCGACGGAGGGCGTTTCCGACGCGCAGTTCGGCACGATGAACGGCAATACCTTCCGCAGCGGCAGCTTTGACGGCAGCGTGAACGGTACTGTCACCGTGGCTTACACCAAACAGGACGGCGAGAAGCTGACGGCCTCCATCAAGGTTGAGATCGGCAAGATGCCGGTCGTCGTGCAGAATTTCGAGCCGAACGAAAACGGCCCGCTGACCGGTGCGCATTACCACTGGGGCAAGGACGCCTACGTCGATGCCGGCGTTACCGAGGGCTACCGCGGCAATGTTCCCGAAATGGACGTTATTACCGGCGGCACCTATAGCCCCGACGGCCCGACCCGGAGCCATTTGACCGCTCCGTTCCGTTTCACGGGCAACTATGATACTGCTGTCCCGGCAGCGCCGATTTTCCACGAAAACGGCTATACCTACTACCTCTGGCCGAACAACTCGATCAAGGCCTACGGCGTCGGTGCGGTAAAGACCACCAGCCGCGAGGACGGCGCGCAGGTCCGTTCCGGCGACTATGCGCTGGAGCTGAACTACGACTACACCTCCTTCGACAACAGCTCCAACTCGAACTTCTACATCCGCTACTGCGGCGATGAGATCAACATCGACGGCTATCCGACGGAGGTCGGCGTTTGGATCTATGCGCCGGAAGGCACGCCGCGCTACAATGTCTGGGCGGACGTCGGCGTCTGGAATGGCGGCGGCTATTCGACGAAGAATCTGAAGCTCGTTCATAAGACGATGGTCAACGGTCAGGAAGAGGAAATCAACACGATCGACTGGGTCGGCTGGATGTACTGCTATGCCAAGCTGACCGAGGACGGCATCCAGAACAACATCAGCGCGGAGCACCCGCTGAAGATCCGGCAGGGCGAGGGCCTGTTCTGGCTGAGCTACACGCCGGCTGCCGGCGAGGGCCGCTTCAACGGCACGCTGTATTACGACGACTACCGCTTTGTCTACGGCACGAACCTTGACGACCTCATTAACCCCACGATTGACTCTATCTCCGTCAACGGCACGGAGCTGGAAAAGGACGGCTCCACGGTGCTCACCACCGGCAACGTCGAGATTGTTGCAGCCTTCCATGACCCCGAGAGCCAGAACCGCAAGGGCGTTGATGCCTCTGCGACGGCGTTCTTCATCGACGGCGTGAGCATTGCGGTAGACGGCGACGAGGCCAAGGCTGTGACCCGTACCACCCTCGGCGATGGCCACCACACCATCAAGGTTCAGATCACCGACGGCGGCGGCAACATGGTCGAGCAGACCCGCGACTTCACCGTGAAGACCGAGACTGCGTCTCAGGCGCAGGTCACCTTCGGCGGCAACGGCGTTGTCACCCTCGGCGGCACCTATGAAATGAAGCTCACCGCGACCGGCAATGTGACGGAGGTCGAAATGACCGTCATCGACGTCAACACCGACTTCGGCACGCCTGCGACGACGGCCGGCGGCGCGGTCTACGGCGCTCCCGTGATCACCTTTGCAGAGGGTGTGACCGGCGAGTTTGAATTCAAGCCCACCGGCTTTAAGAAGGGCGCTCTGACCCTCAAGGCCACCAAGGAGGGCGGCATGACCGGCGACATTGCCACCGTCAGCTTCGCCATTCCGACGACGGTCGATCCTGAGGTCGATTACCTCAAGTACCGCGTGACCAACATTTCCTTTAAGGATACCGATGGCAAGACCGGCACAGCCGCCTATGGCTACACCGTCCTGCCCGTTACCGCTTACTACACCATCAACATCGGCATCATGGCGCAGGGGCGCTCCTGCGACATCACCGTCTATGACATCGACGGCAAGCCCGCAGCGGACGTTACCGTCTTCCTTAACGGCGCCGAGATCGGCAAGACGAACGAAAACGGCGTCCTGACCACCGAAGCCATGAAGGACATGGCGGCCGGTACGGAATTTGCCATCACCGCCAGCAGCGAGAAGGGTCTGTCCTTCCAGGCCAAGGCGACTGTCCGCGGCTATGCGGGCAATGACGACGATCTGCCCGTTTCCGTGCAGCATCCGCTGACCAAAAACCGCGCGACCGAGCACGCGATCTCGTGGTTCACCAATGCCAACCTTGCGCGCGAGAAGTCCTACCTGCGCTACATGACCGAGGCGGAATATAAGGCGCTCAAGCGCGGCCTCGGCCCGGATACGGACTACCGCACCGTCCGCGGCGAGACGGAGCTCGTGGCCTTCGCGACGACCAATAACGTTGCGAGCCTGAACACCGTGACCCTGACCGGTTTGACCCCCGAGACGACCTATTACTTCTGGGTCGGCGACGGCAGCGAGAACGGCTGGTCGGAGGCCATGACCTTCCGCACCGAGGCGGAGACCGCCAAGGAAACCACCAAGTTCTTCATCATGGGCGATACCCAGATGACCGGCGTGCCTGAAAATGACGCCGATGCCATCGGCTACCTCAACACCGTCCTCACCGCCATCGGTAAGGAAAATGTCGATTTTGGTCTGCAGGCCGGCGACTTTATCGACAACGGTGATAACTACATCCACTATGCACAGATCCTTGACCTCTTCCAGAGCAGCCCCGTTGCGGACAAGTCGATCATCCACGTGCTCGGCAACCATGAGTACTTCGGCCAGTCCAATGGCAAGAATGCGAAGAAGATCTTCGGCCTGCCCGAGGAGGACTGCTACTCCTATGAGATGGGCAATGTTTATATTGCCGTCATCAACAACGGTGTGAAGGACCTTGACGCGGTTGCCGCGTGGATCAAGGAGGATGCCGCCAAGACCAAGTGCGCATGGAAGGTCGCTACCATCCATGAGCCGACCTACTACACCAACGTCAACGCCGCGACCGATAAGTACCAGAAGACCCTTGTGCCTGCCTTTGATGCGGCCGGCATCGACTTCGTCTTCTCCGGCCATGACCACTCCTATGCCCGCACCGATCAGATGACCGGCGGCAAGGTCGTTGACGACGGCACGACCTACTTTATCTGCGGCGACCTCGGCGAGAAGTCCCGTAACCTGAACTACAAGGCAGTGGATAACCCTGACTTCCACTTTGTGAAGGTCACGCAGGAATACACTGCGCTGTACATGCTGGTCGAGGCAACGGCCACGAAGTTCACCGTCAAGGCCTACGACGTGGACGGCACCGAGATCGACTCCTTCTCCAAGGAGATCAAGGCCGATCCCAAGCCGGATCCCAAGCCCGATCCTAAGCCCAATCCCGAGCCCGAGCACCACTACGTCTACGACCGCACGAACAAGGTCCTGCTTTGCAAGGACGCCGACTGCGGCAAGGAAGCTCCGAAGGAATACACCGGCTGGGCAACCGACTCCAAGAGCGGCAAGCGGATGTACTTCCTCGGCGGTAAGTACAAGACCGATTGGTTCACCATCGGCGAAGACCTGTACCACTTCGACCTCAAGACCGGCGAGGAGCACAAGCTCACCGTCATCGAAAACATTGAGACGACCTGCGGCGTTCAGGGCAAGAAGACCGTCAAGTGCGAGTGCGGCGAGACAAAGACGATCGAGCTTAGCCGCGCAGGCGCGCACATCAACGTCGAAAAAACCGCAGCCGAC
>CAKTZP010000036.1 GCA_934636045.1 uncultured Oscillospiraceae bacterium
TTGAGAAATGATTTCAGGTGCATACACATCAAGCGAAAAAGCAGGACGGCTGTTCTTCAAAAGAACAGCCGTCTCAGACTGTCAAAGAACCCCTGCTTTCCTCACTTGAAAGCAGGGGTTCTTTGACAGTCTGAAGCGCCGCATTCAGCGAAAAAATCGCTGAATGCGGCGCTTATTTTTACAAAAAACGCTGAAACTCCTATTCTTTCGCTTGCTGCGTTTCAGCAGACTTACCCTCATTCAGATAGTTATATAAAGTGAATTTCGAGATCCCGTAAAAACTGGAAACGGTTTCTACGCTTTTTTTAATTAAAAAAGCGCCCTTTTGATCTAGATAACGCACGGCGATGATCTTGTCGTCCTTGCTCATCATATCAACAGGTTTTCCAATCAGCGTGACGGTATCTTGCATGAGAACATCCAATAGCTCGTCGATCGTTTTTGTGAACGTTTCCTTGGGACCTTCCTGATCTGGCATATTTGCTACGCATTGCAGCGTCCTTTGCGCCATCATAAGATCCGTAATATCATAGTTAATGCAAATGCTTCCCACAATTCTTCCTTCCTTATCCCGAATATATTTGGAAGAGGAGCGCAGTAACCGACCGTTGCTCGAATGGTTTACATAATTATAAGTATCCTTACCTTCTACGGTACCGCGCAGAATCTCGAGGCCTGCATTGGTTCCGGCATCACCGACTTTCCGATTGGTAACGTGACCGTTCTCGATAAAGACAATCGTGTGATCGTAGGGGAGCGTCATGTCGTGGATTACTACTTCGCAGTTGGGACCAAAATGCTGAGCGATGCAGGTCGCTATTTCTGACAATAATTCAAAATTTTCAGAGACATAGCTCATATTTTTTTAACCAGCTTTCTGTAAAAAATTTGGCGTATTACAAAAAGAATCATATACCTATTATATATTAACATATTATTTATAAAAATCAACGCTTTTTTCGTGGTATTATTGCACAAAAAATCAAACAAAAAATCTACACTTTCAACAAACTTTGTATTTCCTGTTGACAAAAAATCAAAAGATGTTATACTGAATTCATCAAATTGTTGAAGAGGCAGACAAAAAGTTTAAGCCGGAAATAAAATGAGGGGGTGTGCATAGTGCACGACCAGATCTTAAAACGTATAGAGGAAGAGAAATTGATTGCAATTCTTCGGGGGCTGACACCGCAGGAATCTATCCAGACAGCGCTGGCGCTCTATGAGGGGGGGATTCGGCTGATTGAAGTGACGTTTAACCAGAGGCAAGCGGAGAGTTTTGACGAAACAACAGAGGCTATCCGGGGCATCTGTGAAGCCTCTCACGGAAATATGGAGGTGGGAGCCGGTACAGTAACCTCTTTACAGATGGTCAGATTGGCAAAAAATGCAGGTGCACAGTTTATTATCTCCCCCAATACGGATCAAGAGGTCATTTTTGAGACCAAAAAGCTGGGAATGGTTTCCATCCCTGGTGCCATGACTCCTTCTGAGGCTGTAACAGCGCATAAGGCGGGCGCGGATTTTGTAAAGCTGTTTCCCGCGGGTGCTCTCGGTCCTGAATATCTTAAAGCCGTTCGCAGCCCGTTGAGCCATATTAAATTCATGGCGGTCGGTGGCGTGAATCAGCATAATATTCCGGATTTTGTTGCTGCCGGAGCCTGTGGAGTTGGCGTCGGCGGCTGCCTTGTGAACCGGGATTGGATTAAAGAGGGTAGATTTGATCGGCTTGCGGCGCTGGCAGCAGAGTACTGCAAGGCAATGAAAACTTAGGAATATTATTTTAAGAGCAAAGGGTGATATTAAAAATGTCAAATAAAGCGGTATTGGTAACGGGCTCCAGCCACGGCATCGGCCGTGCGATTGCTCTTGAATTTGCTAGGCAGGGCTATGATGTCGGAATTACTTATCACAGCCGATGCAGAGAGGCAGAGATTGTTGCGGCTGAAGCAGAAAAGAGCGGAGTCCGGACAAAAATCATTGGTGTCGATATTACATCCCTGGATGAGATTAAGAGAATGTTTGATGAGTTCATGGATGCTTTTGGCCGCATCGATGTCCTGGTGAACAATGCAGGCGTGGGGCTGGTGGCACCTTTTCTGGAGACGACCCCTGAAATTTTTGAAACTACTACAAACACAGACTGGCGCGCAGGATTTTTCTGCGCGCAACGGGCAGCAAAAGAAATGGTTGCGGCGCACATTCCCGGTGTCATTGTGAATATTGCATCCAATCATACGGAAGGCTGCTGGCCAGATTGTTCCGTGTATGCAGGAACCAAGGCTGCCCTTTCCAAGTTTACAAAAAACTGCGCGATGGAACTGGCAGAGTATGGCATTCGGGTGGTCTGTGTGAATCCCGGCTATACAGATATCGGGTGGCCCAAGGATGACCCTATCTGGGAGGCGGAGAAGAGAATGCCACTGGGTCGCTTCGGCACAACGCAGGAAGTTGCGAATTTGGTGACCTTTTTGTCTTCGGATCGCGCCAGCTACATAACAGGAACCACGGTTACCACAGACGGTGGTGCACTTCTGCCCTGTGTGCCGGAAAATAAATTCAGCGGCGGCGGTCTACTCACAAAGCGGCAGGCAGGTCAGAAATGATCGAGCCGCTGCAATGGAGAGGCGTTAGTGTTCTGCGGATCAGCAATGAATTCCTTTCCGCAGCTGTACTTCCGGAGCAGGGAGGACATATAGGATCCCTGACAGACGCAGAAGGGCATGAGTACCTCTGCCAGTCTCCTGACAGCATGTTCCGAGCAAGCCGGACTGGTGACGACTTCGAGAAAGGTGAATGCGCCGGGATCGACGATATGTTTCCCAATGCTATGGCCTGGACCTTGAGCGAAGGGGCTTTTGCGGGAATTCATCTGCCGGATCACGGAGAGCTGTGGACCCTCCCGGGCATTCCGGGGCGAAAGGATGATGCGGTGATCTTGACAATGAATGGAAGCTGCCTGCCCTATCGGTTAAAAAAGACCATAAGCCTTCGAGAAAACTGCCTGAGGGTGGAATATGATGCAGAGAATCTAGGTGCCCAGCCTTTCCCGGTACTATGGAGTGCCCATCCTCAGTTCAAAGCCGAGGATTATAAGACAGTTGAAATTCCCGGGTATGAGGGAAAAGTTCGTATGCTCTACTGCCGGGGAAAAGAGAAAAACAGCGGCTGCGCACAGTATCCGGTTGATCAGTGGGATGATGGAACAGCCATGGATTTGCGGAGGATACCGGGAGCGGAAAAACACAAGGCGTATAAATTCATGACGACGGAATCCCTGCCAGAGGGAAAGTGTATTTTGCAGGGAAGAGACGGACGAAGTGACCTTGAAATTTCCTTCCCGAAGGAAACGGTACCTTATCTGGGCATATGGATGGATGCTTGCAGCAATCCGGGCTGTGACAGGTATGTTATTGCACCGGAACCGTCCACCCATTCTGATGTCAGTCTGCAGGGCTGTGCGCTCAGATTGGAAGCCGGCAAGAATCTTCTGTGGTGGATTGAATATAAAATTTTGAAAAAGGGGGATCAAAATGCCAGATAACACAAAAGGAAAAAATGTAATCGAGGTGCGCTCTGTCAGTAAATATTTTGCGGGCATATGCGCACTTGATGACATCTCCTTCACAGCAGAGAGTGGCTACCTTTATGCTATAGTCGGCGAAAACGGCGCGGGAAAATCGACCCTGCTGAAGATCATTAACGGCGATTACCAGATGACTGAGGGAGAAATTGTCCTCAACGGCGAGGTGCAGCATTTCCATACCCCGAAGGACGCCATTGACGCAGGCATCAGCGTTATTTATCAGGAACGCCAGATCGTACCCAGCATGACGGTGGCTGAAAACATGTATCTGGGAGCGTGGCTGCAGAAAAAAGACAAATTCATTGACTACAGGGCTATGGAAAAAAAGGCCGAAGAGGTCATCAGGGAGTTTGGGCTGCCCATCAAGCCGCAGGCAAAAGTTCGGGATCTTTCTATTGCCTATCAGCAGATGGTGGAAATCATGAAGGCCTATGTCCGGGATGCCAAGGTCATCGCCTTTGACGAACCGACTGCCAGCCTGACGGATGCAGAAATTGATATTCTTTTCATGATTATCCGCAAGCTGAAGGAAAAGGGAAAAGTCATTTTTTATGTGTCCCACCGCATGAAAGAAATCGAACAGATTGTGGACAAGGTCATCGTTTTCAAGGACGGTCGTCTGGTTGGTATGGTTAACCGGTCTGAAGTTACAACCGCTGACCTTGTCCGGATGATGGTCGGAAGAGATTTGGGGGATATCTTCTCTTCTCTGCCATTTGATAATAAGATCGGCGAAGTGGTACTGGATGTCCGAAACCTCTGTAATGCCAGAGCTCAGGACGTTTCTTTCCGGGTCCGAGCGGGAGAAGTTCTTGGCTTTTCGGGTCTGGTGGGGGCCGGACGTACGGAAGTTATGCTATCAGTTTTCGGCGTAGACCCCATGACCTCCGGCGAAATCTATATCAATGGGAAAAAGGTAACCATCCGCTCTCCGGAGCAGGCCATTGAAAACGGCATTGCCCTTTGCCCGGAGGACCGGAAAGAGGAGGGGATTATCCCCCAGCTTTCCGTAGGCAAGAACATCTCCATCAGTGTGCTGCAGCGTCTACAGAACAAGTGGCGTTTCATCAACAGAAAAAAGGAAGCAGAGCTGGTGGATAGGAGCATTAAAGACTTCCAGATCCAGACGCCTGGCCCGGATAAGAAAATTGTAGAGCTTTCCGGAGGCAACCAGCAAAAATGCGTCATCGCTCGGTGGAATGCCACACATCCCAAGGTGTTGATTCTGGATGAGCCTACCAAGGGCATCGACGTAGGCGCCAAGGCGGAGTTCTATAAGATGATACGGGAATATGCCAGAAATGGCATGGCAGTGATTCTGATCTCATCTGAGCTGCCGGAAGTAATCGGCTTGAGCGACCGGATCATCATCATGCGGGAGGGCCGAGTCGCGGGAGAAGTTACCCGGGAAGAGGCCACGGAAGAGCTTTTATTGAATTATGCTATGTTAGGGGGAGTTGAACCTTGAAACTCAGAGCCAAAAACAGCCTTCATGAAAAAATAGGCCTGATCATTGCCCTTCTTGTGATAGTGGTAGTCTTTACCATTATTAATCCCAATTATTTTTCCTTTAAAAACCTGATGAATGTGGCCACTGGTGCTTCACTGACCGGATTGGTGGCCATTGCAGAAACCTTTTTGATTATTGCAGGACTCATCGATCTTGCTCCCGGCTCTGTTGCAGCCTTCTCATCTGTTATTGCAGGCCTTTTTGTTATGAAGGGTGTACCCTTCTGGCTGGTGATTCCGCTGGTCACTCTAGTTGGCGCTCTTATCGGCCTCTTTAACGGCATCGGCTACAACAAGTTCCATCTGGAGCCTTTTATCATCACGCTGTCCTCCATGTCCATTTTCCGCGGACTGGGATATATCCTCTGTGGCGGCAAGCCCGTATTTATTCCCGATGAGAAGTTCAACGCAATTGGCAGCTACCGGATTTTCGGCTTCCTCAACATTCCCGTGCTGGTCCTAATCGTTGCACTGATTGTCTTTGGAATCATCCTCAATAAGACCCGCTTCGGGCGCAGCGTCTATGCTCTGGGTGGAAACAGCTATGCAGCTCGTCTTGCAGGTCTGAATCCAGCGCGTATTTCCACGACGCTCTTTATTATCAGCGGTGCGCTTGCGTCTCTGGGCGGCGCTCTTTTGGCAGCCCGGATGACCTCCTCCCAGCCCTCCTCCTGTACCGGCTTGGAATTTGACGCCATTACTGGTGTCGTTCTCGGCGGCGTCACCATGTCCGGTGGCGTAGGAACCATCGGCGGTATGATTCTCGGCTTGAGTATCATGCAGGGATTCAATACCGGCCTCCTCATGGCACAGGTTCCTACCTTCTGGCAGACGGTAGCCCGTGGCCTTCTGCTTCTCTTTGCCCTGATTTTCGATTTCTACAGAAGGAAGAATCATGAAAAGAAAATCCTGATGCAGAGCATTAGCAGTCACAATACAGAAAAAGGTCAGCCCAAGAAAAAGTAACAAGATGCAAAAATGAAAGGAGAAAACCATGAAGAAACTACTCGCGCTCATACTCACCTTTGCCCTTGTCCTGACATTATTTGTCGGCTGCAGCAAGGAAGAAAACAATGGAACTGTCACTGAAAAAGAAACCGAAAAAGCGACTGAGGAAAAACCCAGTGAAGAGAACAAGACCGGTACGGTCAACGGACTGAGAGATGCCAACGGCGACGGCAAGATCGTTATTGCGGGCATCCACAAGTTTGGTGATGCGCTGTGGTTTGTCAACGAAAGCAAGGCTGTGGAAGAAACAGTTAAGAGCCTGGGCGCTGATGAATATGTGTTCATGGATGCCAAGGATGATGGCAACCTCTATCTACAGCTTATTGACACTGCCATTGCCCAAGGTGTTGACGCTGTCATGACTACGCCTCCGGATCAAACCCTGTCTCAGGTCGTTGTTAACAAACTGACAGAAGCAGGCATCGCCGTTTTGGCTTCTGATGATCCCCTCTGCGATGAGGCCGGCAATTTGATTGCTCCTTGGGTCGGCATTGATGCCTATGAAATCGGCGCTGAAAGCGCTCGCTGGTTGGTCAAGTACATGCAAGACAACAACCTGGTGGAAGACGAAAAATGCGGCATTATGCTGATGACTACCGAAACCGTTACCAGTGCTGTTCCCCGTACCGAGGGTCAGGAGGCTGTCATTGCCGAGCTGCTGCCTGATTTCCCCAAGGACCGCATTTTCTACACGGACTATAAGATTGACCTCAACGTCGCTTTTACCGCTGCAAACGCCATTATCGTAGCCAATCCCCAGATTACTAAGTGGATGGTTCTTACCACAGCTGACGAAGGCACCATCGGCGCGACCCGTGCCCTCGAGCAGGCGGGTCTGGACAAGGACTCCTGCACTGTTGCCCTCGGCGGCTATCTGGCACCCAATGAATTCAGAAACGGCACCTGCTGCAAGGCTGCTGCATATTTCTCCGCTCTAGAGCTTGGCAAGAAGGCTGCTGAAAACCTCATGGCCATGCTGAGAGGTGAGGAGATCCCCCAGTCTGCAACGGTTGGCTGTGTCATGGTTACCCCCGAAAACCATGAAGAGCTGATGCCCGAATACCAGTAAACACCAACAGTCGCTCATTGTACCGGAGCCGTGCGGGAAGTCACTCCCGCACGGCAGAAAAAAGAGGTCCTGAAAAAATGCAGATAGAAGCAATTAAGGCACTTCCTGAAAAGGATCAGGAACGTGCAGTGGAGATTCTGAAAGAGCTGGTCCGTAAGGATAGCTCAAATCCCCCGGGACGGGAGTATGAAGTGGCAATCTACGCTGCTGATATACTTTCAAGAGCCGGATTCTCTGTAGAAATGGACGAATATGAAAAAGGACGTTGCAATGTTGTGGCGACCTTCGGTGATGCCGAGGAAACAGGGCTAATTCTTATGGGACATCTGGATGTGGTCCCGGCAGTTGGCACATGGAAACATCCGAAATTTGAGCCCGAAGTTGAAGACGGCCTAATGTACGGCCGGGGAACATGCGATATGAAGGGCGGTGTTGCTGGCATTATGGCTGCAGCTGCCGCTTTTACAGCCTCCGGCGTGAAGCCGGACAAGAATCTTGTCCTTATTTTAGACAGCGATGAGGAAAATGGCAACAAAGGAATCGACCGCCTGTTGTCCAAGGGCCCTCTTAAGGCCGAAGCGGCTGTGGTAGGGGAGCCCAGTGAAGGAAAGCTATTATTAGGAAATAAAGGATATTCATCATTCTACATTCGCACGACAGGGATTTCCTGCCATGCCAGCCAGCCGGAAAACGGTGAAAATGCTATTTATAAGATGGCAAAAGCAGTATCCGTGCTGGAAAAATACGCTGAAGAAGTGGGAAAACAAGCCGACCCCTATCTGGGACATGCCTCTGCTTCGGTAGGGACAATCCACGGCGGATCGAGAATCAATGTGGTGCCGGATTCCTGCGTCTGTGAATTGGAGCAGCGGCTGCTGCCTGGGGACGACGCGGGGGAAATCCTGCAGGAACTTCGTTGTCGTTTGAACGGCATCGCTGAGGTTCTTCCCCGAGAGCATATCACCATGCCAACGCTTTTGGACCCGGAGCATCCCTTCACTCGCATCACTGCAGAGGTTATGTCTGCAGTTCTGGGGAGAGAGCCGGAATCAGGCGTTTTTACCGGAGGTACCGAAGCGGCCTACATTTCGCAGTTTGGTATTCCCACTCTCATCGTTGGACCGGGTTCTCTGGCTCAGGCCCATTGTGTTGATGAATATGTTTCAATTCTGCAGGTCAGACAGTGTGCAGATATATATTACAGACTGATACAGAGAATCTGCATCAGCTAAAAGAGGGGAGCAGAAACTATGATTATCAACCTTCAGGATGTGGCTGAGGCCCGTCGGCTGATTGCACCATACATTCATCATACGCCTTTGATTCATTCCACGCGTCTTTCAGAGCTGTGTGGAGCTGAGTTTTACATGAAATGCGAGAATCTGCAGAAAACAGGTGCCTTTAAGGCCAGAGGCGGCATGAATAATTTGCTGCACCTCACGCCAGAGCAGAGAAGCCACGGCGTAGTGACAGCCTCCTCCGGAAACCATGCCCAGGGTGTTGCCTTTGCTGCCCAGATGTTCGATACCAAATGTGTTCTGTGTATGCAAGACTGGTCCAGCCCCGCAAAGGTTGCTGCCTGCAGGCAATACGGTGCTGATGTGCACCTGATTCATGGAGATTCCGTGGATACCCTGGTGGAAGCGGAGCGGCTCAGAGATGAGTGTGGCTACATCTACCTTCATCCGTTCAATTCAGCGTGGACCATTGCGGGTCAGGGAACCATAGGACTGGAGCTGCTGGAGGATTTGAGAGAGATTGATACTGTGGTTGTCCCTGTCGCGGGTGGCGGACTGGCCAGCGGCGTCGGAATGGTTCTCAAGGAGCTCTATCCCCATATCAAGGTCTACGGCGTTCAGCCGGAGCACTCTGCAGCCATGAGAGCTTCTCTGGACGCAGGTCATGTGGTGACTCTGGATCGGTGTGAGACCTGCTGCGATGGTTTGGCAGCAATGGCGGTAGGAGATGCTACTCTGGAAATGGTAGGTCATTACCTGGACGATGTGATTACTCTGACGGAGAAGGAAATCCGCAGTGCGGTGGTTACCACTCTGCAGTATACCAAAATGCTCATTGAACCTTCTTCCGCCACTACGGTAGCTGCTATCCTGGGACACAAAATCCCAGTGAGTGGGAATGTGGTGGCAGTGGCTACCGGCGGCAACTGCAGTCCTCAGCTGGTCAGTGAGATTTTTGCGGAATACGCCAACAATCACTGATTCCTTTGGAAATCAGCGAAACGATGGAGGGACATCATGGAACTATCTAACATGGTGCAGCAGATCAGCGGCTGCGCAGTTCGCGAGATGTTTGACGAGGCTGAAAAAATCAAAGATCCTCTCAGCTTTACAGTGGGGGAACCGGACTTTGTAACACCTCGAGCAATTATTGATGAGGCCTGCCGTTACTGGCAGCAGGGCCTTACGCATTATACTCCGAACCGGGGCATTCTTGAACTGCGGCAGGCCATTGCTGAAAACCACAAGGATCTGATGAAGGTCAATCCAGACACAGATGTCATGGTGTCCTGCGGTGCTACTGAAGCATTGCAGATGGCACTGTTTACGATTGTGAACCCCGGAGATGAAGTAATCGTTATTACTCCTGCCTGGCCGAATTACTTTGGACAGGTGGAAATGTGCGGCGGCATCGTACATCCCCTGCCGGTCAGGGAGGAGAATGATTTCCTGCCTACTCCGGACGACCTTCTTGCGGCCATTACGCCCCGAACCAAGGCAATCATTTTGAATTCCCCCAGCAATCCTACGGGAGCTGTTATGGATTATAAAACCTGTGAAGAGATTGCGGGGGTTCTGAGAGAGCATCCTGTTTATATTATTGCCGACGAGATCTACAGCCGGCTTGTCTATGATGCGCCATATACCAGCATCGTATCCTTGCCGGGACTTTTGGAAAAAACCATTTATATCAGCGGATTTTCCAAAATGTTCGCCATGACAGGATGGCGTCTGGGTTATGCCATTGCAAAGCCGGAAATCATTGCAAATATGACGAAGCTCCATGAATACGGAGCCTCCTGCCTGCCGGCGCCCAGCCAGATGGCTGCGGCATATGCACTCCGGCATTGTGACGAGGCAGTGGAACATATGCGTTTGCAGTACGGAAGACGTCGGGATCTTCTGTGCAATCTTGTCAATGATACTCCCGGCATTTCCATACGCCCGCCTAGAGGAGCATTTTACGGATTTATTAATGTAAAGCCTTTGATGAAAGCTTCCGGTATGGATTCCAGGGCACTGTGCATGGATATCCTTCGCCAGACAGGAGTCGTTACTGTTCCGGGCTCCGGCTTCGGCGAAGCTGGAGAGGGATATATCCGCATGACTTATGCAGCTTCTGAGACGAAGATCCGGGAGGGTATCTGCAGAATCCGCAGATATATTAGCGAAAAGCGGCTTTTCGATTAGGAAGGAGAAATTCATGCCTAAAAAAGTAATTACATTCGGCGAAATTATGCTGCGCCTCATGCCGGAAGACGGCTATCGGCTGCTGCAGAACGAAAACCTCCGGGCTACCTTCGGCGGAGGGGAGGCAAACGTTGCAGTTTCCCTAGCAAACTACGGAGAAGATGCTGCTTTTGTAACGGCTCTTCCCGACAACGCCATAGGCGATGCTGCAATCCGTGATCTGCGGAGCTTTGGTGTGGATACCTCTATGATCCTCCGTCAGGGAGACCGCCTCGGGGTCTATTATGTGGAAAAAGGGCAGTCCCAGCGGCCTTCTACCGTGCTCTATGACCGGAAGAATTCCTCGGTTGCCGAAGCCTCTCACGAAGACTTTGACTGGATGAAAATCTTTGAAAATGCAGATTGGTTCCATTTTACCGGAATTACGCCTGCTTTATCGCCGGAACTCTTTACTGCATGCATGGAGGCCTGCAGGGCTGCACGGAAAATGGGAGTGACGGTGAGCTGTGACCTTAACTACCGAAAAAAGCTCTGGACCACGGAAGAGGCTCGAAACGCCATGACTCAGCTTATGCCCTATGTGGATATATGCATTGCTAATGAAGAGGATGCAGATAAAGTCCTAGGCATCCGGGCAGAAGACACCGATGTAACTGCCGGAAAACTCTCTGAGGAGGGCTATTGCAGAGTTGCCGCTGAAATCAGCGCCCGCTATCACTGCAAGGCTGTGGCGATTACCCTCCGAACGTCCATTTCAGCCAGTGACAATCGGTGGGCAGGCCTGCTTTACTGCAATGGCCAATGCTTCCTTTCTCACACCTATGATGTGCGGCTTTGGGATCGGGTCGGTGGAGGAGATTCTTTCGGTGGTGGTCTTATCTATGCCCTGCACCACAATTATGAGGCGCAGGAAGCTGTAGAATTTGCTGTGGCAGCCTCCTGCCTCAAGCAGACCCTTCAGGGAGACTTCAACCGGGTAACGGTGAAAGAAGTGAAAAACCTTGCGGGAGGGGACGGCAGCGGCCGCGTAGTTCGCTGATTCCCACTGTAAAACCTTTGCAGTGTCGGCAAAGAACATATTCTCTAAATCCAAATTAACAGGAGGAAATTATTATGACAGCTGTAGAAAAAAGACTTTTAGACAATGGCTACAAGATTCCAGAGTGCCCTGTACCTATTGCCAGCTATGTTCCCGCGCGTGTGGAGGGTAAATACGTTTATTTGTCTGGTCAGACGTCTTGGGTGGACGGAAAGCTTCTGTACACCGGCAAAGTCGGTCGCGATCTGACTCTGGAAGAGGGCTACGAATCAGCTAAGTATGCAGCATTGCGTTGCATCAGTGAGCTGCGCTCCGTGGCAGATCTGGATAAGGTAACCATTGTGAAACTGAATGGCTATGTAAACTGCGATCCAGAGTATACCGCACAGCCCAAGGTAGTAAATGGCGCATCTGATCTTTTTACGCTGGCCTTTGGCAACAAGGGCAAGCATGCCCGCGCAGCGATCGGCGTTGGCTCACTGCCTGACGGTGCTTCGGTAGAAATAGAAGCGATTGCTTATATTGAAGATTAAATAAACCTTTCTCTGGGATTATCTGAAAGGAATTGTTATGAGTTACCAGTTGGTTTGCAGAAGGTGCGGGGCATACCATACGGAAGATCGATTCCGTTGCCCCGCCTGCGGCGGTATCTTGGAGTGCCGTTTTGATTTGACTGATCATGCATATTTCTGCAATATTTTCAGGAATGCGCGGCATTTTTGGGATTATCGGGAGCTTTTTCCGCTGAATTCAGGAGAAAGGGTCAGCATCGGCGAGGGAGATACTCCGGTATTTGCAGCAAAAAATCTGGCTGCAGCCCTCAAAATGGACACGGTCTACATTAAGAATGAAGGGCAGAACCCTACAGGAACCTTTAAAGACCGTTGCCAAAGCGTGGCTTATTCCAAAGCTGTCGAAATGGGAGCAAATGCCGTGGTCATCGGCTCTGCAGGAAACGCAGGAGCTGCAGCGGCAGCCTACAGTGCAGCTGCCGGCATTCCCTGCTTTGTCTTTTTGCCTGCCTTTACCCCCATGGAGCGGATTGCACAGACTCTGCGCTGCGGCGCTCATGCAATAAAGATAAAGGGAAATGTATCTGATTGCATTGAAATGCTGGAAGGGATCTGCAAGGAAAGAGGTTGGCAGAACGTGAGCACGGCACATGCCTGCAATCCCTTCCAGGCAGAAGGCTGCAAGACAATTGCCTATGAGTTGGCAAGAGATCTGAACTGGCAGGTACCTGACTGGCTCCTGGTACCCATAGGAGGCGGCGGAATTCTCTCCGGTATCTGGCGAGGATGGTGCGATCTCAAGGAGGTTGGCGTGATTGATCGTCTGCCCAGAATTGTCGGCGTACAGGAAGACGGCTGCGCTGCAGTTGTAGATGCTTTTGACAAACACGCAGCTCCAGACGAAATACAGCGTGTCAAGCATCCCAGCGGCGTAGCTGTGGCAATTCAGGATGCTTTTCCGCTGGACGGCTGTACCGCCTTGCAGGCAATTTACGATTCAGAAGGCACAGCGGTGGCAGTGAGCGCAGAGGAAATAGCAGAAGGTCAGAGCCTTATTGGCAGTACTGCCGGCGTGTTCGCAGAACCTGCCAGCGCCAGCACTGTGGCGGCGCTGAAGAAGCTCCGCGAACAAAATGTGATCGGCAGTGGGGAAAGTGCCGTCTGCATCATTACAGGCAACGGCCTCAAGGATCCTGCGTTTGCTGTTGCACATGCGAAGGAACCAGCCGTTTCTGAAATGGATGAAGCGCAGCTCAGTCGGATTATCGACGATTATCTAAAGGAGGATCAGGCAAAAGCCTGAGATAGAGCCTCATGAGATTATCAGAACATATCAGTATGGTTGCCTCCGGCAACAACGGGCTTGCCCTTACCCATGCACTGGACTGCAATGCCTACCTGCTGGACAGCGGTGACGGCCTAATTCTCATTGATGCCGGAGTGGGTATGGACAATGAGGCAATCGTCCGGGAAATCGAGCGCGATGGCTACCGCGTGGAAGATATCCGGTACATTGTTATCACGCATGCCCACGCGGATCATGCAGGCGGTGTTCCGTATTTTGCAGAAAGATCCGGAGCGGAAATCCTTTCTACTGCGCATGAAGCGGAGGTGCTAGCAGACCGGGAGCTGATGGAAAGCACGATGACGGATTATATTGCAGTCGGCTTTTATCCTGAAAAATATTGCTTCGAGGTGATTCCCTCTGCAAATGCCTTGAATGACGGCGACATTCTGGAGTTAGGAAATCTGAAACTCAAGATTCTGGAAGTCCCGGGCCACACCGGCGGATGTCTTTGCATCTATGGAGAAATTGACGGGAAAAAGACCCTGATTTGCGGAGACGTAGTTTTCTTTGATGGATATATTAATCTAATCAGCATTTTTGACGTAAATCTGCTGTCCTATAAGAAAAGTCTGCTCCGTCTGGACGAGCTGGAAATCGACACACTTCTTCCGGGACACCGTCAGCCTCTTATGAATCGAGGGAAGGAAGCGGTTACAAAGGCTGCGGATGCCTTCCGCCTTTACAGCGTACCACCTTCCATTTGCTGAAATTGTATAGCAGCAGGAGAAAATAGAGTGTCAAGGGAAACATGGGTAACAAATAGGGAAGAGACATGGGTTACAGTCTGCGGATGTGGCGGTTGAGGAGTTTTCCCTCGACGGCGTCGACCGTTGCAATGATGTAGTTGCGGTAGATGATCGAGAATTTCTCATTTTCCGCAAAGCGAACCTCAACGCGAGTATCCGCCATGGACTCGCTGAGGAACAAGTGGAGCGAACCAAAACGCAGATGTCCCCAGCTGTTGACCTTGAACAGCTTTGCACCCTCGTCGTACACATAGCGTTGCTGTAGGACGAGCTGCTGCCCAACGTCATGGAGGTGGGCGAGAAAAACCTCGAGTGCATAGCGCTGCTGGACAAGGCCAACACCGAGACCTACGGCACGCCCACGCCCGTGACCGTTCCGCTGACGGTGGAGAAGGGACCGTTCATCGTCATCACCGGCCATGATCTCCACGACCTGAAGCTGCTGCTGGAGCAGACCGAGGACAAGAACGTCAATGTCTATACCCACGGCGAAATACTGCCCGCGCACGCCTACCCGGAGCTGAAGAAGTACCCACACCTCAAGGGCAATTTCGGCACGGCGTGGCAGAACCAGCAGAAGGAGTTTGCCGACATCCCCGCGCCGGTGATGTTCACCACCAACTCTCTGATGCTGCCACGCCCCGGCTACGCAGACCGTGTGTTCACCACGGCGCTGGTATCCTATCCCGAAATCACCCACATAGGCGAAGATGAGGATTTCACCCCGTCATCGAAAAGGCACTGGCCTTGGCGGACGCCTTTGGCTGTGGGGTCAACGACCTGCCCCCTGCCTCTGGTGCTCTCGTGGTATGAGCAGAAGGCGGTGTGCATCCTGCTAACGCTGCTGCATCTGGGCATCAAGAATATCCGTCTCGGCCCCACCCTGCCGGCGTTCATCTCTCCCAATGTGCTGAGCTATCTCGTGGAGAGCTTTCATATTGCTCTGGCCACCACGCCGGAGGAAGATCTGAAGGCGCTGCTGAAGCGCCGACAAACCGTAATACGGCTGCGGAGAGGAACATCTCCGCAGCCGCCCTTTTTTGAAAGCAATCCTGAGTGGCGCGGCCATTTATCCGCGCCACTCAGGAGCGATTACTTTTGGTCCTTTGCTTCGATACTCCTACACGCCGCCGGCTCCAGATAATACTTCTCATGTCAGAGTGCCCGGAGATGTGAAGAAAAATGCTTATGTCAACAACCCCCAACACCGGTATCTTAACATAAAGTTTATGGCCCGGTGCTATAATAACCTCAGCAAACCGGGCAACCGCCAAGGAAAGGATAGATTAGGACTATGAGATCACGACGGGATGGCATTCTCATTTTATGCATTGTGCTTATTGCCGCAGTACTTGCAGGCTGCGGCGCAGTCGAGCAGCGACCGGCATTGGGAAAAATTGAGTACACGAACCTGAACGACAGCGGATCGAGGGAGCTTTTGCAGGAGCTGCTCTCCGATGCAGGCGTGTCGGACGGGCGTATTCAGGGCTTTTTCCGCCGTGTGGACCGCTTTCATGACAGCGTGAAGCAGGAATGGCTTACGGATGGCTTTGAGGAAGCAGATCTGCTGTATACGAAATATGACCCTTACGCGATGCAGGACGAATGGACGGCAAAGAACGGGACATTTCCGGGCTATAACTGCCGGATCACTGCCATGAGCCTGTTTGGGGACTTCCTCTCCGTGAGCGCAGACTCTCAAATCAATGCTGGTGAAGATGTGCTGTTTGTGGACGAGG
>CAKTZP010000037.1 GCA_934636045.1 uncultured Oscillospiraceae bacterium
CGGCGGCTTCAAATTTTGACCGCTGCCACTCCTTTTTGCTCGCTGCATCCGCCGCAGGCGGCGCTCGCAAACGTCCCGTACCCATGTACGCCGACGGGCGTGAGTTGCTTGTCTTCTGAACTTTTTTGCAGTCTGTCAGCGTGTCGAAAAGGTTTTTTCGACACGCCGAGTTTTGGTGTGTACACCAAAACTATATCACGCGCAAGAAAAAAACGCAATAGCAAAGTTCTTGAATTTTTGATTGCGCCTGCCGCGGGCGGGTGCAAACGGACTTGACACGGCGGAGAGGGCGGCATATAATGAAAACCAGAAAAAGCTGCAGCCGCTGCAAAATGCGGCGCCTTACAGAGAACGAAAGGAGCCTGTACCATGGCTGAGAGAAAGATCACGACCGCAAATTTTGAGACCGAGGTGCTGCGCGCGGACAAGCCCGTGCTGGTTGACCTGTACGCCGACTGGTGCGGCCCGTGCAAGATGCTTGCGCCGCTTCTGTCGGAGCTGGCGGAGGAGTATGAGGGCGTCGTCCGCGTGGGCAAGCTCAACGTGGACGAGGAGCCGGAGCTTGCTGTCCGCTACCGTGTGTCCAGCATTCCGACGCTGCTGCTGTTCAGGGACGGAGCGGTGGTCGCCAAGTCCGTCGGCTACAGCCCCAAGGAGGAGCTGCGCGCACTTTTTGAGAAGGCAAGGTAAGAACAAGCAGTAGGATAATAGGATAAACAGAACGAGGCGCCCCAAAACCATCCGGTTTTGGGGCGCATTTGTTGAGAAACCGCGCAGGGAAGGGGAACGCAGGGAAAGAAAAGGAAGAAAGACGGCAATGCCTGCGGCGGGCCGGAGAGCCCGCCCCTGCGCGTTTTTATCGGGGGAGGCGTGAGAAAAAAGCCCATCCGCAGTGGGCGCAGCACTAAGCCAGCAGGCCCAGGGCGCGAAAGGCAAGAAGGGCGGCGCTTGCGGCAAGGAGATAGAGCAGCGTGGAGGCGATGGTGCAGTGGACGGCAAGCTCGGTGTCGCCGCCGTATTCCTTGCACCAGACCACGCCGGTGATCGGGGCGGGGCTGCCGAACAGGAGCGCCAGCAGCAGCGCCGAGCGCAGCTCGAGGAAGCACCGCAGCGGCCAGAACAGCAGCAGCGGGAGCAGCAGCACCTTCCCGGCGGAAAAGGCCATGGCCGCCTTATCGCGCCGCCAGCTCAGCGCGCCGTAGCGATAGAGGAGCATGCCGAGCAGCAGCAGCGCCAAGGGCGAGGTCATGTCGCTGATTTTCGAGACGGTGAGCTCCAGAAAGCCGAGGAGCCTGAGCCGGAATGCGGACAGCAGGCTCCCGGCGATTGCGGCCAGAAGCGCGGGACTGGTGAGCACCCTCCGAAGAAGGGCGCGGCGGCCTCCGGCGGCACTGCCGAGGAAGAGCGAATGGTAGATGCTCCAGATCAGAAAATCCTGCATTGCGCCGTGAATAAAGCACACGACCATGGCCTCGGGCGGCAGGAAAATGCTCATCAGCGGAATGGCGACAAAGGCGACGTTGCCGATGCCGGAAATGAAGCACCAATAGGCGCGGCGGCTTGGCGGCTGGCGGCGGAGGACAAGCAGACTGCCGAAAAACAGCAGCAGGGTGACAATCAGCGTGGCCAGTGCGGCGGGCAGGCCGGTGTGGAGCAGCAGCTCCGGCTCGGTGGAGAGAAAGGTGTTGAGCACCATCGCGGGGTAGCAGATGTTGAGGAGGACGCCGGACACGCCGTCCGCCGCCGACACCGGCACCATCCGCAGGCGGACGACGCCGTAGCCGATGAGGAGCATCAGGAAAAAGAAAATCAGACCGTCAAATGACATCAATATACTCCGTCGGTTGTCTCAAAATGGGTGGGCGCGGAGATGGCCTCGCCGCCGTTTTTGACCCACTGCGCGACCAGCTCGATCAGCTCCAGCGCGCCGAGCGACGGCGCGCCCATCCACTGCACCATTTTCTGGCAGTTGCTGAACAGCGCGGACTGCACCTCTTCGCCGGTGAAGACCGGCTCGCGGCCAAGGCGCTTGCCCAGCTCCTTGGCCGCCCAGCGAATGGACAGCGCCTCGGGGCTGGAAACGTTGAGCTTCTCGGGCGGGACGGCGGTGTGCAGCAGTGAGCGGATGGCAAATTCGCAGACGTCGCCCTGCCAGATGCAGTTGAACACGCCCTGACTGACGTCGATGGGGCGGCCGTCGAGGATGGATTTTGCAATGTCATAAAGTACGCCGTAGCGCAGATCGATGGCGTAGTTCAGACGGAAGATCAGCATGGGCGTGCCGTTTTGCAGGCTGCAATGCTCCAAAACGCGCTCGCGGCCGAGACAGGTCTGCGCGTATTCGCCGATGGGGTGCGGCATGTCGTCCTCGCAGAAGCCGCCGCTGACGACCGGCGCCATGCCGTAAACATTGCCGGTGGAAAAGGCGACAAGGTTTGCGTGCGGGTAGCGCTCGGCGGCCAGATACGGCAGAATGACGTTGATGTGCCACGTGGCCGACTCGTTGCCCTCCGTGCCGAACTTTTTGCCTACCATATAAATGATGTTTTCGACCTCCGGCAGGGCGGCCAGCTGCTTCGGATCGGACAGGTCGGCCTCGATGACCTCCACGCCCGCGCGGCGCATGACCTCCGGGGCGTCCGGGCGGTCGAACAGCGAGGCGGCATAGACCTTGGCTCCCGTTCCGGCGGCGTCCACGCCGCGCCTGGCCAGCACGGCCATGGCCGGGCCGACCTTGCCGCCCGCGCCGAGGATGAGAAGGTCGCCCTTGAGCCGCTTGAGGTCGGCGATGAGGCGCTCGCTCGGGCGCGTCATAAATTCCATGAGCTCCTGTGTAGTCCGTAACATAAAAATTTCCTCCCAATAAGTTGATTTCAAATAATTTTTGTTGCATTTCGGCGCGAGAGAGATTAAAATAGAGAAAAAAGGGGGTGCCGCCATGGCGAAGCAGGTCACGATCCGAGAGGTCGCAAGGCTGGCGGGGGTGTCGGTCTCGACGGCCTCGCGCGCGCTGAATAACCCGGATTATCCCGTCGACGCCCGCCTGCGGCAGAAGGTGCGCGAGGCGGCGGACAAGCTGGAATATGTTCCCAATGTAATGGCGCAGGCGCTGCGCCGCGAGCGCTGCCGCGACATCGGGGTGATCATCCCGAACGTGTCCAACCCCTTCTATCTGCAAACCATGCTCGGCATCAACGACGTGCTGGCGCAGCAGTCGTACCAGATGCTGCTGTGCAACACCATGCGCAACGCCGAGCAGGAGCAGCGCTACCTGCGCCAGCTCTATGAGCGGCAGACCAAGGGCGTGATCATCTCCACCGTGGGCGAAAGCAGCGACGCGATCCGGGACTATGCGCGCCGGGGCATGAAGTTTGTGCTGCTCGACCAGCTGCCGGATGGCGTGGAGAGCCCGGGCATCCATTTTGACTCTCGCATGGGCGCGCGGATCGGGGTAGAGCACCTGATCGCGCAGGGACACCGGCGCATCGCCTTTGCCACCATGCCGATGACGCGCTGGACGCGCATTGAGATGCACAAGGGCTACCGCGACGCGCATCTGATGAACGGCTTGCCCTACGACGCGGCGCTGGTGTATGAATCCGGCTCAGATCAGCTTGATCTTGCCGACGATCCGGAGCTGCTGGCGGGACGGGACATTGCCTCGCGGTTTTTGCAGGACGGGCGCCCGGCCACGGCCATCATGTGCAACAACGACATGGTCGCCATCGGCGTGATTCAGACGCTGCTGAAAAACGGCGTGCGCGTGCCGCAGGATGTTTCGGTCATGGGCTTTGACGACATTCCGTTTGCCGCGGCCTTCCTGCCCGCGCTGACGACCATCCACTGCCCGGCCGCGGAGACCGGCCGCCTTGCGGCGCTGATGATGCTCGACATTCTGAACAACAACGCCAACAATTCCATGGCCGTTTCCATGAACCTGACGCCCAGCCTGGTCGTCCGCGACTCGGTCGCGGCGGTTTAACCCGCGCGCAGCGCGGTGACGATGGCGTCCATCAATCGAACAGAGGCACAGAGACGCTCGGCGCAGCCGGGCGTTTCTTTTTTGACCACGGAGAGAAAGTGCGCCATGCCGGAAGCGTAGCAGCCCTGATCGTCGAGCACATAGGCGCGGTCGGCTGTGAGCACGGGCGGCTGGACGGCCGGGGTGGAGCACAGGGTCACGGTAAAATCGGGATAGGTCACCTCTGCCGTGACCGCGGCGTTTTCGCACCGCGCCTGCACGGAGGTAAAGTCTCCGCCGAAGAGACAGGTGCAGAGGTCGGTCAGGTGGCTGCCGTAAAAATACCAGCCGCCGAAGGGCGAGAAGGGGTCGGCCTGATAACGGATTGTATAGTGTGCGCAGCGGGGGAGCGCCGCGCAGAGCGCCTGCACCTCCGGGGTGAAGCAAAGGGTCGAGCCGCCGGTGCAGGGGACGCCGGTTTCGCGGCTCAGCGCCGCCAGCGCGGCGGCCTGCGCGGGGTCGCAGACGAAGGGCTTGTCTACAAACACCGGCTTACCCTGCCGCAGGGCGAGGGCAGCCGCGTGCGCGTGCCAATAGCCCTCGCGCGGGAGCACCAGCACGGCGTCCGCGCGGGCAATGACCTCCTCCGGGGTGGGGCAGGGGTCAAATTCCTCTAATTCCGGCGCCAGCTCCGGCGCGTCGAACGCGCAGACGGGGCCGATGCGTTGGCCGGGACCAAGCCAGTCGAGCGCCGCCTGAAAAAAGCGCAGGTGGCGGCTGCGCGCGCCGATGGCGCCCAAGATCATGCAAGACCCCGCCCTTCTGAGTAAAATTTCTATCTTGATTATAGCCGCGGGAGGGGAAATAGTCAATATTTCAGAAAACGTTTTCTGTAAATTTCTAAAAAATTCCGAAAAAATGCTTGCACAAATCCATCGTTTGTGGTATGCTCGAAGTAGAAAAACGAACGAAATCCCAAAGAAATTGCTACAATTTTCCGAAGTTCGTCAATTCGCACAAAACCTAACCGTCCTTCTTGTGCAGAGGTAACAAGAAAACGTTTTCTGAAAAATCGAGCGCCGGCTCACCCAATTTGGTATCGCTTCTGCGCGCTGCGCAGTGTGATAAAAATTATTTGGAGGAATCAATGATGAAGAAACTTATTGCATTGCTTCTCGCACTGACCATGGTCGCCGCCCTGTTTGTCGGCTGCGCCAAGGATGAGAAGCCCACCGAAGAGGTCAAGCCCACGGACGACGCCGTCGTCACCGACGCTCCGACCGACACCAACGAGCCCGTCGTCAACACTGACCCCATTAAGATCGGCAGCATTCAGGACCTGTCCGGCAGCGCTTCCATCGCCGGCCAGCCGCAGGCTTGGGGCGTGGAGTACGCCGTTCGCCTAATCAACGAAAACGGCGGAATCAACGGCCGTCCGATCGAGCTGTACACCCGCGACTGCCAAAACGACGCCGAGGTCGGCGTGACCTGCTATCGCGAGCTGGTCGACGAGATCGGCGTCTGCGCCATCATCGGGCCGGCACTGTCCAACCCCGCTTCCGCATGGGTCGAGCTGGCCACGGAGGATGAGATCCCCATCGTCGGCCACTTCATGGACGACCTTTGCACCACCGACCCCGACACCGGCGACGCTTATCCCTATATGTTCCTCGCTGAGCCGTCCTGCGCCGTACAGAGCTACATCGTTGCCGAGTACGCAATGAAAACCCTCAACGTCAAGACTGTCGCCACTTTGTACAACACCTCCAATGCCTTTGCCGTTGCGCACGAGGCTCCGTTTGTTGACTACATGAAGAACAACGACGGCGAGGTTCTTGCAGAGGAAACCTTCGGCTGGACTGACACCGACTACTCCGCACAGGCACAGAAGATCGCTGCCCTGAACCCGGACGCCGTCTTCCTTTGCGACTACGCCGCTCAGGTTTCCGTCGCTTACGACAACCTGCGTGACGCCGGCTACACCGGCATCATCCTCGGCGCCAACACCCTGTGCACCCCGTTCGACACCCTCGTCAAGAACGAAATCAAGGACGTCTACTTTGTGCAGAACTATGACCTGCCCGAGGGCAAGATCGGCGAGCTGACCGACATCCACATGAAGGAGACCGGCACGGCCTTCCGCAGCACCAACGTCGGCTTCGGCTGGGACGCGATGCAGGTTCTGGCCAACGCCATGCTGCAGGCGACCGATCCCACCGACGGCGCTGAAGTCCGCAATATCCTCGAGAACAACACCGTGAACGTCGAATCCTGCGGCGGCGAAATGATCACCATTGATCCGGCCATCCATCGCCCGACCCGTGAGATGAAGATGTACATCGCCAGCTACGACGAGAGCGGCGCTCTGGTCTACCTCGACCTGCTGTCTTCCGACTACAAGGCCAACTAAACCAATTCCTTTCCGACGGTTCTCTTCAGCCGTCCGGAATGTGGAACCGCAAGGCCGGTTCCGGCTATGGTCCTCCATTTTCCCCTTTTTGACCGCCGCAAGGCGGTCAGAGGGGCGGAGGCCAAAGGACGTGCTGCAAAACGAGAATGTCTTCCCCAAAAAGGCAGAGGATCGAAGCAACCGGTCAATGATGGATTCTTGCTTGCAACGGGATTGAAGTCCGTTTTGCAGCATCTCTTTATATAAAGGAGCGTAATTATGACACTTCAGCTACTTGTCAGCGGCATTTCTCTCGGCGCAGTGTACGCGCTGATTGCCGTCGGCTTTGCGATTGTTTTCAGCATTCTGAAATTCAGCAATTTTGCCCACGGCGGCATGATCAGCGCCTGCGCCTTCATCGGCTACTTTTTTCAAGCGGCGTTTGATAACCCCCCTCCCTTTTATGTCACGGTGCTGTTCACCACGGTGTGCGGCATTGTCATGGCCCTGCTGATCGACACGGTGGCCTATCGCCGCATCCGCAAAAAGCAGGCGCCCACCCTGTATTACTTCCTCGCCTCCATTACGGTGGCCATTCTCATTGAGCAGATTCTGAACGTGTTCTTCGGTAAGAACATCTACGCCTTCCCGGCGGTGTTCTCCAGCACGACTTTCCATATTGGCAGCCTCCGTTTCTCCAGCATCGACACCCTGATCCTTGTTGTTTCGCTGGTGATCCTCGCGATCCTGCTCTATGTTATTAACAAAACGCGCATCGGCCTTGCCATTCGTGCCGTTGCAATCCACCCCGGTGCCAGCCGCCTGATGGGCATCAACTCCAACGTGGTCATCATGACTGTTTTTGCCATTGCCGGCGCGTTGGCGGGCATTTCCGGCGTGCTGCTGGGTGCGAAGTACTCCGTTTACCCCTCACTCGGCGCTTCCATGATGCTCAAGGGCTTTATCGCCTCGGTCATCGGCGGCCTCGGCAGCCTGAGCGGCGCGATCCCCGCTGCGATTCTGCTCGGCGTAGTGGAAATGGTGCTGACCTACTGGCTCGGCTCGCTGTCCACGCCGATCATCCTCTTCGGCATCATGCTGGTCTTCCTCGCGGTGCGTCCCGAGGGCATTGCCGGCAAGTTCGCGAAGGACAAGGTCTAAGGAGGTGCGCAATGAGTAACTATCAAATCTCTCTGGTTATGATGGCCTGCATTTCCGTCATTACGGTCTGCGGCGTGTTCTCCATGACCAGCCTTGCGGGCATGTTCTCGCTGGGTCAGGCGGCCTATATGTCCATCAGCGCCTACCTGACCTTCTGCCTTGCAAAGTACCTCTCCCTGCCCATCCTTTCCACGGCCATCATCGGCATTGCGGCCAGCGGCCTCATTGCCCTGATCATCAGCCTGCCGACGCTCAAGCTCCGGCGTGACTATTTTGCGCTGCTGTCCGTCGCCTTCGGACAGATGATCTCGTCGATCGTCATTCTTCTGGGCGACTACACCAACGCGTCCATCGGCTTTTCCAAGATCCCGAAGGTCAAGGGGCTGGTGTGGATCATCCTCGGCATCACGGCGCTGATCGTTTTCATGGTGCGCAACCTCAAGTACTCCCGCTTCGGCCGGATGTGCATCGCGCTCAAGACCGACGAGATCGCTGCCCGCAGCTTCGGCATCGACGTGTACCGGCTCAAGGTCAAGATCTACGTGCTGGCCTCCATGATCGCGGCCGTCGGCGGCATCTGCTACGGCCTGCGCAACCGCGTCATCTCCCCGGACGCCTTCGACTGGTCGCTGTCGGCGGAGATGCAGATCCTGCTGTTCTTCGGCGGCACGAACTCCCTGACCGGCTCGGTCATTTCGGCCGCAGGCCTGAAGGTGCTGCCGGAATTCCTCAAGGGCATCAAGCTCTTCGGCATCGACCTGCAGAGCTTTAAGACCGTTATCTACTGCCTGCTCATCATCATCGTCATCAACTTCCGCACCAAGGGCATCATGGGCGAAAGCGAGCTGAGCTTCAACTGGCTCAAGCGCACCGCCCGCCGCCGCAGCAAGGAGGGTAAGCAATGAGCAACTGTGTCCTGAAACTGGAGCACCTGCGCAAGCGCTTCGGCGGCGTCGAGGCCGTCCGGGATTTCTCCTTCTCCATCAACGAGGGCGAGATCGTTGCCATCATCGGCCCGAACGGCGCAGGCAAAACCACCATCTTTAACCTGATCTCCAAAATTTATCAGCCGGACGAGGGCACTCTGACCTTCGCCGGAGAGGATATCACCAAAAAGTCCCAGATCGAGACCGCACGCCTCGGCGTGTCGCGTACCTTCCAGAACACCCGCCTGTTCACCGGCCTGAGCGTGTTGGATAACGTCAAGGTCGCGCTGGACTTCGACGGCAAGTACAGCCTCATCGAGGCCATGTTCCTCCTGCCGCGCCGCTGGAAGCGCGAAAGGGAGACCACCCGCCGCGCCATGGAATGCCTGGAGCTGCTGAACCTCGACCAGTACGCCTCGGTGCGCCCGTCGAACCTGCCCTACGGCATCCAGCGCCGCGTGGAGATTGCCCGCGCACTGGTCTCCAACCCGAAGATCCTGATGCTCGACGAGCCTGCCGCCGGCCTGAACCCCGAGGAGGTCTTCCAGCTGGTCGATTTCATCCGGGAAATTCACGAAAAATACCCCAAGCTGGCCATTCTGGTCATCGAGCACCGCATGGACTTGGTCATGAACCTCAGCGACTATATCTACGTGCAGGACTTCGGCCAGACCATTGCCAAGGGCGTGCCGGAGGAAATTCAGAACGATCCGCTGGTTCTGAAGGCCTATCTCGGAGAGGAGGACTGAGCCATGGGAAGCATTCTGGAAATTCGCGGCCTTAAGGTCTTCTACGGCGTGCACGAGGCCGTCTGCGGTGTCGATATGGACATCGCCGAGGGCTCCATCACCGCCATCATCGGCTCCAACGGCGCCGGCAAGAGCACCATCATCAACGCCATCTCCGGCGCGGTCAGGTATGAGGGACAGATCCTCTGCCGCGGCGAGGCGCTGCCGACCAAGGAAAACCGCGTCGTCCGTCAGGGCGTCGTGCAGGTGCCGGAGGGACGGAAAATCTTCGCCGGTCTGACCGTGGAGGAAAACCTCCGCGCGGGCGCCTACACCGTCCACGGCCACAAGGAGATCGAGCGCCTGCTGCAGGAGCAGTACGAAATGTTCCCGCGCCTCGGCGAGCGCCGCCAGCAGGACGCCGGTACGCTTTCCGGCGGCGAGCAGCAGATGCTGGCCATCTGCCGCGGCCTGATGGCCAAGCCGAAGGTTCTGATGCTCGATGAGCCGTCGCTGGGTCTGGCCCCGGTCATCGTCAACGACGTCTTCCGCAACATTCAGCGCATCCGCGACGAGGGGATCACCGTCATCCTCGTCGAGCAGAACGCGAAAAAGTCCCTCAGCATCTGCGACTATGCCTACGTGATCGAGACCGGCCACGTCGTGATGTCCGGAACCGGCAAGGAAATGCTGGAAAACCCGGAGGTTGCCGCCGCCTACCTCGGTTCGACGAGAAATCAATAAGGAGAGAACAATTATGCTTACCAAAAAGGTTGAAAATCTGCCGGTCTATATTTACGACACCCGCGAGGAAATGGGCGCCGCCGCCGCCAAGGACGCGGCCGACCGCATCAATGCCATCATCGCCCGCCGCGGCGAGGCGAATGTCATCTTCGCCGCCGCCCCGTCCCAGAACGAGCTGCTGGAAAATCTGCTGAAGTACGACATCGACTGGTCGAAGGTTCGCGGCTTCCATCAGGACGAGTACATCGGCATCGATGAGACAGAGCCCGCCGGCTTCGGCTGCTTCCTGCGCCGCGCGATCTTTGACCGCGTGAAGTTCAAGGAGCTGCACTTCCTGCTGTGCAAGGCGGAGGATGCCGAAAAGAAGTGCGAGGAGTATTCCGAGCTTCTGACCAAGTATCCCGCCGACCTCATCTTCCTCGGCATCGGCGAAAACGGCCATCTTGCCTTCAACGATCCGTCCGTCGCGGACTTCAACGACCCGAAGATCATCAAGATCGTCGACCTCGACGACGTCTGCCGCCAGCAGCAGGTCAACGACGGCTGCTTTAAGACCTTTGACGACGTGCCCGCACGCGCCATGAGCCTGTCGATGTCCTACATCATGCGCACCCCCGAGGCCATCTGCGTCGTTCCGACCGGCCGCAAGGCCAATGCCGTGAAGAACGCGCTCTATGGCCCGGTCACGACCGCCTGCCCCTCGAGCATCCTGCGCGAGCACAGGAACGCCGCGCTCTATCTGGACAAGGACAGCGCCTCGAAGCTGTAAATTTTACCGAAAAGAGGAATCGCTATGTACCGGAAAACCGCTGATGAAATCATGGCGCTCGACCCCGAGCTGGCGATCATCCCTGTCGGCTCGATCGAGCAGCACGGCCCGCATCTGCCGGTCATGACCGACTGGGCCATTGCCTCCGAGCTTGGCCGCCGCGTGGCCGAAAAGATGAATGCCTTCCTCCTCCCGGCGCTGCCCATTTCCACCTGCCGCGAGCAGATGGGCAAAAAGGGCTCGGTTTGGATGGAGCCGGTGACCTTCTATCAGATGATGAACGACATCATCATGAGCCTGAAGGTGCAGGGCTTCAAAAAGGTCGGCATTTTGCAATGCCACGGCGGCGTGTTCATCATGACCCCGCTCATCCGCGACCTGAACGCCAAGTTCAACCCCGACCTGATGGTCGTCAACGTCGACCCCTGCACGCTCTGGCCGATCCTTTACAAGGAAGGCATTATCGAGACCAACACCGAGCTGCACGCCGGTGAGGTCGAGACCTCGCAGATGCTGGCCGTTGCGCCGGAAACGGTGCACATGGAGCGCGCGGTGGACTATGTTCCGAACGTTGCGCGCCCCTACCTGAGCTACGGCAGCATCTTCCGCGCCTCCCCGAGCGGCGTGTGGGGTGAGCCGAGCAAGGCCGACGCCGAAAAGGGCGAAAAGGTCTTTGCTCGCTGCGCCGAGCTGGCGGTGGACGCCATGAACGACGCCTTTGCCTACATGGCCGCGAAGGAGCGGTTCAACTACAGCAATTTCTGAAGGAGATACGATTATGGAAAAATTGCGCGTACTTCTGATCGGCGCGGCCTTCTCCGCCGACCTGCATTCCGACGGCTACAGCCGATTGCTGGACAAGGTGCAGATCGTCGGCATCTGCGACCGCGATACCAGCCGCGTTGAGGCGCTGGCCAAGCGCTACGGCTTCACCGGCTACACCGTCTATGACGACTACGACACCGCCATCGCCCAGTGCGAGTGCGACCTCGTCGATATCTGCATGCCGAACTTCCTGCACCACGACGTCGCCATCAAGGCGCTGAGCGCCGGGCACAGCATCATCTGCGAAAAGCCGCTGGCCACGACCGTCGCCGATGCGCAGGATATGGTCGACACCGCCGCCCGCCTCGGCAAGCACATCTACTACGCCGAGGACTGGCTGTTTGCCCCCGCGTTCCGCAAGGCCAAGAGCATTCTGGAAAGCGGCCAGCTCGGCAAGCCCCTGTACATCCGCGCCCGCGAATGCCACAGCGGCTCGCACAGCCCGTTTGCCCAGCTGCTGAAGTACTGCGGCGGCGGCTGCATGGTGCACCTCGGCGTGCATCCCGTCAGCTTCATGCTGGCGCTCAAGGACAACAAGTGGGATTCCCTCACGGCCATGACCTCCGGCGGCAAGGAGCATAACCTTGTCCATGACCAGATGGAGGGCGAGGACTGGGCCGGCGCGTTCATGCGCTTTGACGACGGCACCTACGCCACCCTCGAGGCCAACTATGTTACCATCGGTGGCATGGAGGACGTGCTGGACATCTACTGCGAGCAGGGCTGCATCCATGTCGACCTGTCCTTCTCCGGCCCGGTCAAGGTCTTCTCCATCCCCGGCCTCGACTACACCGTCGAAAAGGCCGAGGTCACGACCGGCTGGTCGACGCCTGCGGTCGATGAAAAGTATTCCCTCGGCTACTGCGGCGAGATCAGCCACTTTGTCGAGTGCGCCCTCGCCGACCGCGACGCGCAGGTCGGTCTGCGCGGCATCGACGGCCTCGAGACCCTCAAGGTCATCAACCTCATCTACAAGTCTGCCAAGGACGGCACTCATATCCGCAACCCCCACAAGGAGGGATAATCATGGAAAAGAACGTTCCCGAGCTGCGCATTCCGGTAACGGTCGCGGGCATCGAGTTCAAAAACCCGTTCTACGTGGCCTCCGGTCCGACGACCAAATCCGTGCGCCAGCTCGTGGAGATCGAGCGCACGGGCTGGGCGGCGGCCAGCATCAAGCTGAGCATCGACCCCGCGCCCTACATCAACCGCAAGCCCCGCTATTCGCTGTTCAAGGACCGCAATGCGCTGGCCTTCACCGCCGAAAAGCGCCTGACCTTTGAACAGGGGCTCCAGCTCATCCGCGACGCAAAGCCGCAGCTGCACGACCTCAAGCTTATGGCCAACATCACCTACGCGGGCGACAACGGCACCGCGGGCTGGGTCAACATGGCCAAAAAGTTCGAGGAAGCGGGCGCAGACATCATCGAGCTGAACATGTGCTGCCCGAACATGAGCTACAATCTGGAAATGACCTCCGGCGGCAGCCAGCATGCGGCCAAGCAGACCGGTGCCAGCATGGGGCAGCACGCCGAGATCGCCGCGGAGATCGTCCGCGCGATCAAAAAGGAGCTGCACATCCCGCTGTTCGTCAAGCTCACGCCCGAGGGCGGCCAGATCGCCCACGTGGCCAAGGCGCTCTACGAGGCCGGGGCGGACGCCGTCGGCGGCACCGGCAACCGGCTGGGCATGCCGCCGATCAACCTCGACAACCCCGGCGGCGCGGCCTTCCATCTGCAGGACGAGCTGTCCATGGGCTGCTATTGCAGCAGCTGGCTCAAGCCGCTGGCACAGCGCGACACCTATGAAATTCGCAAGGTCTGCGGCCTCGAGCCGCCCATCATGGCCGCCGGCGGCATCACCAACTGGCGCGACGCGGTGGAAATGGTGCTCTGCGGCGGTACGCTTCTGGGCGTGTGTGCCGAGACGCTGATCTCCGGCTACGACATCGTCCGGCCGATGATCGCCGGGCTGCACGACTACATGCAGAAGCACGGCTACACCGACCTTTCCCAGATGCGCGGCCTGATCGTCCCCGAGGTGAAGACCGCCACGGACGTCACGCTGTATGCCGGTTACGCCAAAATCAAGGAACCCAATCTCTCCGCGCCCTGCAAGAGTGCCTGCCCGCACCATGTTCCCGTGCAGGCCTATGTGCAGAAGGTCGCCAAGGGCGACTACCGCCGCGCGTGGGAGCTCATCACCGGCACCAACGCGCTGCAAAACCTCTGCGCGCTGGTCTGCGAGCATCCCTGCGAGGATGTCTGCGTCCGCGGCAGCGTGGATGCACCGGTCAAGATCCGCGCGCTCAAGCGCTTTGTGCTGGATTACGGCAAGGCGCAGGGCTGGAAGCCCGCGTGGAGCGAGACCGAGCCGAACGGCCATCGCGTCGCCGTCATCGGCGCGGGCCCCGCAGGACTGACCTGCGCCGCCGAGCTGAAGAAGGCCGGTTATGCCGTGACCGTCTTTGAAAAAGAAGCCGAAGCGGGCGGCTTGCTGCGCTATGCCGTTCCGAATTACGCCGGACACCGCGCCGAGCTACAAGCTACCGTCGAGGAGCTGAAGCAGGCAGGCGTGGAGTTCCGCTTCCAGACCGCGCTGACCGCCGCGCCGGAGGGCTATGACGCCGTCTTTGCCGCTGCGGGCGCGTGGGAAAAGCAGACCGCCGCCATCCCCGGCGCAACGACCGCGCTGGATGCGCGCGAGCTGCTGCTGCGCGTCAACACCGGCGAAGACCTCCGCCTGACCGGCAGCGTTGCCGTCATCGGCGCGGGCTGGCCGGCCATTGACGCCGCGCGTGCCGCCGTCCGGCTGGGCGCGCAGGAGGTCACGCTGCTGGCGCCGGCCGCACTTCCGACTCGCAGCGCCTATCGCGAGGCGCTGGCGCTGGCGCGCGAGGAGGGTGTCAGTGTGCTGGAAAACGCCGCCGTCACCGAGATCGCGGCCGACGCCGTCAGCTTTACCGTGAACGGCGCGAAGATGCGCCTTTCCTGCGACACGACGATTCTGGAAAATGCCTACACCGCGCAGAGCTTTGCCGGTGAGAACGTTGTCCTGCCCGGCCGCATCACGAACATCATCTCGGCCATTACCGCCGGCAAGAACGCCGCCGCGCAGCTCGACCGCCTCGTGCGGGGCGCGCAGGCCACGCTCGAGCCTGTTGCCGCGGTGAAGACCGTCAACCCCGAAGCCGTGCGCAAGCGCAGCGGCTACCTGAAAAAGGAGCCCAACCCCCTGCGCCTGACCACCCCGGCCGCCGAGCGCAAGACGAGCTTCCACCCTTATGAGCGCCCGCTGACCGAGGCCGAGGCGCAGAAGGAAGCCGCCCGCTGCCTCAACTGCGGCTGCGGCGAGGGCTGCCAGCTATGCAAGACCATCTGCACGGACTTTGCCCCGTTCGTCGCGGCGGACGACACCATGCAGATCTGCAAGGGCGACTGCGTCGCCTGCGGCATGTGCTACAATCGCTGCCCCAACGGCAACATTGAAATGGTCAATTTGGGAGAAAAAGTTTAACCTTTGGAGGTATCGCAAATGCATGAAGTTAACTTTGACATCAGCGGACAAGTGGCAGTCATTACGGGCGCAGGTGGGATCATCTGCGGCGTGATGGCGCGGGAGATGGCGAAGAAGGGCGCGAAGGTTGCGCTGCTGGATCTGTTCGTCGAAAACGCGCAGAAGATCGCCGACGAGATCAACGCCGCGGGCGGCGACGCGATCGCCGTCAAGGCCAACGTCCTCGACCGCGCCAGCCTCGAGGAGGCGCGCGACGCCGTCGTGGCCAAGTACGGCCACATCGACGTGCTCATCAACGGCGCGGGCGGCAACAAGAAGCAGGCCACCGTCTCCCCGGAGCTGGACTTCTTCCACCTCGACGTAGACGCGTTCAAGTGGGTTTTTGACCTGAACGTCACCGGCGCGGTGCTGACGACGATGGTCTTCGGCGAGCTGCTGGCCAAGCAGGGCACTGGCAA
>CAKTZP010000038.1 GCA_934636045.1 uncultured Oscillospiraceae bacterium
ACGTAAACCTGACCCTTGAACTTGGTGTGGGGATGGATGGAGCCGGGCTTCGCCAGAACCTGGCCACGCTCGATGCTCTTCTTGTCCACGCCGCGAAGCAGAGCGCCGATGTTGTCGCCGGCTTCTGCGTAGTCGAGCAGCTTGTGGAACATTTCGATGTCGGTAACGACGGTGGACTTCGCCTCGTCCATGAGACCAACGATCTCAACGGGCTCGTTCTTCTTGATCTGGCCACGCTCGACACGGCCGGTAGCGACGGTGCCGCGGCCGGAGATCGTGAAGACGTCCTCGACAGGCATCAGGAAGGGCTTGTCAGCCATACGGTCAGGAGTGGGGATCCAGGTGTCAACCGCGTCCATGAGCTCCTTGATGCAGGCATACTCGGGGGCGTTGGGGTCGGTAGACTCGGAGATCAGGGCGTTCAGCGCGGAGCCGCGGATGATGGGGGTGTCGTCTCCGGGGAAGCCGTAGAAGTCCAGCGTCTCGCGGACTTCCATCTCGACGAGCTCAAGCAGCTCTTCGTCGTCGACCTGGTCGCACTTGTTGAGGAAGACGAGGACGGAGGGAACGTTAACCTGACGGGCCAGCAGCAGGTGCTCCTTGGTCTGAGCCATGGGGCCGTCGGAAGCGGCGATAACGAGGATCGCGCCGTCCATCTGTGCAGCGCCGGTGATCATGTTCTTGATATAGTCGGCGTGACCCGGGCAGTCAACGTGAGCGTAGTGACGCTTCTCGGTCTCGTACTCGACGTGAGCGGTATTGATTGTGATACCACGAGCCTTCTCTTCGGGAGCCTTATCGATGTTTGCATAATCGGTGAAGGCAGCGTCGCCGAAGAAGGAGAGGTACTTGGTGATCGCAGCAGTCAGCGTGGTCTTGCCATGGTCGATGTGACCAATGGTGCCGATGTTAACGTGCGGCTTTGTTCTTTCGAATTTCTGCTTTGCCATTGAAAAAATCCTCCTGTTTGATTTATGAATGGTAAATAAAAATTTTTGAATCGCTCACCTACCACTATACACTAAAAAATGCATATTGGCAAGTGGTTTTTTCAGTAAGAACCGTGTTTTTCAACGATTTCCTGCTGAATATTCTTAGGCAGCTCAATATAGTGGCTGGGCTCCATGGAATACTGACCGCGTCCCTGCGTGCGGCTTCTCAGATCCGTCGCATAGCCGAACATCTCAGACAGCGGGACATTGGCGTCGATCTGCGTGGATCCGTTTCTCGGCTCCATGCCGAGGATATTGCCGCGGCGGGAGGAGATGTCGCCGATCACGTCGCCGGTATATTCCTCCGGGACGATGACGCTGACCTTCATGATCGGCTCGAGAATGACGGGCTGCGCCTTGCGGCAGGCCTCCTTGAACGCCATCGAGCCGGCAATCTTAAAGGCAAGCTCGGACGAGTCGACCTCGTGATACGAGCCGTCATACAGCGTGACCTTGACATCGACGACCGGGAAGCCGGCGAGCACACCGGCGGTCATCGCGCCCTGAATGCCCTGATCGACCGCAGGAATGTATTCCTTCGGGATCGCACCGCCGGTGACGGCATTGATGAACTCATAGCCCTTGCCGCTTTCGTTCGGCTCAAGCTTGATCTTCACGTGACCGTACTGACCCTTACCGCCGGACTGACGGGCATACTTCATGTCCACATCGGCATTGCCGCGCACGGTCTCCTTATAGGCGACCTGCGGCGCGCCGACATTGGCCTCGACCTTAAACTCCCGCAGGAGGCGGTCGACGATGATCTCCAGATGGAGCTCACCCATGCCGGCAATGATGGTCTGTCCGGTCTCGGTATCGGTGTAGGTCTTAAAGGTCGGATCCTCCTCGGCCAGCTTCATGAGCGCGATGCCCATCTTCTCCTGCCCCGCCTTAGTTTTCGGCTCAATGGCGACGCGGATGACCGGCTCGGGGAATTCCATGGATTCGAGGACGATCGGGTGCTTCTCGTCGCAGAAGGTATCGCCCGTGGTGGTGTTCTTCACACCGACGACGGCGGCGATGTCTCCGGAGTAGACCGTTTCGATGTCCTCGCGGTGGTTGGCGTGCATCTGCATGATACGTCCGAGGCGCTCGCGGCTGCCCTTGGTGGAGTTGAGAACGGTGGTTCCCTTGCTCACGGTGCCGGAGTAGACACGGAAGAAGCAGAGCTTGCCGACAAAGGGGTCGGTCGCGATCTTGAACGCCAGCGCGGAGAAGGGGGCGTTGTCATCCGCAGGGCGGAATTCCTCCTCGTCCGTCTTGGGATTCACGCCGGAAATTCCCTTCTTATCCAAGGGGGACGGCATATAGTCCACAATAGCGTCCAGCAGCTCCTGAACACCCTTGTTCTTATAGGATGTGCCACAGGTAACGGGGATCATATGCACTGCGATCGTCGCCTTGCGGATCGCGGCGCGGATCTTCTCTGCGGGGATCTCGTCGCCGTTGAGGAACAGCTCCATGATCTCGTCGTCCTGATCGGAGACGGATTCGAGCAGCTTCTCGCGGTATTCCTGCGCCAGATCGCGCAGATCCTCGGGAATTTCCTCCTCGCGGACGTCCTTGCCCAGCTCATCATAGAAGACGTTGGCCTTCATTTTGATCAGGTCAATGACGCCCTTAAAGTCCGCTTCAGCACCGATCGGCAATTGGATCGGAACAGCGTTACATTTGAGCCGATCGTGCATCATGTTGAGAACATTGAAGAAATCGGCGCCCATGATGTCCATCTTGTTGACATAGACCATCCGCGGCACATTGTACTTGTCAGCCTGTCGCCAGACTGTTTCGGTCTGCGGCTCGACGCCGCCCTTGGCACACAGCACGGTGACTGCGCCGTCGAGCACTCTCAGGCTGCGCTCGACCTCAACGGTGAAGTCGACGTGACCCGGGGTGTCGATGATATTGATGCGGCACTTGCGCCAGAAGCACGTCGTCGCGGCCGATGTGATCGTGATACCGCGCTCCTGCTCCTGCTCCATCCAGTCCATGACGGCGTTGCCCTCGTGGGTCTCACCCAGCTTATAGGTGCGGCCGGTGTAGAACAGGATACGCTCGGTCGTGGTGGTTTTGCCGGCATCGATGTGCGCCATGATACCGATATTTCTTGTATTCTCAAGAGAATATTGTCTCGGCATTCAGTAACTCCTTTTTTGTTACCAGCGGAAATGGGAGAATGCCTTGTTGGCTTCTGCCATCTTGTGGGTATCCTCGCGCTTCTTGACAGAGGCGCCGGTATTGTTGCAGGCATCCATGATCTCGCCTGCGAGACGTTCCTTCATGGTCTTTTCGCTGCGCTTACGGGAGTAAGCGGTGATCCAGCGCAGACCCAGAGTCTGACGGCGTTCGGGGCGAACCTCCAGCGGAACCTGGTAGGTGGCGCCGCCGACACGGCGGGACTTGATTTCCAGGGAAGGCATGATGTTTTCCATCGCCTGCTGGAAGGCTTCCAGACCGTTCTTGCCGGTCTTCTGCTCAACGATTTCAAATGCGCCGTAGACGACACGCTGGGCAACGCCCTTCTTGCCGTCGAGCATGACGCTGTTGACGAGCTTAGTTACCAGAGTGGAGTGATAGACAGGATCCGGAAGGACCTCTCTCTTGGGAACATTACCTCTTCTGGGCACTTTGCTTCCCTCCTTCATAAAATGATTTCATAGGTACTTCGATAGGCTGAACCTACCGTTTTGTGCCTGCCAAGAGTTTCCCATACATTAAAAAATATATAAAAAACGCATGGCAAGGCGGGGTGCCTTGCTCTTGCCGGCGGAAATCGCCCGCAATTCAGGCGTTGGGCTGCGATTACTTCTTCTTGGCCTTCGGGCGCTTCTGACCGTACTTGGAACGGCTCTGCATACGACCCTGAACACCCTGCGTATCGAGCGTACCACGGATGATGTGGTAACGGACGCCGGGGAGGTCCTTCACACGGCCGCCGCGGATCAGCACGACGGAGTGCTCCTGCAGGTTGTGGCCGACACCGGGGATGTAGGCGGAAACCTCGTAGCCATTGGTCAGGCGAACACGGGCGATCTTACGAAGCGCGGAGTTCGGCTTCTTCGGGGTGGTGGTACGAACTGCGGTGCAGACGCCTCTCTTCTGGGGAGATGCAAGATCGGTAGCGCGGTTCTTCAGGGTGTTGAGACCCTTCTGCAGAGCGGGAGCCGTGGACTTGTAGGTGGCCTGCTCTCTGCCTTTTCTGACCAACTGATTAAAAGTAGGCATGTTGTTCTCCTTTCTTTTGAATTCCGCTTTTTACAGCGTTTATATTATCCCGGAATATTGTTAAAATATTCCGTTGGATACCAAAATTATCAAATCATCGCCGCAGCGGCGGCGGGAACCGGGATACTGCAAGCTGCCCCGAGCTGCTGCATCGTCGCAACAAACACTACGGTAACGTCGCTCTCTCGGCACTGGCGGACGATCGGCTCCGTCAGCAGTGGGTCTGCGTCCTCGGCGATGAACACGGTCTTCGCCTTGCCCACAGCTAATGCCTTGCGCAGCTGCTTGATCCCGACCACCTTCTCGGCGGTCTTTAGCTCATCAAGCACGATGAAAATCACACCTCCGGCATTGCCAGAAATCTATGCTCACGCGATTAAAGATTATAGCAGAATTCACGAAAACTGTCAATCATTTTTGAGCGTTTTGACAAAATTTTTTTGCTTTTTCCCATACTTTCCGCAAAAAACGGCAGCCCGCGCACCGCGAGCCGCCGCTTCCTGCTCTGCATTCCGTTCGTATGGATCGATGCCCGCGTCATCCCGTGTATAGGCAGCCTCGACGGACGAATCCTGTCATCGCGCCGTTCAGCTGTTAAACCAGCCGGTATAGGTCGGCATATTCGTAATATACTCTGCGGCAATCGCAGGAACGTAGTATACGCCGTAGCTCTTCAAGCCAAGCTCTGCGCCGCAATTCGACTTATCTGGCAGGCGCACATCGAAGCGATAATACGGCAGCAGCACCTCCTCCAGTGCTCCAATGCGGTAGATCAGCTCCACATGCTCGACCGTTTCAGCCGTCGGTGCGGGATAATCCGGCGGAACGCTGCTCTGGCCACAGCCCGAAAGCAGCAGCTCCTTTGCCTCCTCCGCAGAGATGATCGGATAATCGCCCAGCTTCTCCGCCAAAAGCAGCCCGTCGCCCAGCACGATACGCCGCAAGGCGCCCGCCCCGCTTTTTTCGGAAGCATCGCCGGAATGCTCATCCGGGATAAATCGTACCCTACGGAAATTATAGTTCAAAATGACCTCCTCCGCCGTCCCCGCATCGTCGTAAACCTCATAGCTGCGGTAGAACTCTCCATCGATGTTATAGTCGCCGTAGGTTACGGCGACCGGCTGCACAAGACCAAGCACATCAGCATATTGCTCCGTCAGATATGCCAGCGTTTTCCCTGCTTCCTCGTCCGTCGTGGAGCTGTTCGTAAATCGGTAGCCCTCCGGAAGCATCGCTCGCTTCCTTGAAGGCTCAAGGCTGACGCCGCCACTTGCCGCAGCGCGCAGCACGCCCCCGTCGGTCTGCGCCTCTACCCAAACCGCCTTTCGCTCCGTTCGCGGGTCATGAAGTTTTACATATACATTCTCCCATTTTGTTTCCGTGGAAAGAATCGTCAAGCCAAACGCGTTGGCATATCGCTCCAACCGCTCCCTCATTTTCTCCTCCGTCAAGCCGATCGGCACACCTGCGCGGGAAGGATCGTAAGCGCCGTTGCGATATACTGGCAGCGTTGTCAGCTCCATATCGGGCGACCACGGGTTTCCCCTTCGGTACTCGGAAATGTCATAGACTGCGAAGCCCTCGAAGCCAAAGCCCGCGTACAGGTCGGGGATCGTGATCTTCTCCAAGCTGACGGTATCGGAGTTCCGTTCGGTCGTTGCTTCGGTCTCCCGCTCGGACGGCTTCTCCGTTTTCGGCTCGGTCGGCGCATCACTTTCCCGCTCCGACTCCGACGGCGCCGTGGTGCCCAAATGGATCGGCTCGGACGGCTGCGGCTCTCCCGCTGCGGCACGACCGCAACCACAATGGCTGCTGCAACACACAGGCAGGCGGCGACCGCGCCCCATTTGAGCCACGCGGCGCGCTTCTTTTTCGGCACCTTGTCCGCCGCCTCCACATAGGCGGGATCGATCAGCTCCATTTTCTCCAAAAAATCGTTTCCGTTCATAGCGTATAGCCCTCCGTTTCCAGCTGCTTCCGCAGTCGCTCGCGGCAGCGAAAGAGCACCGTTTTTACCTTACTTTCAGAGATCGCGAAGCGCCCGGAGATCGCGGCGACGGAATCCAAATACCAATACCGCCGAACAAAAATATCCCGTTTTTCCTCACTCAGCGCACCCAGAAAGCGGTTTAGCTCCTCGCCCAGTGCAAGCCCCTCGACGCGGCGCTGCACATCCTCCGACGAGGGAATGCATTGCTCCAGCTCGGCGCTCAGCTCGCAAAGATATGCGCTGCGCTTCAGGCGGCTGCGGTCGCGGCAGCAGTTGAGGGAAAGGTGGCGGGTGATGCGGGCAAGAAACGCAAACAGATGCGTTCTCGGCTCATGCGGCGGGATGGAGCTCCATGCTTCCATATAGGTGTCGTTTTCGCACTCCTCGGCGGTCTGTCTGTCCGCAACAATCCGATACGACAGCGCCCGCAGACGGCTGCCGTACTTTTCTGCGGTTTGCTTGATAGCGTCCTCGCTGCGTCGCAAATACAGCGCGACGATTTTGCTGTCCTCCAAAACGCTCCGCTCCTTTCTTCCTGTTTGATTTGAAAGGTCCTTTCACCCTGTTAAGCACCGTTTTCGATATGGCGGTTACACTTTTATGAAAAATATTTCATAAATATCCCAGTATTTTGACGTAAAAAACGGGTGCTCGTTCCACAGCCTGCCATTTTTTCGATTTCAATGCACTCCCGTCCACCACCCGTAGGGGCCGATGCCCACATCGGCCCGCCGGAGGCACCGTCGCGCATCGTTCATAGGGCGGGGTCCCCTGACCCCGCCGCTCGCAGGGCGTGACATCCTCCACGCAATGTAGGGGTCGGCGTCCTCGACGACCCGCACGCAGACACTCCCGTCCACCACCCGTAGGGGTCGATGCCCGCATCGACCCGCCGGAGGCACCGTCGAGCATCGTCCGTAGGGCGGGGTCCCCTGACCCCGCCGCAATCGGCGCAAGCTTTCGGTCTAAACAAAAAGGCACCCGGCTTCCCGGATGCCCATGATTTTTATTGCTGCCCCGCAAACAAATGCTCCAGCGTATCAAAATGATAGCCCAGCGCCTCCCAGCGGGTCAGCAGATCGTCCAGAATCGCCGCGTTGGTTTTCGAGGTGCTGTGCAGCAGGACGACCGCGCCGTCGTGGATGCGGGGGATGAGCTTGGAGAAGGCCTGCTCCGACGTCGGCTGCTGGTCGTTCAGCCAGTCGACGTAGGCAAGGCTCCAGAACACCGTGTGATATCCCAGCTGCTGCGCCATTTTGAGGTTTTCCTCGGAGTAAATGCCCTGCGGCGGGCGGTAGAGCTTCTGCATCGTCTGTCCGGTCGCCGCAGTGTAAAGTGCCTCCAAGTCCTCCAGCTCCTTCCGAAAGCTGTCCATGTCGCCGATTTTTGACATGTCATAGTGATGGTAGGTATGGTTCCCGACCGTGTGTCCCTCGTCGACCATGCGCCGCACCAGCTCCGGATTCTGCTCGATGTAATTGCCCACAAGGAAAAACGCCGCGCTGACGTTGTGCTGCTTCAGCACGTCCAGAATTTGCGCCGTGCAGCCGTTTTCATAGCCGGAATCGAAGGTCAGATAGATGACCTTCTGCGACGTGTCGCCCAAGTAGGCCGCGCCGTACTGCCGCAGCGCGTCGCTCGACGCGTTGCCCACCGGCGGCTGTCCCTCGGTCTGAAAGCTCAGCCCCCATGAGCCCGTCGGCAGCGCCCGTTCCTGTTTTCCGGCGGCTATCCCAACCAAAACTGCCAATGCCAACAAAACCGTCAGCATTGGCAGATTGCGCCGCACAAATTTCCGCATTGCCCTCACCTCGGTGAAGCCTATGCGGCTCGTCCGGCCGTTATGTCCGCTTGTCAAAAAAGTCCTCACGGACTTTCCTGACAAGCGGACTTCAAAATTGCAAAATAGAATAAGGAAAATTATTTTGCAATTTTGCCCGCTGCGGCGGGGTTATTGAACGTGAAAGGGAACCCTGACGGTTCCCTTTCACACTTTTCCTCCCTCCGAAAACTATCGCTGGGCGTTTTTTTGACATTCTGGATTCTTTTTATTTTCCTTCTGTGCGCGTTCGTTCGTGTCCAGCGACGTGCGGAACACAACAAAGCGGTCGTACAGGAATTCCAGCACAAAATTGAGCACCATATTGATGCCCTCGACAAGATAGGCGTTCCAGCCCAGCCCATCGGCCAGCCGCGCCGTCAGCCACGCTGAGGCGGGCGTAAACACCGCGTAAAACAGCGCCACCAGCAGCATCGCCTTTGGGATATTGTTCGCCGATTGAAAGGTATAGCGCCGGTTGAGCGTAAAATTCCACAGCACGGACAAAATCAGCGCGATCAGATGGCTCACCGTCGCGCTGCAGTGCAGCAGCTCGCGGCAGAGTGTGAAGCTCAGCGCCTGAACGACGCCTGCGGAGATGGAAAACAGCAGAAATTTCAGGCTGCGCAGCAGCTCCTTTTGCCTCATGCGCTCACCTCGCCCATGCGGCATCCTCCGTCTCCGAGGTCTTCTGGCGGCGCATCAGCCGCCCGAGCGCGGACGAGGCCGGTTCGCCGTTGTACAGAAGGTCATAGGCCATTTCCGTAATCGGCATCTCCACGCCGTGCTGCTTGGCCAGCCGGTAGGCCGAATGCGTCGCGTAGTACCCCTCGACGACCGCGCCGATCTGGCGCATCGCCTCCTGCACCTCCACGCCCTGCCCGATCAGAATCCCGGCGCGGCGGTTTCGCGAGTGCATCGACGTGCAGGTGACGATCAGGTCGCCCACGCCCGCAAGACCCGCAAAGGTCTCGCGCTTTGCGCCCATGGCCATTCCCAGACGCGCGACCTCGGCAAGGCCGCGCGTCATCAAAAGCGCCTTGGTATTGTCGCCGTAGCCCATGCCGTCGCAGATGCCCGCGCACAGAGCGATGACATTCTTATGCGCCGCGCCCAGCTCTACGCCGATGATGTCCGGGCAGGTATACACGCGCAGGCAGTCGCTCATGAAGGCATTTTGCACCCGCTCGGCAAGAGCCTTATCCGCGCAGGCTGCGACCACGCCGGTCGGCAGCCCGCGGCTGACCTCCTCGGCATGCGACGGGCCGGAGAGCGCAACGACGGTCTTTCCGGTCTCCTGCGTGATGATCTGGCTCATGCGGCAGCCGGTGCCGTCCTCGATGCCCTTCGTGACCGAGACGACCAGCGCGTCCGCGCGCAGGTGGGGCGCAAAGGTCTTCGCCGTCGCGCGCACCGCAAACGACGGCGTCGCAAATACGACCATTTCGGCCTCCGCGGCGGCCTCCGCGCTGCTCGTCAGGCGGAGCGTCTCCGGCAGCTGCACGCCCGGCAGCAGCGGATTGACATGCGTGCTTTCCAGCACCGCGCGCTCTGCGTCATGGTACGACCACAGCGTGACCGCGTGGCCGCCGTCGAGCAGGCGCAGCGCCAGCGCCGTGCCCCAGCCGCCGCTTCCGACAACCAGTACCTTCATTTCGCTTCCTCCTCGTTTTTTGCCTTGTGGAAGTGGGTCTTGCGCTCTGTGCCCTTACAGAGCCGGACGATGTTGCTGCGGTGCATGAAGATCGCCAGCGCCGCCATGGCCACGCCGATGCTCCACACCTGCGGCTGCCCCGCGTGGAACACCACAAACAGCACGCCCATCGCCAGCATGCCGGTGATGGAGGCCAGCGACACATAACGCGTTGCAAAAAACACGATCAAAAACATCGGGAAGGCAATCACAAAAATCCGCCAGTCCGTGATCAGCGCCACGATCCCGGCGCAGGCAATGCCCTTGCCCCCGCGAAAGCCGAAGAATACCGGGAAAATATGCCCGATCTGTACGGCAAAGCCCGCCAGCACCTTTGCAAAGGTCTTATCCTGCGGCAGGATCAGCGTCGCAATCAGACATGCCGCCACCGTCTTGCCCACATCAATCAGCAGCACCAGCAGCGTCGCCGCGCCGCCGTAGCTGCGCAAAAAATTCGTCAGTCCGGCGTTGCCGCTGCCCTTCGCGCGCACGTCCTCGTGCATCTTCGCGCGGGAAACCAAAATTGCGCCGTTCCAGCCGCCAAAGAACCAGCCCAGAACGATGCACGCAATGATTCGCAGTGCCATTATTCGTCCTTATCCCCCTTCTGCCGGATCGTGATGCGCACCGGTGTGCCCTCCAGCCCGAACACCGAGCGGATCTGATTTTCCAGATACCGCTGGTAGGAGAAGTGGAACAGCCGAGCATCGTTGCAGAAAATGACGAAATGCGGCGGCTTCACGCCGACCTGCGTCATATAATACACCTTCAAGCGTCTGCCCTTGTCCGTGGGCGGCTGCACGCGCGCCGTCGCGTCCTCCAGAATGTTGTTGAGCATGCCGGTCGTGATGCGCATGGCGTTCTGGTTTGCAACGTAATTGATCAGTTCGAACAGCTTTCCGACCCGCTGGCCGGTCAGCGCCGAGATAAACAGCACCGGCGCATAGGTCATATAGCTCAGATCGGCGCGGATTTTTGCGGTCATCTCGTTCATGGTGTTGGTCTCTTTTTCGACCGTGTCCCACTTGTTCACGACGATGATGCAGGCCTTGCCCGCCTCGTGCGCCAAGCCGGCGATCTTCGTGTCCTGATCGGTCACGCCGTCGTTGGCATCGATGAGGATGAGGCACACGTCCGCGCGGTCAATGGCCGCGATGGAGCGCATGTTGGAATATTTTTCAATTGCATCATCCACCTTCGACTTGCGGCGCATGCCGGCGGTGTCGATGAAGCGGTACTTGCCGAAGTCGTTTTCAAAGTAGCTGTCAATCGCGTCGCGCGTCGTGCCCGCCACGTCCGAGACGATCACGCGTTCCTCGCCGAGGATGCGGTTCAAGAGACTGGATTTGCCCACATTCGGCTTGCCGACGATGGCGACATTGATGATCTCGCCCTCGTCCTCCTGCTCCGTCGCCTCGGGGAAGTGCGCCACGCACCAGTCCAGCAGATCGCCCGTGCCGTGGCCGTGCACCGCGGAGACCTCGATCGGATCGCCGAGGCCGAGCGAATAGAATTCGTAGACGTCCGGGTTCGTCTGCCCCACGCTGTCACACTTGTTCACCGCAAGGCAAACCGGCTTGCGGCTGCGCAGCAGCATCGTCGCGACCTCGGTGTCCGCCGCCGTCACGCCGGTCTTGACGTCCGTGACCATCACGATCACATCCGCCGTCTCAATGGCGATCTCCGCCTGACGGCGCATGAATTTCAGCATCTCGCTGTCCGTGTTCGGCTCGATGCCGCCGGTATCTACGAGCGCAAATTCCCGCCCGTTCCAGTCGCAGTCGCCGTAGATGCGGTCGCGCGTCACGCCCGGCGTGTCCTCCACGATCGCCGCGCGCTTTCCGGTCAGTTTATTAAAGAGCATGGACTTGCCGACATTCGGCCTGCCCACGATTGCAACCAGAGGCTTTGCCATCGTAATTTCCTCCTTCGTTCCCGCAGAAGCCGACGCTCCGCGCCGCTTCCGCATAATTTTTCATGTTATTATCTCACAAATCCCCCGCCATTGCAACCCCCCGCCGCATTTTCCCCCAACGACAACCATTTTTCGCCCCCCGCCATACCGCGGCGTGCGTTAGATATGGTTTGCAGCAAAACAGAAGTGCCAACACCGGCGGGCTGAGGGCAGCCCGCCCTACGCAGTAAGGGGCGTTGTTGCGCCCAATCCAAAACTTTGCGTAGGGCGCGATGCCCACATCGCGCCGCGAATTCCGGACGCAGAAACGATAGTGCCAGCAACGGGGCATCGAGGACCGCCTGCCCTCGGCAAAATACCGCGCAAAAAGAAAAGAGGAAGGCTCCGCCTTCCTCATCTCTTCATTCTCTCAAGGATTACTTTGCCTCAGCAACCGGGAGAACCTCGCGGCCATTGTAGGTACCGCAGTTCTTGCAGGCTCTATGGGGCAGACGCGCTTCGCCGCACTTCGGGCAAGCAACGACGCCGGGGACGGACAGCTTCCAGTGGGAGCTGCGTCTCTTATCCCGTCTTGCCTTGGAAACTTTACACTTGGGAACAGCCATGAATGACACCTCCTTGGTCAGAGTTACGCGGGAATCGCCAAATTACTCAGCGTCTCCCTTTGATTTCTTATCCTTCAAAAGCTGCCCAAGGACAGCCAAACGGGGATCGGCTTCGGGACGGCAGCCGCAGGGGCCGTCGTTCAGATTTTTGCCGCAGCGGAAGCACAGGCCCTTGCAGTCCGGCTTGCACAGCAGCTTCGAATCCATGTTTAGGACGAACGCGGTGGTGAGGATTTCGTCGAGGTCGGCACAGTCGTCCTGCAAAAGGAACGTCCAGACGTCCGCCTCGTCCTCATTTTCCAGCTCGCGGGTGAGCACCGCCTTGACCGGATAGGAAACGGCACGCAAAAACGGGGTCGCGCAGCGGTCGCATTGCGCATGGAGCGTCGTGGAAAGCGTGGCCTCCAAAATCAGGACGCCCGCAACATTCCGCACCGTTCCGGCCGCGTGCACCGGCTCGCTGACGGGGTACGCCCCACCAAACTCCAGCGCGGAGAGGTCGAGCTCTGTCTCAAACGGCAGCGCGCTATCCGGCGTTGCGATGATGTTAGACAACCCTAGCAGCATAGAAATCCCCTGTCTCATAGTCGTGCAGGAGATATTATAACGGTTTTCCGCCCGGATGTCAAATGCTTTTTTGCTTTTTTCTCACAAATATGCTTGACTTTCGCGATATTTTCCCGCATAGTAAGAAACGAAAGGAGGCGATGGCCGTGAAAGAGCTGAAAATCGGCCGAAATGACGCCGGTCAGCGCGTCGATCGGTTCCTTGCCAAGGCGGTTCCGCTGCTTCCGGCGTCTCTGGCGCAAAAATATCTCCGCCTCAAGCGCATCAAGCGCAACGGCCAGCGCGTCGACCGTGACACACGCCTGTGCGAGGGCGACACGCTGCAATTATACATCAACGACGAATTTTTCGATACCCCCTCGGCCGAAAATGCCTACCTGACGGTCACCACGCCGCAGCTGCGCATCGTCTATGAGGACGAAAACATTCTGCTTGTGGACAAGACGCCGGGCGTATCCGTCCATCCGCACGACGGCGCTCCCCTCGGCAAAACGCTCATCGACCACATTCAGGCGTATCTGTACCAAAGAAAGGAATGGCGTCCCCGCGAGGAAAACGCCTTTACCCCTGCCCTGTGCAACCGCATCGACCGCAACACCGGCGGCATCGTCATTGCCACCAAAACTGCCGAGGCGCTGCGCGTGATGAACCAGAAAATCAAGGACCGTGAGCTGGACAAGCGCTATATCGCCATCGTCGAGGGCAGCCCGAAGCCGAAAAACGGCGTTTTGAAGGGCTATTTGTTCAAGGACGCCGCCCAAAATCGCGTTTATGTCACCGATACGCCGCAAAAAGGCGCGCGCACCTGCGAAACGCGCTACACGACCCTCGCCGTCAAGGACGGGCTGGCGCTGGTGGAATGCGAGCTCGTCACCGGCCGCACGCACCAGATCCGCGCGCAGTTCGCCCACGCCGGCCACCCGCTCCTCGGCGACGGCAAATACGGCAAAACCGGCCGCCAAGCTGAGCGGACGTATCAGGCGCTCTACTCCTACCGTCTGACCTTCCGCTTCACCACCGATGCCGGCAGTCTAAATAATCTAAACAACCGCACCTTCCAAGTTCCCAGCGTCGACTTCGCCGAACAATACTTCCCCGAGGTTCGCTTATAACGCGCTGTCCTGCTGCATTCAAAAATGCGGCAGGACAGTTTTTTCATTGTGCCGTCGTCTCGTCGGGTATTTCTACCGGAACGCCGTTGAATTCCAAGGCGTCCTCCAGCGGGATGATGAGGACGCGGCGGCCGTTTAGGGTACGGGTCTCCAGCAGATAGCTGCATTCGGACGGAGCGGACAGCGTGATCCTTCCGCAGGTAAGCTGCACTCTTTTGGCGTTGATCAGGTTGGCGGGGTTCAGCGCCGCGTCCTTGCCGAAGTGCTCCTCGCAGGATTTCTGGAAGCTCTGCACCCGCTCCGCGGGCACCGCGCATTCGCGCAGGATCGCGCTCACCTCGCCGGTGGTCACGGTCAGCGGCTCGGGGTCCTTGCGCTCCTTGTGCTCCTCGATCCGCGCGGTCAGCTGCTCGTGCACGCCCTGCACGACCTCCAGGCTGCACTCCGTGCCCAGCGAATGCGTCAGCGCGGACGTGAACGCCTCGTGCTGCTCCGGCGCAGACATCGGCGGCTCAGTACGGAAGACCGCCTCGATAAACTCCTGATGCAGCTCCGCGGGCTTGCGCGAATAGAACAGCGCACGGTAAAGATTCGTGCAGCGGTCGTCAAAGGCCGGAAAGAGGAAGCCCAGCTCCGGCGCCGTTACCAGCTGGCTGGCGGTGCAGCGGAATTCGTTGTCACCCGCAAAATAGCCCAGCGCGGGCTTGCCCGCCTTGACCGGGCAGACGGCGCAGACAAGATAGGAAAAGACCTCCTCCGACGCGTCCTCCTGCTCCAGATCGTCCTTCCCGCGGCGCGGAACGTCATAGTGGTCGTTGGCCAGCAAGATCAGATAGTTCTGATTGTCCAGCTCCAGCGACGCGGCGATTTTCTGATAGAAGGTCTGCCGCAGCTGTGCATCCTTCAGCTCGCAGGCGCGCAGCTCGGACAGGAGCTTGTGCTCCTCGCCGTGCATGACCTGCTGCGTGGAAAACGTAATGTCGATCAGGTTCTTGTCCAGCGTGCCGGACAGCGCCTTGCGCAGCAGCTCCAGATAGTTCTCCGCCTCCTGCTGGTTCATCAGCCCCAGCGACTCGTCCAGCTCGGCAACGATCTCGCGGGCGCTGTTGACAAAGCAGCCGTAAATATGTCCGACTGCGTTTTTCTCCGGCTTCCACCGGCGGCGCAGCTCGCTCACTTCTTTTTGATTCATTGCAGTTTTGATTCCTTTCCCAATGCTCGCGATTCCGGCCGGTGCCCTGCGCGCCCTGCGCCGTGCTCCCCGGCCGGCTTGTATTATACTACACCGACCGCCGCCGGCGCAAGCCCCGGCTTTTTCCCACACCGCAGCGTCCGCCGTTGGCCTTCCGCTTTCCGCCCCATTGCAGCAAAAAATCGGAATGCAGCTTAGCATTCCGATTTTGCAGCGTGTCGAAAAACCCTTTTCGACACGCTGACAGACTGCAAAAAAGTTCGGAAGACAAGCAACTCACGCCCGTCGGCGTACACGGGTACGGTAGGGCGTG